>JBDTYE010000135.1:0-8251 GCA_040005895.1 Actinomycetota bacterium | reverse complement strand
GCACATCTACGACAGGTTCGGGCTGCACGAGCACGCCGGCGATTTCATCGGCGACGGCGTACCCGGACAGCGAAGGGTGCTGCCGGAGGCAGCCAGCGACCAGGTCTAGGCTGCCCCGCATGGTCGCGATCGAAGTACGGGGTCTGGAAAGGAGCTACGGCGACAACCGAGCGGTCCGGGATATCTCTTTCGAGGTGAACGAGGGCGAGGTCTTCGCGCTGCTCGGGCCGAATGGGGCCGGGAAGACGACGACCACCGAGATCCTCGAGGGCTTTCGCTCGCGGACGGCCGGTGACGTCACGGTGCTCGGGTTCGACCCGGCGTCGGGTGGTCGCGCGTTCCGGGAGCGGATCGGGATCGTGCTGCAGTCCTGCGGCATCGTCGAGACACTCACGGTCACCGAGACAATCGGCATGTACGGCTCCTACTACGAGCACCCTCGGCCGGTCGGCGAGCTGATCGAGCTGGTCGAGCTGTCGGAGAAGCCGAACGCCCTCATTCGCACCCTGTCGGGTGGTCAGCGGCGCCGGCTCGATCTCGCGCTCGGGCTGGTCGGCGACCCGGATCTGATCTTTCTCGACGAGCCGACGACCGGCTTCGACCCCTCCGCCCGGCGCAGTGCATGGCGGACGATCCGCAACCTGTGCGATCTGGGTAAGACGGTCTTTTTGACCACGCACTTCATGGACGAGGCGCAGGAACTCGCCGACCGCGTCGCGGTCATCACGGCCGGCGAGATCGTGGCCAGCGGCACGCCTGGCGACCTCGGCGGCCGAGACGTCGCGCCGGCGACGATCACGTTCGTGTTGCCGGCGGGTACGCCGGCGGATGCGCTGCCCGCCCTGCCCGACGGTTCTTGGGAGGTCGACGGCAGTCGCGTGACGCTGGTCACCGGCTCGCCGGTGGCGGCGGCGTACCGCTTGACGGGGTGGGCGATCGACCTGGCCGTCGACTTGGAGCAGTTCGCTGTCACGCCGCCGAGCCTCGAGGACATCTACCTGCGCTTGACCGGTCACAGCGAGCAGGCGGCGGTGCTGTGAACCGCGACCTGCAGCTCGCGCTTCGGCAGGTGCGATACGAGCAGCGCGCCTTCTGGCGCAACCGGACGGCGGCGTTCTTCACGTTCCTGCTGCCCGTGATGTTCCTGTTCATTTTCGCGTCGCTCAACGGCAACGATCCGGTCAAGTTCGGCGGCGGCGAGGTGCCGTTCGTGACTCTGTTCGTGCCCGGGATCCTGGCCTACGGGATCGTCGGTACGACGTTCGGCAACTTGGCCATCAACATCGCATCGCTGCGACAGGACGGTGTGCTCAAGCGAATCCAGGGATCGCCGATTCCTCGTTGGGTCTACCTGGTCGGGCTGATCGGTTCCGCATGTGCGACAACGGTTGCCCTCGCCGTCGTCGTACTGCTGATAGGCCGGGTCGGCTATGGGGTCAAGCCGCCACTGGCGACCGCACCCGGGCTGGTCGTGATGATTCTCCTGGGCACGGCGGCGCTGTCGGCTCTCGGTCTCGCGATCTGCTCGTTCATCCCGAATCGCGACGCCGCGCCCGCCGTCACGAATGCCATCGTGCTGCCGTTGTCCTTCTTCTCCGGCGTCTGGTTTCCGGTGGACAAAGCGCCCAGGGCCGTGCGCGTCATCGCTGAGTGCTTCCCGCTGCAGCCACTGGCGCACGGGATGCAGTACCTGTTCTTGCACAAGGTGCCGGGACCGGGCCTCACGCTGTTCGACTCCGTCCGGCTGGGTGCCTGGATCGTCGTGGGGGTGATCGCGGCCATTCGTTTCTTCCGGTGGGCGCCGCGGGGCACATGAGCGAACCGACGGTGCCGGATCGCGCAGACGACGATTCCGACGTCGGCTGGGGCGAATCGCCACCGGATGAGGAGGACGACAGGCTCAGCGAAGAACGGCCACCGCATCACGAGGACCGCGACTGACCTGCGGGCACGTCACCCGAACGGGTGGCCGGCGCAGGCGGCTCGGCGACCGAAGAAATACGTGTAAGCGTTCGGTGGCGACGGATCGCTGACCGGTCCTTTCAGAAGACGTGGTCCCTGCCGCACCCCCCCGCGGCAGTTGCCACCGGCCGACGCGCCATTGCCCCCAATGGCGCGGGCGGCAGCAGTATCCGGATGGTGCGTTTACCCCGACGCTCCTTCGGCTCCGGCCTTGCCCTCCCCCCAGGGCACGGCGCGGACCTTCGGCAGCAGTGCCATCGTCCCCCCGGCGGTGACCACGGCCGAAGACGACTGACGGGCCCGGCGGGCGTCCTTACGGACGCGGCCGGGCCCGCCGTCGTTTGCCCCATTTGCCACGCCCTTGCCGTTGCCTCGTCCCCAGTTGTGCCCATTTGGGCGCCTGCTGGTATGGCAAGCCGTACCAGCAGATCCCCACATCGGATGAAGTCCGCTCGGGAGTCGACGGTGTCATCGCGTTAGGGTCATGACTTCGATGTCAGCCCTGGTTGTGGAGGCGCGTGTGCTCGACGAAGCCGATGTGCGGGACGTTCTCGACGCTGCGTTGGGCACGGGTGGTGAGTGGGCCGAGGTCTACGCCGAAAGGCGCGACGCGACGTCGATCAGCATCGACGACCATCGCATCGAAGAACTCACGAGCGGCCGCGACCAAGGCGCCGGAGTGCGCGTAGTCAAGGGCCAGCAGGCGGCGTACGCCTATACGAACGTCCTCACCCGGCAGTCGCTGCTGGACGCCGCCCGCGCCGCCGCCGCTTCGCTGCAAGGGCAGCAGATGGTGTCGGTCGTCGACCTGACCCGGGTGGTCGCCCCGATCACGCATGCGGTGCTGCGAACCCCTTCGTCGGTCAGCAAGGCCGAAAAAGTCGCCGCTGCGCGCGCCGCGGAAGAGGCGGCCTGGTCGGTCGGCTCAGACGTCAGGCAGGTTGCGGCGTCGTACTCCGACGTGGTGCAGCGGGTATTCCTCGCCAACTCGTTGGGACATCTCTCCGATGAGACGCGCACCCGCACCCGGCTCGTGTGCCAGGTGGTCGCCGCGCGCGACGGCATAGTGCAGACCGGCTTCGAAGGCCCCGGCGGGTCCCTGGGTGCGGAATTGCTCGACTTGTATCCGCCGGCCACCGTCGGCCGGGCTGCCGCCGAACGTGCGGTGCGGCTGCTGGACTCGGTGCCGTCCCCGGCCGGCGAGATGACCGTGGTGCTCAACGCGGGCGGCGGCGGCGTGCTGTTCCACGAGGCGTGCGGCCACGGCCTGGAGGCCGACTCGATCGTCAAGAACACGACGGTGTACTCAAAGCGCAAGGGCTCGCAGGTGGGTTCGACCCTCGTCAACGGCGTCGACGACGCGACCGTGGTCAACGCATGGGGCAGTTTCGGCTTCGACGACGAGGGCGCGCCGGCGCAGCGCACTGTGCTCTTCGATGCGGGTGTGCAGACCGGTGAGATGAGTGACCGGATCAGCGCGGCCCGGCTCGGTGTCCCCTCATCGGGCAACGGCCGCAGACAGTCATATGCGCACTTACCAATTCCGCGGATGACCAACTCCTACATCCTGCCCGGCGAATCCGACCCCGCTGCGATCCTGGCTGACGTCAAACACGGGTTGTACGCCGAAGGGCTCGGTGGAGGAGAGGTCAACCCGGCCACGGGCGACTTCGTCTTCGGCATCACCGAGGCCTATCTGATCGAGAACGGGGAGCTGACCCGCCGCGTCCGTGGCGCGAACCTCATAGGCAACGGGCCGCAGGCGTTGTCGCTGATCGACGCGGTCGGGAGCGACTTCGACAGCAAGGAAGGCATGTGCGGCAAAGACGGCCAGTGGGTTCCTGTCGGTCTCGGAACCCCGACTCTGCGCATCGCCAAGCTCACCGTCGGAGGCACCGAATGAGCGAGTTGCTGTCGCTGGCGGCGGGCGTCGCGGCCCGGGCGGAATCCGGCGAGGACGTCGAAGCCTTCGCGATCCATTCGGTGTCCAACTCGGTTTCGGTGTTCGAGCAGGAGATCGAGAAGCTGTCGTCGTCGGAGACCCGCGGGCTAGGGGTTCGCGTCGTGCGTGCCGGCCGTCTCGGTTTCGCCTCAACGTCGGACCTGTCGGCCGAGGGTCTGGCGTTCGCGCTGGGGGAGGCGAGGTCGAACGCCGAACTCGCCACGCAGGACGTCGGCAACGTGCTGCCTGCGCCGTCGCCGGTCACCGAGCTGCCGGGCATCTACATAGCCGGGCTGGACGGCGTACCGATGGCGCGCAAGGTCGAATTGGCGCTCGCGCTCGAACGCTCGACCACCGGCAGGGATGCCCGGGTGCGAGGGGTGGACAACGCGGCGTACGGCGACCAGCTGACCCGGGCGGCGATCGCGTCGTCCCGAGGCGTCTCGGCTGAGTACGAGCGGACCGACGCCTACGCGTGGGTGTCGGCGCTGGCGCGCGACGGCGAGGAGACGCAGACCGGCCTGGGCCTGACGCAGGGCCGGGCGTTCGACGAACTCGACATCGAGGCGGCCGCGGTCGAGGCGGTCAAGCGGTCCACCCGGCTGCTCGGCGCGCGAAAGGCAGCCACTGCGAAGGTTCCGGTGGTTTTCGACCCGCTGGTGACCGCGTCGTTCCTCGGAGTGCTCGCATCGCCGCTGACGGCGGAGGCGGTCCAGAAAGGCCGGTCCCTATTTGCCGACAAGGTCGGCCGGCACGTCGCGGCATCATCCTTGTCGCTGGTGGACGACGGCCGGCTGCTGGCCGGTCCTGCTGCCGCGCCGTTCGACGACGAGGGCGTGCCCACGCGGCGTACCGAAATGATCTCCGGCGGGGTCCTCAACGGGTTCCTGCACAACACGCAAACCGCGGCGCGCGCCGAAGGCGACCAGCAGTCGACCGGCAACGCCTCACGCGCCGGCTACAAGAGTTCGCCCGGCATCTCGCCGAGCAACCTGTTCTTCGACGGCGAGACGACGCCCGCGGTGGCCATCGTTGCGAGCATCGACGACGGCCTCTACGTGCAGGATGTGTCGGGGATCCACTCCGGCGCCAATCCGGTGTCCGGCGAATTCTCCGTCGGCGCAACCGGCATGTGGATCCGCGGCGGCGAACTCGCCGAGCCGGTACGCGAGGTGACGGTCTCTTCGACGATCGTCGACATCCTGACCGCGATCACGCTGCTGGGTGACGACCGCAGGTTCTTCCCGTTCGGCGGCGCGCTTGCCGGCGCCACCATGCTCATCGCAGAGATGACCGTCGGCGGCGCGTGAGCTGGACCCGAAGGCTTGCTCCAGCATGGCTAACGCTGCGCCCGCGACGATCGCAGTCAGGTGCTCGCGGCCCGCGAGATTGGGCACGGCAACGACTTCGAACACGAGTACGCCGACCGCGAGAGCGAGCATCCACGGCGTACGCAGCTTGACCATCCCGTAGACGGCGATGCCGACGACGGCGGCCGACGGACCGGTGTCGCGCACGGTCAGATAGTGCGCCGGCAGCGACAGCGGGCCACCGCCAATGGCGATCATTGCGCGCGCCGACAGGGTCGCCGCGGCGTGCGCGAGCAGCCCGACGTAGACAGTTCTGCGCCAGCCGAAGAGCAGTTCGCCGGCCGTGACGAACGCGAACACCTGCGCCAGCGCACCCCAGTACGGCAGGGACGGACTCGGCATGACGAGCGAGAGCGGCAATCGCAGGACGGCGGTCGCCAGCGGGAGCCCGGCCTGCTCCGCCCCCAGCCTTTCGAGAGCAGGACGGATCACACTCTGGCGCTCGGCGATCGCGGCCGCCGCGACACACGTGGCGGCGATCGTCCCCAGAATCGGCCGCCGGCCGGCGTGCCACGCACCCGACAATCGGCGCCGCACACCGGCGAGTTCAACGACCGGCCCACCGAGCCTCGCCCGGACTCGGCCGCCCGCCGTGCCACGACCCGACTCGACCCGGGGTGCGCTGATCGTCTCTTCAGGCGCGAGGACCGCCATCAGGGGGCGACCGGTACGCCGCTGACCAGCAAGCTGCCGAGCGGGCCGACGACCACCGGTCCGCGACGACCCGGCGGATCCGAAGCGGGTTGCTGCGGAAGCGTATAGAGGAGTACGACGAGCGCGGCACCGGCGGCGGCGGCCAGTACGGACAGGCACCGATTCGAGGCTTGCGGTGCCACCTGCTGGCGCATGAGATTGCCTCCCCGAGGGCCGGTTCCCTGGTGGCGCCGGCATGCCTCCAGCCTGTCGAGGCGGCGCGGCCGCGACCATCGGGGAAACCCCCGGATTCGTTCCCCTGGCAGCCCTCCGCGACCCTGGGGTCTGTCGGGGTAGGCCCCGCACCCGGATCCGGATGGCGCGGGCTACCGTCCGCCGGTCCGCCGCGGGTAATCTGCCGGGCATGACTGTTGCTCCCGACATCGCGCCCAAGTTGTCGCACGGCGACACCGGCGAGGTCGTCTTCCACTACGTCGACAAGAGCAAGATCGTCGAGAGCGCCGTGACCGGAAACCTGGTTCAGGCACTCTGCGGCGCAGTCTTTCCTGTCACTCGCTCGGCGAAGCCGGGCTCACCGGTCTGCGCGCCGTGCAAGGAGATGCTCGACACGTTGCGCGCTTTCGGCTCCTGACTCAGCCGCGCAGCACGATCGACAGCCGGGCGCCGATGGCGGCCTGAGCGAGCCGCCGCGAATTCTCCGGAGTCGTCGCGAGTACGACGAGCGCGCCGCTTTCCAGCCCGACGTCGGTCGCGCCCGGCGAACGATCAGGGGCGCTCACGACGAGGACATCGCTGGCCAACACCGCTGCGACCTGTTGGCCCTCGGTCGCCCCGAGAACATCGACATGATCGCCAGCCCGCAGTAGCGCCACCGCAGCCGCGTCGGCGATGCGCACCGGCGTCCCCACCAGCCCACCCGTCGTGACCGCAGTGAGCAGCGCCGACCCGGCCAGCCTGACGTCGGTGAGTACCTCGCCGCGGCGCACGGGAAGCGCGATCGCGCGGCCGATCACGTCGGCGCCGGGACGAAGCGCACCAGCGGGTACGGCGGCAGGCGGCAACGCCAGCGTCCTGAGGTCACGTAGCGTCAGCGCGTGCCCGGCCGCCAGGTCCGTCGACGCGGTCAGCACCGTCTCGGTCGGCGCCGGTTTCGGGGCGAGTACGGAGAGCATGGCGCCCACAGCGGCCGCAGCGCAGAGCGCAGCGACCAGCCGCCGGTGCCGGTCGAGCAGCCGGGCCGCGCTCCGGGCGGACAAGCGGCCGACCCAACCTCTCACCGCGCAGCGGCCGACTCGTCTTGGTCGCGCCCCGGCTCGCCGACGGCGGCGCGCGCCTCGATATTGGCGAGAGCGGCGGGGCCGTCAGTGCCATCGAGAGAGCTGGCGCAAGGGCACGTTCGGACGGCGGGTAACGCCGGGACGATCTCGAAGAGCAACGATCGGAGGCGGGCGGTATTGGCCGCGAAGACCCGCAGTACTTCCTCTTGGGTGACCTGCTTGTCGTGGCCTTCGACACCGACGTCGTAGTCGGTGACCAACGCCAGTGTGGTGAAGCAGAGCGCGAGCTCGCGCGCCAGCGCGGCCTCCGGGTGCGCGGTCATGCCGATCACCGACCAGCCGGCGGCGGCGTAGGACCGCGACTCCGCCTTGCTCGAAAACCGCGGCCCCGGAATGACGACAAGAGTGCCGCCGTCGTGGACCCTGAATCCGTGCCGGGGTGCGGCGGCCACCGCTATCTCGCGACCGATCGGGCAATAGGGCTCCGCGAACGGCACATGCACTACCTGCGGACCGTCGTAGTAGGTGGACGCCCGCCCGCTGGTGCGGTCGACGATCTGGTCAACGGCGACCAGCGACCCGGGCTCGACCTCGCGCCGAAGCGAGCCGACCGCGCACGGAGCGAGGATGCGAGCGACGCCGACGGAGCGCAGCGCCCAAAGGTTGGCCCGGTAGTTGATCTGATGCGGCGGAAACCGGTGGTCGCGGCCGTGCCGCGGGAGGAAGGCGACGGAGCGCCCCTCGACGGTGCCGAGCACCAGGGGGTCCGACGGAGGACCGAACGGCGTCTCGACCCGCACCTCGCGCGCGTCGTCGAGGAATGAATAGAACCCCGAGCCGCCGATGACCCCGATATCCGCCTGCGCCGCCACCGAACCTCCTGGAGTCGCGTATGTGCAGCGACCCTAGCGGCGCAGCGCGTCAGCGCACCGGCCACCAGCGAACTCTGTGGACGGGCGGCTGGATCAGCTGGCAGCGGCCGCGGGCTTGGCGGGCGAAGAGGTGGCCGAGGATCCGCCGGAGCCGGAGCCGGAGCCGGAGCCGGA
>JBDTYE010000134.1:0-8365 GCA_040005895.1 Actinomycetota bacterium | reverse complement strand
TCGCCGTCGCGACAACAACAGGCATGCTCGACATCTCCGCGGAAACGTCACGGCGGCCCTTCGCGGAAACGGTTGGTGATCGGCAGGCGCCGGTCGCGGCCGAAGTTCTTCGGTGAGATCTTCGGCCCGGGCGGATACTGTCGGCGCTTGTACTCCGCGAGATCGACGAGCCGGATCACCTTGTCGACGATGGCTTCGCCGTGACCCTTGGCGAGGAGCTCCGTGCGGCCCAGATCGTGCTCGACGTAGTCGTCCAGAATCGCGTCGAGAGTCTCGTACGGCGGCAGCCGGTCCGCATCGAGCTGGCCAGGCGCGAGCTCGGCTGACGGCGCCTTGCTTATCGTGTTTTCCGGAATGGGCGGGGTCTCGCCGCGCTCTGCCGCGACGCGATTGCGCCACCGCGCGAGTTCGAAAACCAGCGTCTTCGGCACGTCCTTGATGGGCGCGAAACCGCCGGCGCTGTCGCCGTACAGGGTGGAGAACCCTGTTGCCAGCTCGCTTTTGTTGCCTGTCGTCAGCACCAGGTGGCCGTGCTGGTTGGAGAGCGTCATCAGGAGCATGCCGCGTACCCGCGCCTGCAGGTTTTCGGCGGACAGGCCGGTGATGCCCCCAAGTTCCTTCAGAGCCTCGTGGAACGCCTCGACCATCGGCGCTATCGGCACGATTGAGTAGCGCAGGCCCTGGCGGCGGGCGAGTTCCTCCGCGTCTTCGACGCTGTGCGAGGAGGAGTACGACGACGGCATCGCGACGACGTGTACGGCATCGGCGCCGAGTGCGTCCCGCGCGACGGTCGCGACGATCGCGGAGTCGATGCCGCCAGAAAGGCCGAGCACCACTGAAGAGAAGCCGTTCTTGCGGACGTAGTCGCGGGTGCCCGTGACGATCGCGCCCCACACCTCCGCGGCGTCGTCGAGCGGCGGACAGATGCCCCCGTCGACCCGCTCGGCGGGCGGCTCGGCGAGATCGTTGCTGAGCGTGATCCGGTCGATGCTGATGCCGTCGGTCGGCTCGTCACGGTCGCGCCGGTCGGCGGGCGCCAGCTCGAGGTCGTGCAGGAGAAGCGCGTCCTCGAACATCGGTGCCCTGCACAGCAGCCGGCCGGCCGGATCGATCATCATCGAGTCGCCGTCGAAGACGAGTTCGTCCTGCCCGCCCCAGGTGTTCACGTAGGCGACGGTCGCCCCGCCCTCGGCCGCCCGGCGCGCGACGAGGTCGCGGCGGAAGTCGCTCTTCGCCTGCTCGTACGGCGACCCGTTGATAACGATGACGAGGTCGGCACCGCTGTGGCCGGCTGCCGCGACCGGACCGCCGTCCTGCCAGAGGTCCTCGCAGATCGTGACGGCCAGGTCGATGCCGTGCAGCCTGATGACGGGAACCGAGTCGCCGGGTCGGAAGTAGCGCTGCTCGTCGAACACTCCGTAGTTGGGCAGGAAGTGCTTGTAGTAGCGGGCTCTCACGGCACCCTGGTGCAGGACCGCGGCGGCATTGCGCGGACCTTCGTCGTGGTCCAGGTAACCAATCACGACGGCCATGTCACCCGATTCAGCGGCGAGCTTCTCCACGGCCTGCCGCGAAGCCTCGGCGAAACTGCGCCGGTAGACGAGGTCCTCGACGGGGTAGGCAGTGACGGCCATCTCAGGAAATGCGACGAGATGCGCCCCGGCGTCGCGGGCCCGCGACGTCCACTCCCGGATCAGTTCCACATTGCCGTCGATGTCGCCGACGGTCAGGTCGATCTGCGCGAGGGCGATCCTGAGCCAGGCCATATGTGATGAACCTCCCTTCTCCAGCCAGCTTAGAGGTAGCGGCCGATCTCGCTTTCGTCCTGCCGGGGGAAAGCATTACGGGCGACTTACAGCCTGCTTACGGGATCCAAAAACAGGCATGGAAACGGACATTCGTGGGATTGGCTGAGCCGAGGGCGAGGGACGGACCCCCGCCAGAGGAGGCCAGGGATGGCAAGGAAAAGTACGTTCGCAGGGGTCATCGCGCTAGCACTGACCGGCGTCGCGACAGTCGGTCTGGCTGGTACCGCGCAGGCAGCAGAGTCGGTACGCCGCGCGGTCTACACCTCGACCAACTCACCCGTAGGCAACGAGGTGGTTGTCTTCGAGCGGCACGACGACGGGACGCTGACGGAGAAGACCCGGGTCTGGACGCACGGCCTCGGAACGGGTGCCGGACTGGGGTCTCAGGGCGCCGTCACGCTGGCCGATAGCGGGCGCCGGCTGCTCGTCGTCAACGCCGGCTCGGACGAAGTCAGCCTGTTCAAGGTCACCGACGCCGGGCTGTCCTTCGTCGGCAAGGCGGAGTCGGGCGGAGACAAGCCAATCAGCGTCACGGTGCGCGGCCATCTCGCGTACGTCGTCAACGCCGGTGGTGCCGCGAACGTGTCCGGATTCTGGATCTCGGACGACGCGATCACACCGCTGAGCGGATCCACCGAGGCACTGAACGTTGCCGGCCCCGCCCAGGTGCAGTTCACCCCCGCCGGTAATGCGCTGGTCGTGACCGGCAAGGCGACCAACTCCATCGACGTGTTCAACCTGGAGGCGTCCGGCCGCCCGCAGGCTCCGGTGACAAGCCCGTCTGCTGGACCGACGCCCTTCGGCTTCGACTTCGACCTGGCCGGCCATCTGCTGGTCTCCGAGGCGGCGGGCGGCGCCGCCGGCGCGAGCTCGGCCTCTTCCTACAAGGTCGAAGCGGCGGGCGCGCTCAGCACCATCTCCGGTGTGGTTGCGAACGGACAGGGCGCGGCGTGCTGGCTGGTAACCGGAAAGAGCGGCAAGTTCGCCTACGTGACAAACACCGGGAGCGGAACCATCTCGGCGTACGGCATCAGTGCTGATGGCTCGCTCTCGGTCGTGAGCGCGGCGGCTGCGACCAGTGGTGGCAACCCGACTGACGAGGCGGTCAGCCGCAACGGCCGCTACCTGTATGTGAGCAACAACAACCTGCACTCAATCAATGCGTACCGCACGGCAGCAGACGGCTCGCTCACGGCGATCCCGGGTGCGGACCTGTCCACGACAGTCGGGCTGGCCGCGAGCTGACCTCTCCGTCGCCGGAAGTCCGGACCCCGCCAGGGTCCGGCCTTCCGGCGTTCACGTCGCGAGACGCGTTTCGTAACAGCCCGCCGCTACGCTGGTCGCACACCGAACGGACCTAGGGAGTAGCGGCGTGGAGAAGCAGCAGGAGTTCGTGCTCCGCACGATCGAGGAGCGCGACATCCGGTTCATCCGGCTGTGGTTCACCGACGTTCTGGGCTTCCTGAAATCAGTGGCGATCGCCCCGGCGGAGCTCGAGGGAGCCTTCACCGAAGGCATCGGTTTCGACGGTTCGGCGATCGAGGGCTTCGCCCGGGTGCACGAGAGCGACATGCTCGCCAAGCCCGACCCGTCGACGTTCCAGATCCTGCCCTGGCGCGAGGAAGCGCCCGGCGTCGCGCGGATGTTCTGCGACATCGTGATGCCGGACGGCACACCGAGTGAAGCCGATCCGCGCTGGGTGCTGCGGCGCGCGCTGCGCAAGGCGGCGGACGCCGGCTTCACGTTCTACACCCACCCCGAGATCGAGTTCTTCCTCTTCAAGGAGGAGCTCGACGAAAACGGTCAGCCGGTGCCGGCCGACAGCGGCGGCTACTTCGACCTGACGCCCCAGGACTCGCGCCACGACTTCCGCCGGCAGGCGATCGCGATGCTGGAGCGCATGGGCATCTCGGTCGAGTTCAGCCACCACGAGGTGTCGCCGGGCCAGCACGAGATCGACCTGCGGTACGCCGACGCCCTCACCACCGCCGACAACATCATGACTTTTCGCCTTGTCATGAAAGAGGTTGCCCTCGAGCACGGGCTGCGCGCGTCCTTCATGCCGAAGCCGTCGACCGACCTCGCGGGCTCGGGCATGCACACGCACCTCAGCCTTTTCGAAGGCGACCGCAACGCGTTCTACGACCCGGCCGACGAGTACCACATCAGCGACGTCGGCAGGCAGTTCATCGCAGGCGTGCTGGCGCACTCCGCCGAGATCACCGCGGTCACCAACCAGTGGGTCAACTCCTACAAGCGGCTGATTGCCGGTGGCGAGGCGCCGCCGTACATCTGCTGGGGTCACAACAACCGTTCCGCACTGGTGCGGGTGCCGATGTACAAGCCTCTCAAGGGCAACTCGACCCGCATCGAGTTCCGCTCGCCCGACCCGGCCTGCAACCCGTATCTGGTCTTCGCGTTGATCCTCGCAGCCGGCTTGCGCGGCATCGAGAAGGGCTACGAGCTGCCCCCCGGCGCGGAGGACGACATGTGGTCGCTCACTGACACCGAACGCCGCGCGCTCGGCATCGACCGGCTGCCGACCAACCTCTCCGAAGCGATCCGGATCATGGAGACCTCCGAGCTGGTTGCGGAGACTCTCGGCGAGCACGTCTTCGACTTCTTCCTGCGCAACAAGCGGCAGGAATGGCTCGACTACCGGCGCATAGTCACGCCCTACGAAGTGGCGCGCTACCTGCCTTCGCTCTAGTCGCCGCCGGCTGCCGAAGCGCGCAATTCCCGGTGATCCACGGCGCTGGATCATCGTCATAGCCATGATCAAGCGCCGTCGATCACGTAATGCTAGCCTAGGGTGAATGCATGAGCGATGCGGACGCTGCGCCTGATCGCGAGCAGGGCCTCGCTCTCGCGCGGCTGGGCTTCGCCGATCCGGATGGCACCGCGCAAAGCCTTGCAAAGCGGCCTGAACTCTTCGGCCACATCCTCGACACCATCGCCGCGAGCGCCGATCCTGACCTGGCGCTGAGCGCACTGGTCAAGCTGCTCGAGGTCGCCGACGACGCGGACTCGCTGCTGGAAGTGATCGACAGCGACGAGCGAGTACGCGGCATGCTGATCGACGTACTCGCCATCTCCACCGCGCTGGGCGAGCACCTCATCAGGCACCCTGACGCTTGGGTCGCTCTGCGCGATCCACTGCTACCTGTGACGCGGCCGACGGCCGCCGGCTTGCGGCGCGCGCTCCTGCTGGCCGTCGGCGCCGAGCCCGGCGACGACCAGCCGGTCGCGCCGGCAGCCGGCGACCAGCAGCTCGGCGAGCTGCGGATCGCCTACCGCACCGCGCTTCTGCGGCTGGCGGCGCGGGATGTGTCCGGGCTGCTCGACGTCGCGGATGTCGCTGCCGAACTCGCCGACCTCGCGGGCGCCGCGCTCGAGGCGGCGCTTGCCATTGCGCGGGCCGGCCTGGCGCCAGGCGCCGAACCCTGCCGGCTCGCGATCATCGCGATGGGCAAGTGCGGCGGCCGCGAGCTCAACTACGTCAGTGACGTGGACGTCGTGTTCGTCGCGGAGGCGATGCCGCGAGGTGACGAGCAAGCCGCACTGCGGACCGCGACGAGGCTCGCCGAGGGCGTGATCCGGGTGTGCGGGGCGATGACGGCCGAGGGCACGTTGTGGCCCGTCGACGCGGCGCTGCGCCCCGAAGGCAAGTCCGGTCCGCTGGTCCGGACCCTGGCCAGTCACGAGGCCTACTACCGGCGGTGGGCGAAGACCTGGGAGTTCCAGGCGCTGCTCAAGGCGCGGCCGGTCGCCGGCGACGCGGAGCTGGGGGCGGCGTATACGACACGGATCGCGCCGCTGGTCTGGTCCGCAGGGGAACGGGCCGACTTCGTCGAAGACATCCGGGCCATGAAGCGCCGTGTCGAGGGATCAATTCCGGCAACCGAGGTCGACCGCGAGCTCAAGCTCGGGCCGGGGGGATTGCGCGACGTCGAATTCGCCGTACAGCTGCTGCAACTCGTGCACGGTCGGCTCGATGACAGCATCCGGCAGCAGAGCACGCTCGCCGCGCTGCAGGCCCTGGCCGAACGCGGCTACGTCGGCGAGGACGACGCGGCGAAGCTCGACTCGGCGTACCGCTTCCTGCGCAAGACCGAGCATCGGCTGCAGCTGCAGCGGCTGCGGCGCACGCATCTGATCCCCAGCGATCCGGCGACTCTGCGCTGGCTCGCGCGCTCCCTGGGTGCGCGGGACAGCGCGCGGTCGACCGCGGTCGAGATCTGGCAGAAAGAGCACCAGCGGCACGCGGTCGAGGTGCGCCGGCTGCACGAGAAGCTGTTCTACCGGCCTTTGCTGCAGGCAGTTTCGCGGCTGCCGGGCGACAGCGTGCGGTTGTCGCCGGAGGCGGCTACCGAGCGCCTCGAAGCGCTGGGGTTCGCCGATCCGCGCGGCGCCCTGAGGCACCTCGAGTCGATGACCAGCGGCCTGTCCCGGCGCGCCAAGGTCTTGCGCACCATGCTGCCGGTGATGCTCGGCTGGTTCGCGGACGCGCACGATCCGGATGCCGGCCTGCTCGCCTTCCGGCAGGTGTCCGAAGCCCTCGGCGAGTCTCCGTGGTTCCTCGCGCTGCTGCGCGATTCCGACACCGTGGCCGAAAGGCTCGCCAAGCTCCTCGCGGCGAGCCGCTACGTCGCTGACCTGCTCGGCCGGGCGCCGGAGGCGGTCAGCATCGTCGCGCGCGACGAGGAGCTCGTGCCGGTCCGGCCGGCCGCCCTGCGCGACGAACAAGCGGCGGTCGTCCGTCGGCACTCCGCACCCGAGACGGCGGTCGCCGCCGCGCGCGGTGTACGACGACACGAGTTGCTGCGCGTCGCCTGCGCGGATCTGCTCGGACTCCTCGACGTCCGGGCCGTCGGCGTAGCTCTGAGTGACGTGGCGGACGCAACCATTGCGGCTGCGCTGGACATCGCTTTGCGCAAGGTGGAGACGGAGCGAGGTGGGCCGCTCGACTGCCGCATCGCGGTCATCGGCATGGGCCGGCTCGGCGGCCGCGAGCAGGGCTACGGGTCCGACGCCGACGTGCTGTTCGTGCACGACCCGCTACCGGGCGCGGTCGACAGCGAGGCAGCGGACACCGCGCTAGCGATCGCCAACGAGCTGCGCCGCCTGCTCGCCCTGCCTGCCCCCGACCCGCCGCTCACGGTCGATGCCGACCTGCGTCCGGAGGGCAAGCAGGGCCCGCTGACGCGGAGCATCGCGTCATTCGCGATGTACTACGAGCGCTGGTCCGTGGTGTGGGAGGCGCAGGCCCTGCTGCGAGCCCGCTATGTGGCCGGAGACGCAGAGCTGGCTCATGAGTTCGAAGAGTTGATCGCACCGGTCCGGTGGCCGGCTGATTTCAGCGTCGATGGTGTACGCGAGGTGCGCCGGATCAAGGCCAGGGTAGAGAACGAGCGGCTGCCGCGCGGCGGCGACCGGAGCCGCCACATGAAGCTCGGGCCGGGCGGCCTGGCCGACATCGAATGGACCGTGCAGCTGCTGCAGCTCCAGCACGCGCACGAGGTGAGAGGGCTGCGTACGACGTCGACGCTCGATGCGCTGTACGCCGCCGTGGCAGCCGATCTGATCGGGGCAGGCGATGCGGAGACGCTCGCGTCCGCCTGGCAGCTCGTCTCGGACACCCGGAACGCCGTGATGCTGGTCCGCGGCCGGGTCAGTGAAATGCTGCCCGACGAGGCGAGAGTCATGGCCGGGGTGGCGCGGGCGATGGGGTACCCGGCCGGCAGCCGCGGCGATTTCGTCGAGCACTACCGGCGCGCGACGCGGCGCGCCAGGACTGTTGTCGAGAGGGTGTTCTACGGGTGAGCCAGACCCTGGCACCGGCGACTGACCGGTACGTCGCGGCCGAGGGTGTGCGCTTCCACTTGTGGCGCAGCGACCCCGCCGCGCCGAGCTCCGCGACCCCAACCCTGTTGCTGCACGGGGTGCCGCAGACCGCAGTGATGTGGCGCGATGTGCTGCCTGTGCTGGCAGCCGATCGGGTCGTTCTCGCGCCGGACCTCAAGGGACTCGGCGACAGTGAGGTGCGCGGCCCCTACGACGTGCCGACGCTCGCGGGTGAACTCGCCGCGCTGGTGCTGCACGAGGTCGATGGCCAGGTCGACATCGTCGGGCACGACTGGGGCGGCGTACTAGCTCTGGCGATTGCGCGGCTGCGCCCGGACCTGGTTCGCCGCCTGGTGATCATCAACGCGCCTTACCGTGACCTCAAGTGGCACCGGGCGCCGCACATCGCCGGTTTCGCTCTACCCGCCGCGCCCGAGGCGGTGTTCCGGCTCAGCGGTGAGCGGGTCATCCGGACCATGCTGCGTACCGGCTGGCGCAGTGAGCCCGCTTTGCCGGACGACATCGCCGATCACTACGCGGCGGCGTACGCCGAACCGCATCGCACGGCCGCCATGCTGGGTTACTACCGTGCGTTCGCCCGGCCCGCGGCCGCGCGCGCGCTCCGCGGCGCGCGCCGCCGGCGACCGGCGACCAAGGCGCGGGCACCCATTTCGGTCCAGCGCAGCTTGGTCCTGTGGGGTGCGGCCGACCCG
>JBDTYE010000133.1:0-8512 GCA_040005895.1 Actinomycetota bacterium | reverse complement strand
GTGTGGGCATAAGGGCTAGCCCTATGGATGTCCAGGGTCACCCCGGATGAGCGGCCGCAGCCGGCTGCCTACGGTCAAGCGAAACGTCGACCGATTCTTCGAAAGGAAGCTGCCATGTCAACGGTGCTCGCGACCGAGGCGAGAAGAGTCATCCGTGGCACCAGTCCGCTTATCAGTTGGGCCCTGCTCGCCGGTGGCGTGTTCTTTCTGGTGGGTGGTCCGATGCATCCGAAAGAAGATCCGCCGGGGGTGAGCGCCAAGGAGCACCTGCGCGTCATGTACGAGGACAAGCTGTGGTTCCCCGGGCATGCGGTGCTTCTCGTCGGGATGGTGCTGATAGCTGTTGCCCTCGTCGCCCTCGCGCGCAGCCGCAGCCTCTCCGGCGTACCTGGCGTCCGGTTGTGGGTTGTGGTGGCCGCCGCCGCGGCGGCCGCGGCAGCGCCCGGGATGCTCCTGCACCTGATATCCGGTGTGGAAGCCCACGCCATCGCGGCGCACCGGAGCACCCCGATCACCGACGTGCAAGGGGTCGTCGAGACGATCACGGTGCCGGCGTTCGGTTTCAGCATCGCCGTGCTCGCCGTGCTCGGTGCGGCTACCAGAACGTTGGGCAATCGGCTCGCCGCAGTGGCCGGCGTGCTCGGCGGCGTCGGCTATGGACTTGCCGGCGCAACCATCCTGTTCACCGACCGGCTCGACTTCCTGTTCCCAGCCGCCACCGGCATCGCGCTATGGGCGATCGCCGCAGGAATCGGCCTGCTCAGGAAATCGGGAGACTGCCGGTAAAGAAACAGGCGCACTCCCGGCCATCGACGCGGGCTACCCACATGAATCAATCGACAAATGATCGGCCGCTTGCACACCCGCAGCGGCCGACGGAGGAACGCAAACATGAAGAAGCCCAAGCTGGCGATCGTCCTGCTCATGCTTCTCGCAGGGTGCTCGGGGACCGCCGACGGCCCAGGCCCGGCCGCCCCCAACGCGGCCAGGCCGATTTCGATTTCCTCCTCCCTGGCGGACGGATCAACACTGACCGGACCTGTGTCGTGGAGTGTCGAAGCTGGCGATTCTGTTGTCGACCAGGTCGACTTCCTCATCGACCACAAGGTCAGATGGACCGAGATGCATGCGCCCTACGTGTTCAACGATGACGGGGGTGTGCTGGCGCCTTGGCTTCTCAGCCCCGGGAAGCATGTGTTCACCGCGCGCGCAACGGCTGCCGGTTCGTCAGCGGAGACGACCGCCACGGTGGAGATTGGGACAGCGCCTACGTTGCCCGCGGGGCTTACCGGCACGTTTGTCCGGACCGTCGCGCAGAAGGACATCGATCGGACGGCGAACAACCCTGGCCGCGACCCGCAGACGCTACCCGTAGGTATCTGGACCGCCCACGTGGACAAGGGTCTCCTGTCGATTGACGACCCCGTCGGCAGCGGGGCGGCCGAAGCGTTTAGCGCCACCGGAGGACAGCTCACGATGTGGGGGAATGCGAACTGGCTGCTACCCAAGGATAGGCAGGGCGCGTTCTGTGATCACGAGCCGCCTGGGACGTTCCACTGGTCGCGTACTGGGGACCGGTTGATCATCACCGGCGGAGGCAACTGCGCCGACCGCGACGCCCTTTTCGTGGGAATCTGGCAGAAACAGCCGTAGGGCGTGGAGCACCCGGCCCGGGTCAGATTGTTGGTGACCCGGGCCCGATTCGTCAGGCCAGGTCGAACCGGTCCAGGTTCATTACCTTGACCCACGCGGCGATGAAGTCCCGGACGAACTTCTCCTGCGCGTCCGCACTTGCGTAGACCTCCGCGATCGCACGTAGTTGTGAGTTCGAACCGAAGACGAGGTCGACTGCGGTCGCGGTCCAGTTCAGCTCTCCCGTGGAACGGTCCCGGCCGTCGTACACGGATTCGGCCGATTCGGACGGCTTCCACTCCGTGCCCGCGTCGAGCAGGGAGACGAAGAAGTCGTTCGTCAACATCCCGGCCCGGCCGGTGAGGATGCCGTGCCGGCTTTTGCCGACGTTCGCCCCGAGCGCCCGCATGCCGCCGAGTAGAACCGTCATCTCGGGAGCGGTCAGCGTCAACATGTTCGCCCGGTCGAGAAGGAGAGTCTCCGGCGGCAGCTTCTCTCCGGCCCGAAGGTAGTTTCGGAACCCGTCCGCCTTCGGTTCGAGGACGCTGAACGACTGCACGTCGGTCTGCTCCTGCGAGGCGTCCGTGCGGCCCGGCATGAAGGGGACGGCTACGTCGTACCCCGCCTCCTTCGCCGCGTGCTCGACGCCGACTGATCCCGCCAAAACGATCAGGTCCGCTAGCGAGATCTTCTTTCCGCCCGATTGAGACGCGTTGAAGTCCAGCTGGATCTGCTCGAGTGTCTGCAGCACCGTGGCCAACTCCGCTGGGTCGTTCGACTCCCAGCCGCGTTGCGGCTCCAGCCGGATCCGCGCGCCGTTGGCGCCGCCGCGCTCGTCCGTCCCGCGGAAACTGGCCGCCGACGCCCATGCCGTCAACACCAGCTGAGAGACGGACAGCCCCGACTCGACCACCTTCGCCTTGAGCGCCGCGCCGTCCTCCTCGGTGATCAGCTCGTGGTCGACGGAGGGCACGGGGTCCTGCCACAACTGTGGTTCAGGAATCCACGGGCCGAGGTACTTGGACACCGGTCCCATGTCCCGGTGCAGCAGCTTGTACCAGGCCTTCGCGAACGCCTCCGCGAACTGGTCGGGGTTCTCGTGGAATCGCTTGGAGATCTCCCTGTATGCCGGGTCGGTGATGAGCGCAACGTCGGTCGTCGCCATCATCGGGAAATGTCGCAGCGACGGGTCGTGCGCGTCGGGCACGAGGTCAACGGCGGCTGGGTCGCTCGGCTTCCACGTCTTGGCGCCGGCGGGACTCTCCGTCAGCTCCCACTCGAAACCGAACAGGGTGTCGAAGAAGCTGTTGTCCCACGTGACCGGTGTCGGTGTCCACGCCCCCTCGAGACCGCTGGTGATGGTGTCCTTGCCCATGCCCGTGCCGAACTCGTTCTTCCAGCCCAGTCCCATGTGGTGCACCGGGCAGCCCTCGGGCTCCGCGCCGACCAGGCTGGGGTCGCCCGCGCCGTGCGTCTTGCCGAACGTGTGTCCGCCGGCGATGAGCGCGACCGTCTCTTCGTCGTTCATCGCCATCCGACGGAACGTCTCGCGGATGTCCCTGGCCGAGGCGAGCGGATCCGGGTTGCCGTTGGGACCCTCAGGGTTTACGTAGATCAGCCCCATCTGTACAGCACCGACCGACCCGCTGAGCTCTCGGTCGCCGGTGTAACGCTCGTCTCCGAGCCAGGTGTCCTCGGGCCCCCAGAAAATCTCCTCGGGCTCCCAGACGTCCTTGCGCCCGAAACCGAAGCCGAAGGTCTCGAAGCCCATCGACTCAAGGGCGACGTTGCCGGCGAAGACGAGGAGGTCGGCCCACGAGACCTTCTGGCCGTACTTCGCCTTGACCGGCCACAACAACCGGCGAGCCTTGTCAAGGTTGGCGTTGTCGGGCCAGCTGTTGAGCGGGGCGAAGCGCTGGGCGCCGTCGCCGCCACCGCCACGGCCGTCCTCGATCCGGTACGTGCCCGCCGCGTGCCAGCTCAGCCGGATGAAGAGTGGGCCGTAATGTCCGTAGTCCGCGGGCCACCAGTCCTGCGAATCCGTCATGACGTTGAGCACGTCACGCTTGAGTGCCTCGACGTCGAGCGATTTGAACTCCTCGGCGTATTCGAAGTTTTCGCCGAGCGGATTGCCGCGCGGCGAGTGCTGGTGCAGAACCTGCAGGTTCAGCTGGTTGGGCCACCAGTCCTGATTCGTGTGTGGTCGGCCCTTGGTCGGCGTGGGGGAGGGGATTGCCGGGTTTTCGCTCTCGCTGACACTGTCGGTCACGTCGGTCCGTCTCCTGTCGTAGATGTCTCGTGCCTGGCTGTCTTCGTTGCTGTCTCGTACGGTCAGGAGGGCGTCGGCGCGGCACAGTCCGGGCAGACACCCCAGTAGGTCACTTCAGCCTCGTCGATGTCGAAGCCTTGGTCCGCGGACGCCGTAAGGCAGGGAGTCTCGCCGACGGCGCAGTCGATGTCGGCGATCGCGCCGCACGATCTGCAGACGACGTGGTGGTGGTTGTCCCCGACACGCGACTCGTAGCGCGCCACTGAGCCGGCCGGCTGGATGCGGCGCACGAGTCCTTTGGCGGTCAGCGCGCGCAGCACGTCGTACACGGCCTGGTGGGACACCGCTGGGAGTTCCGTGCGTACGGCGCCGATGATCGACTCAGTGTCGGCGTGCGGAAACGCGTGCACCGCGGCCAGCACCGCCAGCCGCGGGCGCGTCGCCCGGAGAAGGGAGACCCGCAGCATCTGCTCGAAGTCCGAAGTCGCGGGCACGCGGTTCAGCATGCTGCACTTTCTTGAATGAATCAAGAAGCCGGTGGTTCCCTCGGCTGGAGCTCGAGCGCGTCTTCCGGCGGCGCGAACAGGACAAGGACCCTCAGGTCATCGCTTATCTCGATGAAGCGGTGTACTTGTCGGGCCGGGACGTAGGCGATGGAGCCGGCGCCGACCGGAGTTCGGATGCCGTCGATGTCCAGCACCGCGCGTCCGCCGAGCACAAGGTAGACCTCATCCTGCTGGTGCTGTTGCTGGGTGTCGTCATGCCCCGGGGGAGCGACAAACAGGCCGAGCGAGAGGGCAGGGACGCGCAAGAACTCGCGGTACGTATGGTGTCCGTGGGCCGACATCAGCGCGTCGATGTCGGTCACGACAGCTGTCTCGACGCGGTGCACGTCCGAGGCCTCCGTCATCCGGCAATCGTGATGACGGGGCGCGGCTGCGGTTGCGGTGTAGGCACGGGGTCCGCGTCAGGTCGACTGACCAAGCCGGCGAGCAGCCCGGCCCCAGCGAGCGACGCACCGACGAGTCCCATCAATCCCGCCAACAGAGCGTTGCTCTCAGCCCGAGTGCGGTGTGCCGGCATTGATCGCCCCATCGTTTCGCCGACACAGACTGACTGCGGCGGACCGTTAGCTTCTTTCTCAGCCCTGGAGACCGTCCCATGACCAGTGCGGGATGCCAAGGCCGTCGGGAACGTCGTCCGCGGAGTCATGGAAGCGGGACATGGTCGCTGTAGTCGCCCAAGCGAAGTAGTCGTGAAGCACTTGCCGGAGCGGCGTGTTCTCCGCCAGTCCGACGTCCGTTAGTGCCTGGTCGAAGCAGGCGACTGCGCGTCGGTCCATCTCATGGTGCTCGCCTTTGCCGCTATGCATCCGCACGACCGAGGTCTCGTCGCCAAGGGTGTCGGAGTAGGCGGGAGGGCCGCCGAGTGCCTCGGCCCAATATGCCGCGAGTCGCTCGCCGTGTTGCGGGTGGAAACCATGGCTGAACGCGTGGCTGACCACCTCGTCGGCCATGACTCTGCGATGCCACGCGGAAGCCAGGCGAAGTAGCCCGGTGTCGCCTCCCGCAGCTTCGTAAACGGTCTGCATGCCTGCACTCTGGCATACCCCGGTGTCGGCCTGTGACCAGCGGGAACGCGACCTAGAGAATGGTCAAGCGCCGAAAATCTCGGCGTCGATCGCGCTGACGTCCACGTTGAGACCCTCGATGTTGCACGGCGTTTCCGCGAGGGCGTCCGGCTTGTCCTTGAACGCCGCGCCGTACTGCCAGGCACGTTGACCGGCGCGCGAGAACGCGTCTGCAGGAACGCCGGGAATCTTGTGCGGATCGAATCCAGGCTTTGGCGCGTGCGCCCGGAAGCGCGCGACCCACACTGCGTCCGGCTTCGGGTTCGCGCGCGCCCCGAGGTCAGCTGCGAGATTGAACGATCCGTACACCATCGAGCGCATATGCGCGTCGTGCAACGTCACGGTCCAGCCGTTGACGTACTGCACCGCGGCATCGGGGTCAGAGTCGGACGTGTGCTTCTCGATGTCGGCAACGATGATGTCGTTGCGGTTGAGGAACTCGGTGTTGAGTCGCATCGCATCCTTCGCATCAGCGATGCCGCGATCGCGCGACAGAGAATGCTGCGCACCGACGTAGATCGGAAGAAGCCGCACACCGCGAGCGGCCAGCACATCGAGCAGCTCGTTCGTGTACGTCGTCCCGTGCCCGCCGTTGTGGCCGCGCCCGCCGAGGTAGAAGGCCCATGCACCCGGCGCCGGCGTGCCGGCCGCCACGCAGGCAGCTGCAATTGCGCGCAGTCCCTTGTCCGCTGGAGGCGCCTGTCCGCGGTCGAGCATCGTCACAATCGGCATCGGGCTCACTCCTGGAGGTCGGAGGGGGGCGCTGGCGTGACGGCGCTCCGTCGCGCACGCTGACAAGAGCGCGATACCACCGCCCTGATAGCAAGTATTTTGACCGCGACTCGCCGCCAACGTCGAGAGTGATTTTCAGCTGTTCGTCGCGCTCGAGCATCCAGCGACGGCGTGCTCGCCATCATGATCACGATCAACCTGTTCGAAACTCCGGTGCCGGAGTGCGCGACGTTCGAGGCGCTGGGGGAGTCCACCGGCAGCCCGATGAGGGGTGGGTGATCCGCATCAGTGATGCGGTGGGTGCCGTCAGGTTCCAGCGGACACGCGTCCTGCGGTGCCCGCGCTGTTCCTCGGGGAGTTACGTTCCCGGCATGACCGACAAAGAGCTGCTTGGTCGAGACCGGCCGGTCGCGACCGACAACGGATGGCAGCGGCACGCCCGGCGGTTGCAGTCGGACTGGCGTGAGCTCCAGGGTCTGGCGCCGGGGCTTCACCTTGGGCAGTCGCTGGCCTCGCGGCTTGAACTCGAAGACGGTCGCCCGCCGGCCCTGCGCAACTACATGACCGAGGCGGCGAAGTCGCAGGTGCTGGCGGCTGTTGCGGCTGCGCCGGCCTCGGGTGCCCTGTTGTCCCGTCCCAGGCTTTGGGTCGACCTGCTGTCCAGCCAGCCGCTGTGCTTCAACGCCTTCGGTGACCTGGCGGTCGACCTCGCGTTGGCCACCAGAGTGCTCCGGCGCGTGCTTCCCGATGACGTTGAGACCGTCGAGCAGGTCGCGTTCGAGTACTCACCAGGACGCAGCGACTACGCGCGTTACACCGGCAGCCGATCAGCCTTCGACATCTTCGTCGTCGCCACCGGACGACGCGGACGGGGGTTCTTGGGCATCGAGGTCAAATACGCCGAGAACATGTCGGTCTCTCGCGCCGAGGATCGCGGGCACCGGCTACTGGCCGAGGCAACCGACGTCTTCAGGTTGGAGCGCCTGGACGAACTCGAACGGCCCCCACTCCAACAGCTTTGGCTCGATCATCTCCTGGCGCTGCGCATGGTCCAGGTCGATCCTGACCAGTGGCGCTGGGGGAAGTTCATCACCCTCTACCCGACCGGCAACATCCGGTGCGACCGCATCGTGACCCGTTACCGGGAGTGCATCCGCGACGAGTCCACCTTCAGCATCGTCACGCTGGAGCACTTCACCGAAGCCCTGTTAGCTGAGGCTCCCGGCCCCTGGCCGCAAGAACTGCGACGCCGCTACCTCGGCTCCTGACACGGCCCTCATCCCCGCGCCGTGCGGCCCCCCACCCGCCTCGTCAAACCGCCTGGGAACTCGGGTCGGGGGCACTTGCCCGCCCGCAGCGTGGAAGGGTAGAGTAATTGCAACTTGCAAGCACTCGGAGGTCGCATGTCCCTCGTCCGCGTTCACAACTTCAGTGTCTCCCTCGACGGCTACGGTACCGGCGAAGGCCGAGGGCCGGACGCGCCGTTCGGACACGCGGGGACGCACCTGCTCGAATGGGCCTTCGAGACGCGGACCTTCCGCGGGATGCACGGCGAGCCGGGAGGCAGCGTCGGCGTCGACGAGGCCCTCGCCAGCAACTGGAGTCCGGGCATCGGCGCGGAGATCATGGGTCGTGGCAAATTCGGCCCGCAGCGCGGCCCCTGGAGCGACGACGAGTGGAAGGGCTGGTGGGGCGACGATCCGGTCTTCCACACCCCGGTCTTCGTGCTCACTCACCATCCCCGGCCGTCGATCGAGATGAAAGGCGGCACGACCTTTCACTTCATCGACTGCAGCCCCGCCGAAGCGCTCGCAGCCGCCCGCGCCGCCGCCAGCGGGCTTGACGTCCGCATCGGCGGCGGACCGTCCACGATCCGCGAGTTCCTCGCCGCCGACCTCATCGACCACATGCACCTCGTCCTGGTGCCCATCGTCCTCGGACGGGGTGAGCGGCTCTGGGACGGACTGGAAGGCGTCGAAGCGCGCTTCGAGATCGAATCGGTGAGCACGCCGAGCGGCGTCACGCACCTTACCTTCACGCGCCGATGACGAAGGTGGACGCCAACGGCGTCACACACGGGGTCGAGCACTTCGGCGACGCTGCGGCGCCGTTGGTACTGCTCGCGGGTGGCACGACCATGCTTTCGTGGCCCGACTCACTCTGCGAGGCGCTCGCACGCGGCGTACGTCACGTGGTGCGGTACGACCTGCGCGACAGCGGCGCGTCGACCACCGTTGATCCCGAGGCTC
>JBDTYE010000132.1:0-8565 GCA_040005895.1 Actinomycetota bacterium | reverse complement strand
CCCCGACCGCTTCCTGATGCCGGTCCAGTCGGACCTGCGCTACCACTGGGTTCGCGTCCGCATCGGATTGCTCGACCCTGACGAGATGCACGAGATCGTCATGGAGGCATGGCGGATGGTCGTCCCGAAAAAGGTGTGGGCGCCGTACTTCACGTGACCGTCAGCGGACTATGTGACCGGCAGCCGACAGCGCCGCCTTGGCCGCGCCGATCGTGAACTCCTGGAAGTGGAAGACGCTCGCCGCGAGACATGCGTCGGCGCCCGCGTCGACCGCCTCTGCGAAGTGTTCCGGCAGTCCGGCGCCGCCGCTGGCGATGATCGGTACGCCGACCGCGTCCCGCACCGCGCGCAGCATCACCAGGTCGAAACCGGTTTTCACGCCGTCGGTGTCCATGCTCGTGAGCAGGATCTCACCGGCGCCCAGCGCCTCGCCGCGCCGCGCCCACTCGACCAGGTCGAGGCCGGTACGGGCCCGCCCGCCATGGGTGACGACCTCCCAGCCGCTGCCGTCCTCGCGCATCTTGGCGTCGATCGCCAGCACCACGCACTGCGCGCCGAAGCGCAGGGCCGCCCGGCCCAGCAGGTCAGGATCGGCGACGGCCGCCGTGTTGAGTGCGACCTTGTCGGCGCCCGCCCGCAGCAGGGTGTCGACGTCCTCGACCGCGCGGACTCCCCCGCCGACGGTCAGCGGGATGAAGACCTGTTCGGCTGTGCGGCGTACGACGTCGTAGGTCGTCTCGCGGTTGTCGCTCGACGCGGTGATGTCGAGGAAGCAGAGTTCGTCGGCGCCTTCCGAGTCGTAGCGGGCGGCGAGCTCAACCGGGTCGCCGGCGTCGCGCAGGTCGAGGAAATTGGTGCCCTTGACAACCCGTCCGTTGGTCACGTCGAGGCACGGGATGATGCGGACCGCGACGGTCAACGAGCCCCGCCGATGTACGCCGTCGCCTCGACCTCGACCAGCATTCTCGGGTCGATCAGGGCGCTGACCTCGACCATCGAGGTGGCCGGCCGGATGTCGCCGAAGATCTCGCCGTGTGCGCGCCCGAACTCCTCCCAGCGCTTGATGTCGGTGACGAAGATCCTGGTACGTATGACATCTGCGAACGTCGCGCCCGCGCGCTCGAGTGCCGCGCCGACCACCCGCAGGCACGCCAGAGTCTGCTGATAGGGGTCATCGCCACCTTCGATCTCGCCGTCGACTACTGGTGGGGCGCTGCCCGACACCTCGACCCAATGCCCGGCCACCACCGCTCGGCTGTAGCCGACGATCGGCTCCCACGCCGCTCCTGACGAGAACCGCTGCATGTCGCTCATCGAGCTGCCTCCAACGCCTCTTCGAGGGTGAATGCCTTTGCATACAAGGCTTTTCCGACGATCGCGCCCTCGACGCCGATGTCGACGAGGGTACGCAGAACCCGCAGGTCGTCGAGTGATGAGACGCCGCCGCTCGCGATCACCGGCCGGTCTGTGGCGGCGCAGACGGACTTGAGCAGGTCGACGTTGGGTCCGGTGAGGGTGCCGTCCCTGTTGACGTCGGTGACGACGTACCGCGCGCAGCCGTCGGCGTCGAGACGGGCCAGCGCCTCGAACAAGTCGCCGCCGTCCTTCGTCCACCCGCGCGCCGAGAGCGTGGTGCCGCGAACGTCGAGACCCACGGCGATCCGATCACCGACCCGCGCAATCGCGGACCGCACCCAGTCAGGAGTCTCCATCGCCGCGGTGCCGAGGTTGACCCTGGCCGCGCCGGTGGCGAGCGCCGCGTCGAGCGAGGCGTCGTCGCGGATGCCGCCGGAGAGTTCGACGCGGACGTCGAGTTTGCCGACGACGGAGGCGATCAAGTCGCGGTTGCTGCCGCGACCGAACGCCGCGTCGAGGTCGACCAGATGCACCCATTCAGCCCCGGCCTTCTGCCAGGCCAGCGCGGCCTCCAGCGGCTCGCCGTACGAGGTCTCGCTTCCCGCCTCACCTTTGACGAGACGGACCGCACGCCCGTCCGAGACATCGACCGCCGGCAGCAGGATGAGCGGCATCATGTGACAGTCCTCAACCAGTTCTCCAGCAGGTGGGCGCCGGCGTCGCCGGACTTCTCGGGGTGGAACTGGACGGCGGACACGTGGCCCGCCTCGACGACTGCAGCGAAGCGCGAACCGTGCTCGCTCCAGCCGGCTACCTCGGTCACGTCGACGTAGACCGGCGCGGCGACGCAGGCGGCGTACGAGTGCACGAAGTAGAACCGTTCATCGGCCGGGATCCCTGACAGCAGCGCCGACTCGTGCCGCGCCTGGACGGTGTTCCAGCCCATGTGCGGCAGCACCGGCGCATCCCGCAGTTTGCGGACCGTTCCTGGAAGCACCCCGAGCCCCTTGAAGAGCCGGTCGCCCTCCTCGCTGTCCTCGAACAGCACCTGCATGCCGATGCAGATCCCGAGCACCGGCCGCTCCCGGTCCACCCGGTCGCCGATGACCGCCCGGCCGCCGACCTCCTCGAGGCCGGCCATGCAGCCGTCGAACGACCCGACGCCGGGTACGACGAGTGCATCCGCCTTGATCGCGGCCACCTGGTCGGCCGTGACCTGCACATCGGCGCCGATACGTTCGAGGGCGCGCTGCGCCGACCGCACATTGCCGGAACCGTAGTCGTAGACGACGACCTTCGGCTTCACAAAACGCCTTTGGTTGAAGGGATTCCGACGGTCCGCCCGTCGAGTGCGACCGCGTCGCGCAAGGCCCGCGCAACGGCCTTGAACTGCGCTTCGACGACGTGGTGCGCGTTGCGGCCGGACAACACCCGGACGTGGAGGCAGATCTGTGCCGCGGCGGTGAACGACTCGAAGATGTGCTTGGTCAGCGTCGTGTCGTAGCTGCCGATCAGCTCGACGATCTCGGGCTCCTCGTGCACCAGGTACGGGCGGCCGGAAAGGTCGACCGCAGCCTGCACCAGCGATTCGTCGAGCGGCACGAGCGCGTCACCGAACCGGCGGATGCCGGCCTTGTCGCCGAGCGCCTCGCGCAATGCTTGACCGAGGGCGATCGCGGTGTCCTCGACGGTGTGATGTGCGTCGATCTCCGTGTCGCCCTTGGTGCGCACCGTCAGGTTGAAGCCGGCGTGCTTGCCGAGCTGGCAGACCATGTGATCGAAGAACGGCACGCCGGTATCGCTGGTCGCAACACCGGTTCCGTCGAGGTCGAGTTCGACGAAGACGGAGGTCTCACCGGTCGTGCGGTCGATCGTCGCGGTGCGGCTCATGCCGAAATCTCCATCAGTTGAAGGACACCCGCGAGGGCGGCCAGGAATGCGTCATTCTCCGCCGGCAGTCCGACGGTGACGCGAAGCCAGCCCTCGGTGCCGCGGCTGTTCGAGAAGTCGCGGACCAGCACCCCGCGGTCAAGGAGCGCCTGCCAGACCGCGCGGCCGTCCGGGAAGGGACCGAAGAGCATGAAGTTGGCGTCGCTTCCCGGAACCTTGATGCCGGGCAGCCCGGCCAGCGCCGCGGCAAGCCGGTCCCGTTCCTGGTTGATCGTGGCGACCGCGCCGAGAAGCTCCGCGGAGTGCGCCAGCGCCACCCGGGCGGCCGCCTGTGTTATTGCCGACAGGTGATACGGCAGCCGGACCAGCCGGAGGGCGTCGACGACAGAAGGGTCGGCGGCGAGGTAGCCGAGCCGACCGCCCGCGAAGCCGAACGCCTTGCTCATGGTGCGGGTGACCACGAGTCGTGGCCGGCCTGGCAGCAGTGCGAGCGCCGAAGGCTGACGTGAGAACTCTGCGTAGGCCTCGTCGATGACGACCATCCCTGGAGCGGCGTCGACGATCGCGCGGATCACCTCGAAGGCGCGCGAGGTCGCGGTCGGGTTGTTGGGCGTGCACAGGAAGACGATGTCGGGCTGCACCCGCTGGATGGCGGCGACCGCGGCCGCCGCGGACAGACCGAAGTCTTTGTCCCGGTCGGCCCGCTCCCAGCCCATCCCGGTGCCCTGCGCGATCAACGGGTGCATCGAGTACGACGGTTCGAAACCCAGCGCCGTTCGCCCCGGCCCGCCGAAGGCCTGGCAGAGCTGCTGCAGGATCTCGTTGGAGCCGTTGGCGGCCCATACCCCGGCAACCGGGTGACCGGCGTACGCCGCCAAATCGGTTCGCAGCGCAACGGCTTCGCGATCCGGGTAGCGGTTGAGACCGGCAGCTTCCGCCGCAATCGCAAGTTGCAGGTCGGCGCTGAAGGAAACCGGCGGCGGATAGGGATTCTCGTTGGTGTTGAGCCGCACCGGGACGTCGATTTGCGGTGCACCATAAGGGGAAAGGCCCCGCAGGTCGGCCCGGATCGGCAGGTCTCCCAGGCCGCTCACTGGAGGCGCACCCGCACGGCGTCGACGTGCGCCGCCAGATCCTCGGCGCCGCCGAGCGCGCGGATGTGCTCGCCCACCTCGGCCAGCGCCTCACGGGTGTAGTCGACGACGTGCACGCCGCGCTGGAAGCTGCTGACGGACAGGCCGCCGGTGTGCCGCGCGGTGCCGCCGGTCGGCAGGACGTGGTTGGAGCCGGCCAGGTAGTCGCCGAGGGAAACCGGCGAGAAGGGGCCGACGAAGATCGCCCCCGCGTTGCAGATCCTGGCCGCGTCGGCGCGGGCGTTGCGGGTGATGACCTCGAGGTGCTCGGCCGCCCACGCGTCGACGACCTCGATACCCGCGTCGATCGAGTCGACGAGGACGTACGCCGACTGGCCCGCGAACGCGGCCTCGACACCCTCGCGATGCCGGGTGGCAGGGACCTGCTTGCCCAGTTCGACGTCGACGGCGTCGAGCAGCTCGGGGCTGTCGGTCACGAGCAGGCAGGCAGCCAGGGGGTCGTGCTCGGCCTGCGCGATCAGGTCAGCCGCGACGTACCCCGCATCTGCGGTTTCGTCAGCAAGGATCGCGATCTCCGTCGGGCCGGCTTCGCCGTCAGTGCCGACGACGCCCTTGACGAGTCGCTTGGCCGCGGCGACGTAGACGTTGCCAGGCCCGGTCACGATGTCGACGGGCGGGCACTCGCTGGTGCCGTAGGCGAACATCGCGATCGCCTGCGCGCCGCCGACGGCGTAGACCTCGTCGACGCCGAGCAATACACAGGCGGCGAGGATCGCGGGGTGCGGCAGACCGCCGTACTGCGCCTGCGGCGGCGAGGCGACGGCCATCGACGTGACGCCGGCGACGTGGGCGGGGACGACGTTCATCACCACGGAAGACGGGTAGGCGACCCGGCCGCCTGGCACGTAGAGACCCACTCGGCGTACCGGGATCCAGCGTTCGGTCACCGTCGCGCCGGACGCGACGTGGACCGTGACGTCGTCACGCAGCTGCGCGAGATGCACGCGGGTGGCCCGCTTGATCGCCTCTTCCAGCGCCGCCCGGACGCCCGGATCGAGCGAGTCGAGCGCCTCCTTGAGCGCGAACGCGCTGACGCGCGTGGTGGTCTGCGCCACGCCGTCGAACTTCGCCGTCGCCTCGATCACGGCGGCCAGCCCGTACTCGCGCACCGCTTCGCAGGTTGGCCGGACCAGTTCGACCGCAGCGGACACGTCGAGAGCTGCGCGCGGCAGCAGCGGGAGCGGATCGCCGAGGTGGCCACGCAGGTCGATGCGGGACAGCACGGCGCTCCTAGCTTTTCGATTGACGTGGTGATATGCCGTCAGACTACGAGCCGGGGCATCCCGCCAGCAAAGCCGATTCCTTCGGGAAGTGCGGCGCTAACTGCAGTGTGGCTCTAGTGTCTGCGTCGTGAGCGACCTGCTGCCGCTGTTCCCGCTCGGCACGGTGCTGTTTCCCGGCGCGCCGCTACCGCTTCACATCTTCGAGGAGCGCTACCGCCAGCTGGTCCGCGATCTGGTCGACAGCAGCGAGCGTCGCTGGTTCGGCGTCGTCGCGATCCAGCGCGGCAGTGAAGCGGGCGACGAGCAGCCGCTGCTGTACGACGTCGGCTGCATTGCCGTCGTACGCCGCATCGACGCCTATGCGGACGGGCGCTACGATCTGGAGACCTTGGGCGTCTCACGGTTCAGGATCGCGTCCCTGGACACCAGCCGCCCCTACCTGAGCGCGTCCGTCGAGCTCCTGGACGAGAACGCGGGCGAGGGCACCGAAACCGCCGCGGCGGCCGCCCGGGTAGCGCTGTCGGCGTACTGGAAAGCCCTCTGCGCGGTGCGCGGCGAGAACGGCGAGCTGACCGAGCCGCCGGCCGATCCGCACGAGTTGTCCTATCTGGCCGCCGCGGTACTGCGGGTCGACGTCGCCGAGAAGCAGGCGCTGCTGGAATGCCTCACCGCGGCCGAGCGCATCAGCGCAGCGACCAGGCTGTTGCGACGCGAGACCGGGCTGCTGACGCACCTCTCCGCGGTGCAGTCCGGATCCGAACTGACCGCGGGACCTTTCAGCTTGAACTGACAGGTCAGGCTACGGGGGCGGCCAATAGCCGGTGTGCCAGGGTTCCGGCGGCAGCGCAGACCCGGCAGCCGGTGTAGGCGGCGCCGGGAACGGAGCTGACGAAGGCGGGGGAGGCTGCCACGAGGACATCTCCTGCGGCGACGGCCACTGCTGCCTACGTTGCGAGCGCTGCGCGCGTCCGGTCATCAGCGACAACGACAGGAAGACCGTGATCGACAGGATCGCCCAGACCAACGTCAGACCGGCGATGCGCAGGTGCAGGTGACCGTTGTAGACGGCGCAGATCCCGTCGAAGCCCTTGTCCTTGCCGCAGGCTTTGTCCAGCGTCGCGTTGGTAACCGCCGCCTGTCCGACGACGCGGGCGATGATGCCCGCGGCGGCCGACCCGATCCCGAGTGCAACCGGGATCGCCGGACCTCGTCGGTGCCCCGCGAACCAGGCCAGGAGTCCTGACACAAGGCCGGCAACCCCGGTCACGGCGAGAAAGGCAGCCTCGGCACCGAAGTAGTTCTTGTCGGTGTCCGCGGGCAGCTGGAATGCCCCGCCCGGACCTTCGATGACGTGCGGCCGGGCGCTGACGGCATGCCAGAGGAGGCCGGAGAACACTCCCGCGATCGCGAGCACAGCGATGATGAACACAGCCAGCGCGAGATCGCGGCGGAGGCCGTAGTCCGGCCGCGCCGTCAGATTCCCCGCGGGGTCGTAGTCCCATGACGCCTGTTGCGTCGGCCACTGGCCGGACGGCGTAGAGCCGTAGTAGTCGGAAGGCGGCGGGGGCCAAGTCACGTTGAACATCCTCGCATTGCCGGACTGCGCGCACTCACGGGCGCACCGCGCGATGCCACGCACGGCTGGCAGCGACCAATGCGAGGACAGCGATGACCGCACTGATGGCCAGATCAACTGCCACCACGGAGAAGTCGGGCTCCTTGGCGAAAGCGGCGGCGAGGGCGTCGGCGGCGTACGTGCTGGGCACCCCGGCGCGCAGGACCCGCACGGCGAGCGGCAATCGAGCCGCCCGCACGAGATCGAGGAACAGGACCGCGGTCATGCCGAGCTGGCCAGCGACGGTTGCGAGTTCGGGCCGCGGCATCAGCAGGCCGAGCACCGCGCCGACGCCGGAAAGTGCCGCGCCGGCAAGGACCACCGCCGGGATGAGCACCCAGACATGCGCGATGGGCAGGTCATAGAGCAGTACGCCGACGCCTGCCGTCACGACCGTCCCCGGCAGCGTGAATGTCGCGTAGCCGCAGGTGAGGCCGAGGACGACGGCCGCCGGCGGCACCGGCATGGCGGCGTAGTAGTCGAGCGCCCCGCGGCCCTTGAGTGCTCCGATCCGCTGTGCGAGCAGGTTGAGGGCGACAAAGGCGACCACCAGGATGGTCGCGCCCGCGACGAGTTGTGCCTGCTCGGGCTTCGCCTTCGACTCCACGATGGCGCGCATCAGCACGATGAGTCCGATGGATTGCAGGCTTGCGACGAACAGCAACGGCGCTCGGGCTGCCCGCGCGCGGGACAGCGTGCCGGCGTAGACCGCTGTCAGTGCCGGCAGGAAAGCGGTCGGCGCCCCGATCTCGGGCTGGTCGCTCACTCGCGCTCCATGTCGTCGTCGCGGCCACCGAGGGCGAGGTAGACGTCTTCGAGTGTCGGCGTCGCCAACGTGAAGTCGTCGAGGGCGGCAAACGCGGGGCCCGAGGTCAGTTGCCCGAGCGCCTCCCTGGCCGTTTCGACCGGCAGCCGCGCACTCCAGCGCCGGCCGACCTGCTCGGACCGGCTCGCCAGCTCGGCGACCGCCGGATCGTGCATGGGCGGCTCGGCGCGCCACACGAGATCGAGCCGGACGTCCTCGGACACCGCGGCCTTGAGCCGGCCCGGGGTGTCGCAGGCGATGACGCGGCCGCGATCGAGCACCGCGACCCGATCGAGCACCGTCTCCGCCTCGAGGACGTTGTGAGTCACGAGTACGACGCTTGTACCGGCCGCACGCCGCTTCTCCAGCGCCGACCACACCGCCCGCCGGGCCGTCGGGTCGAGCCCTGTCGTCGGCTCGTCGAGGACGAGGATCGGCGGGTCGCCCGCGAGAGCCGTCGCGACGCCGACGAGCCGCCGCTGGCCACCGGAGAGCTTGCCGACCACCCGTGCGGCGAGAGCC
>JBDTYE010000131.1:0-8763 GCA_040005895.1 Actinomycetota bacterium | reverse complement strand
GGTGATCGGCACCTCGACCACCCGGAAACCGCGCCGCCACGCCTGCCAGACCAGGTCGACCTGGAAGCAGTAGCCCTGCGAGGAAACAGCGTCGAGCGGGAGTTCGTCGAGCACCGCCCGGCGGTAGGCGCGGTAGCCCCCGGTAGCGTCCTGGAGTGGCAGCCCGAGCGCGATTCGGGTGTAGCGGTTGCCGCCCTTGCTCAGGATCTTGCGACTCACGGGCCAGTTGCGCACCGCGCCACCCTCGACCCACCGCGAGCCGAGTACGACGTCCGCATCGGCGAGCGCAGCGAGCAGCTTCGGCAGTTCCTCCGGCTGGTGTGACCCATCGGCGTCCATCTCGACGACCACGCCGTAGCCGCCCTGGGCTGCCCAGGCGAAGCCGGCGACGTACGCAGCACCTAGTCCGGTCTTCGTGTCGCGGTGCAGGACGTTGACCGCGTCATCCGCTGCTGCCAACTCGTCCGCGATGGCTCCGGTGCCGTCCGGGCTGCTGTCGTCGACGATCAGAGCGTCGGCGTCGGGTACGGCAGCGCGCAGCCGGCTGACGATGATGCGGATGTTGTCCGCTTCGTTGTAGGTGGGAATCACCACGAGCACGCGGCTCGGGTCGTTCTGCGTCATGTAACCCTTTCCCGGCTGCAGGGCGGCAATGGCCCTGCGGCGCTCCGCGTGGTCGATCCGTTGTCCGTCGGGTGGTGGTGCACTGTCGTCATCTGACCAACGCTCGACCGGGCTGTTGCGTCCCCGGGCAGCGATGCCGATGGCTACCACGCCCAGCAGGCAGAGCAGCAACTCCGGCCAGGCGCCGAGCCGGTCGGCCACGGTCAGGGTGGAGCGTACCGGCAGGGCGGCAACAAGCTCTTCCTGCGTGAACACCCCCGACCGCGCCAGCGTCGTCCCGTCAGGGGCGATCAGCGCGCTGATTCCGCTGGTCGCCGCGACGACCACGGCACGCCCGTGCTCGACGGCACGCAACCGGCCCATCTCGAGTTGCTGCTCCGTCTGAGCCGGGTCACGCCCGCGCATGTACGTGGCGTTGTTCGTCTGCACGACGAGGAGTTGCGCCCCGGCTCGCACGGAGTTGCGGACCAGACCGTCATACGCGACCTCGAAGCAGATGACGTCACCGACGCGCACCCCGGCGATGTCGAGCACGGCGGGCCCGTTGCCGGGCGCGAAGTTTCGCGGGATGTACTGGTCCAACATCCTGATCCGCTTGCCGAGCAGGCCGCGCAGTGGGACGTACTCACCGAACGGCACCAGGTGCTGCTTGACGTACACCTGGCCGGGACCGGAATCGGGATCCCAGACCAGGCCGGCATTGAGAATCTGCCCGTCGTCCGTGTCGAGCGCCGCCCCGATGAGGATCGGAGCCCGGATCGCGCTCGAGGCGTCGAGCACGATCGACCGGACCTGCTCGTCGCGGCGCGGGTCGATGTCGGTGCTGCTCTCTGGCCAGATGACCAGGCCTGGCCGCGGCGCCGATCCGGCCGCGACCTTGAGCGCCAGGGCCGCCGTTGCTGCCGCATGGTTGCTCACGACTACCAGCTCCTCGGTCGACCGCTCGAGGCCTAGAGCCGGCACGTTGCCCTGCACGGCGGCAACAGTCAGGTGCTGGTTGCTGCCCGACGGAACCGGCACCGCGACGCTGCCCAGCGCGACAACGATGAGCACGGCCAGGCCCGGTGCGAAGGCGAGCGGTCGGCGTACGCCGTCCCTGCGCACGGTGAGTGCCAGCCAGAGCAGGGCCAGCCCGATCAGTGCGGTCGCGAAGGTCACCAGCGGCGCGCCGCCGAGCGCGGCCAGCGGCACCAGCGGGCTGCGGCTCTGACTGAACGCGAGCCGCCCCCACGTGAACCCGCCCAGCGGATAGCGGCCGCGCGCCCCCTCATAGCCGACCCAGACGCCGGCCTGCGCCAGCGGCCACCAAGAGAGCCGCGAGGTCAGCGCCAGTGCAAGGCCGAGCAGCCCGGTCGCCAGGGCCTGCGAGATCGCCAGGACGAGCCAGGCGTGCAGGCCGACGTTCGTGAGCCAGTCGAGCAGCGGCAGGAAGAACGCGAAGCCGGCTACCAGTCCGACGCCGAAAGCGCTGCGCCCGCTGCGCCCTGCGGTGGCCACCGACAGCAGCGCGACGCCGGCGAAGGCGAGTGGCCACCAGCCATAGGGCGGGAACGCCAACCACAGCAACGCGCCGGCCAGGGTGGCGACAGGGACTGCGTGGCGGGTGCGCAGCGGCGGCAGGAAGACGTGCACCCGACCATCGTGCCGCACCAGAGCCAACCGAAGCCCAGTGGTCAGCACAGTGCGGGTCACCGAGTCGGCGACACGGCAGAAAGGAAGAAGCCCGGGCACCCTTCGGACCGGACCGGGCCCATTGGCGGTGGGCTGTGCGGTGCCGTTGTCTACTGGGTGTCCGGGTTCATCCGGGCGCGGTTCACCGTGAAAGCCGGTCGTGGAAGATCGCGCAGCGAGGGCCACCGGCGGGTTTCGCCGACAGTTCCAGACTGGTCGATCCGGCCGGGTCAGTTGTGAACGCAGCGGACGATGTCGGAACCGGCCATGCCCTGTCAATAGGCCTCTGACCTGCGCGTTCATTGCATACCTACAGGTCAGCGCCGTGATCGACGACCTTGAAATTCACGTGGAATTCTCGCGATGTACGGCGTGTCGCGGTTGTTGTCGTTGCCGGCGCGCACAGTGCGCAGTCCACCTTGTCCGTTCTGCAGCCGGCTGTGTGCCTTACTGCACGGGCACGACGACCGTGCCGACCGCTTCGACGACCGTGAGCGGTTCGGTCAGCACCGCCGAGGCAGAAGCACCGATTTCCGGTGCCGCGCGGCAAACCACGACCGCCTGGAGCCGCAAGGTGCGCGAGGTGCGCCCCACTTCGACGACCGTGGCGCTGGCTTCGACTATGTCTCCGCCGCGAACCGGTGCCAGGAATCGGATGCTGGCGTATCCGGCGAACAGCCCCTCGTCGCCGTCGCTGCGGATGCACACCTCGGTTGCGACGTCACCGAACAGCCCGAGCACATAGGCGCCGTCGACGAGGTTGCCGCCGTAGTGGGCGTCGGCCGCTGACACGTAGCGCCGGTGCGTCACTGACATGCCGAGCCGCCAGTCGCGACTCTCGAGGTCCGCAACGTCGGGCCGCTCGTTCATGACGCCCGCTGCGCGACGGCGTACGCGAGGTAGCTGGCGACCTCACCCGGTGTGGCGCCCTTGCCGAACACCCGGTCGACTCCCAATTCGCCGGCGCTGCCCGGCTCGAACCGGGGTCCGCCGACGACGATCAGCGGCCGCTGTGACGGCCAACGGGCCGCTGCCGCATCGACCACCTCCTGGACGTGGTGCAGATGTGCATCACGCTGCGTGACGACCTGGCTGACGAGTACGGCGTCGGCGCCTTCGAGCGCCGCCCGTTCGGCCAGCTCGACCGCGCTGACCTGGGCGCCCATGTTGACCACCCGGATCTCGCGGTAGTACTCCAGGCCCTTCTCCCCCGCGCAGCCTTTGACGTTGAGGATCGCGTCCAGGCCGACGGTGTGTGCATCCGTGCCGACAGTCGCTCCGACGACGACCAGCTTGCGGCGCAACGCCCGGCGGAGTGCGAGGTTGACCTCTTTTGCCGACAGCATCGGATATTCGCGCTCGATCACCTCGACCGCGGCGAGGTCGACGACGTGATGAACCCGGCCGTAGACGACGAAGAACGTGAAGTCGGGTCCCATCGCCTTGGCGTGCACGACCATCGCCGGCGCCAGTCCCATCTTCTGCGCCAGCTGCAGGGCGGCGCCTTCGGCCCTGGCGTCCTTGGGAATCGGCAGGGTGAAGCTGAGCTGCACCATGCCGTCGCCGGTCGTGTCGCCGTAGGGCCGCACCAACTGCGGGTCGTTCATGACCGAACTCCTTCGAGGAGGTCGGTGGCCGGGTTGTAGTAGCCGTCGCCGTGCGGGACGACTCCTTCGAGGCCTTTCCCGCCGTCAGTCGGGCGTTTGGTGATTCCGAATGTTCCGTCGGCGATCGCATTGAGCAGGCCGTCGTCAACGATCCGTTCGAGCAACTCGACTGATTCGGCGAGCACCTGTTCGGCCCGCTGGTGGATGAAGCCGCCGGGGGCCGGGATGAAATCCTCGTGCAGGAGGCCGGCTGCGCGGCGTACATAGTCGACGTTCTCGAGGGCCAGGTCACGGTCGGAGAGGAACGGCGTGTGCACGCCCTCGGACAGCATGCCGACCAGGATGATGCCCTGCCCGGTCATCACCGAGACCAGGTTGAAGAACGCGTCGAGCAGGTAGCCGGCAAAGATGTTGCCGGTCATGTGCTTGGTCGGCGGCATGTACTTCAGCGGCGCGTCCGGGAAGAGTTCGCGCACCAGCTGCGCGTGCGCGAGTTCGAGCCGGAACGAATCAGGGATAGCCGGGTTGATCTCGAAGGCGTGGCCGAGCCCGAGCTGCCAGTTCTCGAGGCCGGCCTCGTGCCCGAACCGCTCGTTCAGCAACTGGCTGACGATGACGGTATGCGCCGCGTCAACCGCGTCCGCAGTGGTGAGGTAGTTGTCCTCACCGGTGTTGATGATGATGCCGGCCCGCGCATGGATCTGCCGGGAAAACCGTTGGTCTATAAAGGTTCTGCGCGGGTTGATGTCACGGAAGATGATCCCGTACATGCAGTCGTTGAGCATCATGTCGAGGCGTTCGAGACCGGCGAGCGTGGCGATCTCCGGCATGCACAAACCGGATGCGTAGTTGGTGAGCCGGATGTAGCGGCCGAGTTCGCGGCTGGTCTCGTCCAGCGCCGCGCGCATCAGCCGGAAGTTCTCCTGGGTCGCGTAGGTGCCGGCGTAGCCCTCGCGGGTCGCGCCCTCGGGCACGTAGTCGAGCAGCGACTGACCGGTCGACCGGATGACGGCGATGATGTCGGCGCCCTCGCGGGCTGCTGCCTGCGCCTGTGGGATGTCCTCGTAGATGTCACCGGTCGCCACGATCAGGTAGATCCACGGCTTCGGCGGATCGCCTATCCGCTTGAGCAGCCGTTCGCGTTCCCTGCGATTGGCGTCGATCGCCTTGATGCCCGCGCCGACCGACCGCTTCGCGGCGGCGCGCGCGCGGATCGCATCGCGGCCGGCCGGCAGCCGGAACTGGACCCCGCCGGCCGCCGCCTTCTGTGCGAGCTCGCTGACGTCGGCGTAGCCGCCGGTCAGCAACGCATCCCACACGGGCAGTGCCACGCCCGCTTCCAGACCCACCTGGCTGCGGACGGCGTCGACCAGGCGGTTGACCCACGGCTGCTGTTCGGCATCCGCGCCGGTGAGCCCGGAGAGCCGCAGGACCGCACGTTCGACGCTGACAGTGGTATGCGTTCTGGCCATATTCTCGACGGGTTTCGCCGCCTTCGCCGCGAGCCGGCGGGCGCGTCGAACGACCGCCTGGTCGAGTCCCAGCTTGCCCGTCACAGCGGTACCTCCTGGCTGTTTTCAAGCGCGTCGAAAACGGTGTGGCCGCGCACGACCGTGCGCAGACAGTCCGGAGTGCTGTCCAGATCAGGCAGCCCGGTAAGGCTCCACCACGGGTCGGTCGCCCATGCGCTGATGCGCTCGTCCGCGGCACTCGGCTCGACCGGTTCGGCGTCCCACACGGCAAAAGTGGCGGCGGCACCGGGCTCGAGTACGCCGCTCGCGTCGTCACCCGCCGCGCGCCAGCCGCCTCGGGTCGCGGCTGCAAAAGCGGCCTTCGGCGACAGGCCGAACCCGGGAGTACGGTGCCGGACCGCGGCCCGCACGCCGCCCCACGGATCCAGCGGCGTGACCGGCGAGTCGGAGGACAGGCACATCGGTACGCCGGCGGCGGCGAACCGGGCGAACGGGTTCATCGCCGCGGCCCGCTCGTTACCGAGCCGAGCGACGTACATGCCGTCGGGTCCGCCCCAGAGCCGGTCGAATGCGGGCTGGACACTCGCGACCAGACCGAGCCTGGACATCCGCCCGATCGCCTCGTCGTCGGCGAGTTCGCCGTGCTCGAGGCGGTGCCGGCCGGCGACCAGCTTGGCCTGCCCCAGCGTTGCGGCGGCCTTCTCGAACCCGGTCAGGGCGGCATCGATCGCCGCGTCCCCGATAACGTGGAACCCGCACTGCAAGCCGGCATTGACACTCGCCAGCACGTGGTCGGCAAGGTCGTCGGCGGGATAGCGGAGAGCTCCTGCGGTTGCGGGGTCGTCGGCGTACGCCGTCCGCATGGCGGCCGTGTGCGAGCCGACCGCGCCGTCGCAGAACAGGTCACCGCCGGCGCCTCGCAGACCGAGCCGCTGTGCGGTGGCGACGTCCCCGAGGGCACCCCAGTAGGCGACAACGTCGATGCTGCGTTCCTGCGCCGCGATCGCCAGCAACGACTGGAGATCCTCGATGCCCGAGATCTCGGGACCGCTCATTTCGTGTACGCAGCCGATCCCGAGTTCCGCCGCCCGGTGCAGCGCGAGCCGCTGCGCGGCCGCCACATCGGCGCGGCTCAGCGACCGCAACGCCGCCGCCCGGGCGGCGTGGTGCGACTCGAGGCGGACCAGCCCGTCGCCTGCATAGCCGGGGAGTGTCGCCGCGCCACTGATGGCGAGCAGCGCACTCGAGACGACCGCGGAGTGCACGTCGATGCGGGACAGATAGACCCCGCTCCCCCACGATGCCCGGTCGAGTTCGGCAGCTGTCGGCGGCCGGCCCTCAGGCCACGTGGTGTCGTCCCAGCCACTGCCGATGAGCACCGCTCCGCGGCGACGACGGGCCGCACTGTTGACGCGGTCCAGCGCGTCGGCCAGCGACGTCGAGGCGGACAGGTCGAGGCCGCCGAGCGAGAGGCCGGTGGCCGTGGCGTGCACATGCGCATCGACGAACGCCGGCGTGACCAGTGCCCCGCCGAGATCGACCGTCTCGCCAGCGGCAACTGCGCCGCGGTCATCACCGACCCAGACGACTACTCCGGCGTCGACAGCGAAGGCGGTGGCGTCGCGAGCGGCCGGCGTCAGGACACGGGCGTTGCGGTAGAGGGTCGTCACTCGGCAATCCGTCGCTCGAACAGGCTCCGCACTCCCGCATCCTCGCGCAACAAGTCCAGGGCGTACGCCGCGTGGCCCGGCACGTAGCCGTTGCCGATCAGCATCGTCACATCCGCCGCGAGCCCTTCCGCTCCCAGTGCGGCCGCTGGGAACGATGTCGCCATCGAGAAGAACACCACGGTCCCCTTGTCGCGGGTCGCGAGAATCGCGCCACCCTCGCAGCCTGGCACGTCGACGCAGACGACGGTGACGTCGACGCGCTCGCCGATGGCGGCGGCCAACGCCAGTGGATCCCGCGCGTCCGCGATGACAACCTCGTCGGCCAGGCCGGCGACCGTGAGCAACTCGGCTTCGGCGGCGTGCGGAACGACGCCGACGACCCGTTTCGCGCCGGCCCGGCGGGCGGCCGCGAGTGACATCGAGCCGCTCTTGCCGGCTCCGCCGATGACGGCAACAGAGGGCGGCGTACCGCGATCGGCGTACTGCGTGACGACACGCGCCGTGAGCGCGGGGGCGCCGCAGACGTCCAGGGCCGCCAGCGCCAACCGCTCGTCGAGATCCGCCGGCAGCACTGCGACCGCGGACCGGGCGAACAGGATCGCCGTTCCTTGCGCCGGCACTTGCTCTCCCGCGCCGTCCCAGCTCCGCAGTCCGTCGGAGATCAGCAGTGGAGTCAACGTCAGCGATACGAGGCTTGCTACCCGCTGGCCCACCGCAAGCCCGAGAGGCGACAACGGGCCCACCGCATCGACCGTCCCGATCAGCATGCCGCCGGAATTGGTGACCGGGTTGTGCATCTTGCCGCGGCTGCTGATGATCTGCGCCACCGCGGTGCGCAGGTCCGATCCGATCGGATAGCTCTCGCGCAGCTGCCGGTACGACGCCGCGTCCAGATTGAGCCGGCTGACCGCGATCCGCACCTCGTCCGCGTAGATCGCCGGATCGGCGTCCAGCTCGACCGCTGCCTGCGGGAGCACGCCGGCCGGCCTGACCACCCGATGCAGCCCCACCGGGGAAGACTCCGATCTGGACCTCACAAAGACCTCCGCCATCAAGGATCTCCGCTCAGACTGCGGCTGCAGCGGAGATTCTCCGGTTAATGATTGCTTTGACTGTATGATCTCCGTACCATTGCCCGAAAGCAACACCACTTCTCGTAGTGCCGGGAGCGGCCGTGTCGACCAGCACCGTGAGCGGCCAGCCCGGCCACGTCCACGCCGCGCATGCAACCGGTCAACCGATCCCTTATCCGCCGGCGCGCGAGTTCGCTGAACCAGACTGGACCCGGCTGCCCGGCTTCCGCGATGTGACGCAGGCCGAATGGGAAGACGCCCAGTGGCAGCGTGCGCACTGCGTCAAGAACGCCGCGCAGCTCGCCGCGGTCTTCGGGCCTTACGCAGACGAGGCGTTCCTCGAAGACCTGCTCAGGGACCAGCGCGAACGGGCGACCATGTCGCTGCTCGTCACGCCGCAGATGCTCAACACGATGAACGAGCACGACCTGCGCTCCGATCCGGTCCGGCGTTACATGCTGCCCATCTTCAGCGATCGGCGAACCGACTGGCCGAGCCACCCGCTGTCCGCCCGCGACTCCCTGCACGAGCAGGAGATGTGGGCCGTCGAGGGACTGACGCACCGCTACCCCACCAAGGTGCTCGCCGAGATGCTGCCGACCTGCCCGCAGTACTGCGGGCACTGCACCCGGATGGACCTCGTCGG
>JBDTYE010000130.1:0-8815 GCA_040005895.1 Actinomycetota bacterium | reverse complement strand
TCGTTGCGCATCCTGGCGTCGCGGTGTCCGAGGTGGCGGCCGTCTTCGACATCGGCGAGGAGCAACTGCGCGCGGATCTCGACCTGCTGTTCGTCTGCGGCCTGCCCGGGTACGCGCCCGGCGACCTCATCGACGTGAGCTATGAGGGCGACCGGATCACCGTGTCGAACGCCGATGAGTTCTCCCGGCCGCTGCGACTCCTGCCGGACGAGGCGCTGGCTCTCGTCGTCGCGGCCCGGACGCTTGCGGCCGTGCCGGGGTTGTCGGAGGGGCAGGCGCTGACCCGCGCCATCGCCAAACTCGAGAGCGCGCTCGGGCCCGAGGTCCAACCCGTTGCCCGCCGGGTGACGGTCGTGCTCGACGCGGAGGGGGAGACCCTCCAACGGCTGCGCGCCGCGCTCGCTCAGGGCAAGCGACTGCACCTGCGCTACCACTCCGCCGGGCGTGACGAGGTGACCGAACGCGACGTCGATCCGATGCGGGTACTGAGCGTCGACGGCCGGTGGTACCTCGAGGGCTGGTGCCGCCGGGTCGAGGACGTCAGGCTTTTCCGGCTGGACCGGATCCTCTCTGCGGACGTGCTCGCCGTTGCCGCAGAGGTGCCCGCGCAGGCACAGCCGCGGGACCTGTCGGAAGGTCTCTTCAGGCCCGAGCCCGGTGACCAGGCCGTCGTACTCGACCTGGCTCCTGGAGCGGTCTGGATCTCCGACTACTACCCCTGCGAGGAGGTGGTCGACCGGCCGGACGGCGGCCAGCGAGTGACGTTGCGCGCCAGGGATCTGCACTGGCTGCGTCGGTTGATCTTGCAGATGGGCCCGGAGGTGAGCGTGATCGAGCCCGAATCGCTGCACTCAGACGTGCGCGAAGCTGCCCGTGCCGCGCTCGCGGCGTACGACGAAATCGGGTGACTAGGCCGTTCGGCGCAACGCACATGACCCCGAGTGGCACTCAAGGGAATCCCCGCAGGCGACGAAGAACCCTGTGTCGCGCAGATCCCGCGGCGTAGGGCTCGTCGAAGGGAACCGGCCATGACGACCATCAAGGCCTCCTGCCCCACCTGCGGTGAAGTCGAGCTGACCTCGGCTGATGTCACCCTCATGGTGTGCAACCAGGCGTCGTTGTCGTACTACACCTTCGCGTGCCCGACCTGCCAGGACGAGGTCCGCAAGCCCGCCGATGACCATGTCGTCTCGCTGCTGATGTCGGGTGGCGTCCGCGCGGTCGTCTGGGAAGTTCCGAGCGAGGCGCTCGAGGCGCATGCCGGACCGACACTGACGTACGACGACCTGCTCGACTTCGCGCTCCAGCTCGCAGACACCGAACTCCTCGCCGCGGCGGCCGGACAATCCGTAACCCGCTGACCCCTTCGTTGGAACAGGCGGCCCCTGTCGGGGCCGCCTGTTCTGCTGTCCGGGCCTTTCGATTACGACTACTATGCGCGGATGACCATATTGGTATGGACCATTGTGCTGGCGGCGGTGCTGGGCGCCGTCGCTCTGGTGCTGCTTGCACTCCGGCTCTGGCGCCAGGTACGGCGGTTCGCCTCGCTGCTGGGACGCGCATCTGGCACGCTCGCCGAGGCAGCCGCCACGCTGGAGTCGGCGCAGTCGGCTGGATCGGTCGATTCGCGCGGGTGACGGCGCCGCCCGGCGTTACACTGACCGAAATCAGAGCTGAGAGGCGTGTCGATGAACCTTCCCAACGGACCAGAACTGATCATTGTTCTGATCCTCGCGATGGTGCTGTTCGGGTCAAAGAAGCTTCCCGGTGCCGCCCGTTCGCTGGGTCAGTCGTTGCGGATCTTCAAGGCCGAGACCAAAGGCCTGCGCGATGACTACAAGGACGGCCTCGACGGCAAGGATGACGCCGCTGTGCACCGCGGCGAGATCCTCGCCGACCAGAAGTTCGTCGGCACCCACGCGCCCGGCCAGCCCGTCGGCGTACCCGTGACAGATCTGGACCGGCGGGAAGAAGAACTGCGCCGTCGCGAAGAGATTCTGCGCCGGGAGGAAGAACTCCGCATGCGCGAGGAAGCCTTGCGCCGCGAGACCGAATCACGCTAGGTCGCCGGCGCGCAGCGCCGTCGCCCGCTTTCCCTCATGTCGGAGTCCCCTGGATTAGCTGACCAGCGCGCGCTTGTCGCCGACGACGCCAGCCGGATGACACTGGCCGAGCACCTGATAGAGCTGCGCAAGCGGCTGCTGATCTCCATGATCGCGGTCGCCGTCGGTGCGGTGGTTGGTTTCCTGCTGTGGAACCGCATCCTGGACTTCATGACTGCGCCGCTGTGTCGGCTTCCCGAAGCGAAGCAGTCACTGAGTGGCAAGTGCGAGGTCTATGCATTCGACGTCCTACAGCCGATCGCGGTCCGGCTGCGCGTGGCGGTCTTCGGTGGGGTGCTGTTCTCGGCTCCCATCTGGCTCTACCAGCTCTGGGCGTTCATCGCACCCGGGCTGCACCGCAAGGAACGCCGTTGGGCGTTCTGGTTCATCGCCACCTCGTTCGTGCTGTTCATGCTCGGCGTCGCGTTTGCCTACTTCACGCTGGACAAAGGCCTGTCGTTCCTGTTGGGCATCGCTGGTCACCGGGTTCGAGCTCTGCCCAATGTCAACTCGTACTTCAACTTCGTCTCCTTGATGCTGCTGGCCTTTGGTGTCTCCTTCGAATTTCCGATCGTGCTGGTGATCCTCAACATCGCCGGTGTTCTGTCCACGGAGCGGATGCGCTCTTCACGGCGCATGTCCGCTTTCCTGATCGCGCTGTTCGCTGCGGTGATCACACCGAGCCAGGACCCGTTCACATTCACCGCGATGGCAGTGCCGATGTACGCGTTCTTCGAGTGCGCGATCATCTTCGGCAGGCTTCGCGACCGGGCCAAGCGGCGGCGAATCGCCAATGACCCGCTGGCGCAGCTGGGCGACGACGAGACCTCTGTGATCGACGACCGGCCGTCGGAGATCGACGATCGCCCCTCCGACATCGATGAGTCGTAGCTGAGATCGGCCATTCGGCCGTACAACACACCTCCCGCGGTTACCGATGTGATGGACAAGTGACTACCGCAGCCGCGGAGTCGGGTCCTCGGAGGGGCTAGTCAATGTCGAAGATCAAGCGCGCGTTGTTCGCAGCTGTAGTGCTCACGACGGTCTCGTCGGTGAGTGCCATCCCCGCTTACGCCAGTGACAGCCCCAAGCTTGAAGGCAACAGCGACAAGGGCCAGCAGACCACCGAGACCGAAGTCGCGAAGCCGGCGTGCACCGCTGACGAACTCGCCGCTTTCGTCGCCGCCATCAAGGCTGAGCAAGCCGCCCGGGCCGCGCACGAAGCAGAGCAGAAGAAGTCGAGTGGACACCACGGCGACACCCCGCAGAAGGTCCAGGCCGACGGTACGCCGCCGGCTGGTGGCGACGGCGGGAGCGCAGCCGACCGGGCCGCACGGCGCGAGGCGGAGCAGAAGGCCGAAGCCGCCAAGAAAGCGGCGCGGGAGAAGCGCCACGCTGCTGACGAGAAGGCCCGCATCCAGAAGTACATCGAGCATGCCTGCGCCGTTCAAAAGGCAGAGGCTGCGAAGCGCGCACAGAAGGCGGCCGATGAGAAGGCCCGCGCTCGTCACTTCCAGGCGGTCGGCATCGTGGCCGAGACCGACACCGGCGTCGTCGTCGTCGTCGTCAAGGGCGGCAGCCGGGATCTGCACAAGCGCAGGCTCGCGATCCGGGTGACCGACACGACGGTGATCAAGCTGGACGGCGAGACGGTCGCCCTCTCAGGACTCGTCAGCGGGACGTTCGTCTCGATCCACGGTGTTCGCACGGCGGACACGCTCGTCGCCGCCAGGATCAACGCGGCGTCAGCGGGCGTCGAGGACGGCGGGCCGGTAGTCGAGCCGTCGCCGTCAGCGCCAGTCACTCCGGCCGAACCTGCGACCGCGGGCACGCTCTGACGGTCTTGCACCGCACGTACCACGACGCGCACGCCCTGGTGGCGTGCGCGTCGTGCGTTCCCGGCTGGACATAGGCTCAGGGCATGTTGCACCGCGCCGGCGACCGGCCGTTTCTCGAGGTCTTCGCCGCCGGGTACGACTTCCCGCTCGACCCGTTCCAGCTCGAGGCGTGCCGGGCGCTCGAGGCCGGCTCGGCCGTGCTGGTCGCCGCACCTACAGGCGCAGGCAAGACGGTCGTGGGGGAGTTCGCGGTGCACCTGGCACTCGCCTCTGGCCAGAAGTGCTTCTACACGACGCCGATCAAAGCCCTGTCCAACCAGAAGTACGGCGACCTGGTCGCCCGCCACGGGGCTCGCGACGTCGGGCTGCTGACCGGGGACAATGCGATCAACGGTGATGCGCCGGTCGTGGTGATGACGACCGAGGTCCTCCGCAACATGCTCTACGCCGGATCGCCGGCCCTGCGCGGTCTCGGCTACGTCGTGATGGACGAGGTGCATTACCTTTCCGACCGCTTCCGGGGGGCGGTGTGGGAGGAAGTCATCATCCATCTGCCGGAATCGGTGCGCCTCGTCTCTCTCAGTGCCACGGTCTCCAACACCGAGGAGTTCGCCGAGTGGCTGGTCACCGTGCGCGGCGAGACTGCCGTCGTCATCGAGGAACTCCGGCCGGTGCCGCTGTTCCAGCACGTGCTCGCCGAGCGCCGCTTGTACGACCTGTTCGCCGACGGGGAGCACGTCCAGGTCAACCCGTCGCTGGTGCGGATCGCACGGGAGCAGCGACAACTCGGCTATGACCGCGACAGCAGCCGGCGCTCCCGCCCCGGCGGGCGCGGATCGCGAGGCTTCGAGCCGCCGCGGCGTGCTGATGTGGTCGAAAAGCTGGACCAGGGAGCGCTGCTCCCCGCGATCGTGTTCATCTTCAGCCGCGCGGGCTGCGAGGCGGCCGTCCGAGAATGCGCGCGCGCAGGGCTGCGCCTCAACAGCCCGGAGGAACGCACGCGCGTTCGCGAATACGTGGAGCTGCGCTGTGCGGATCTGCCCGAAGAGGACCTGGCGATCCTCGGCTACCACGACTGGCTGGATGCGCTCGAGCGCGGCCTGGCCGCTCATCACGCCGGCCTCATCCCGACCTTCAAGGAAACCGTCGAGGAGCTGTTCGTACGAGGCCTGGTCAAGGCCGTCTTCGCCACCGAGACGCTGGCCCTGGGCATCAACATGCCGGCGCGGTCCGTCGTAATCGAACGGCTGGTGAAGTGGAACGGTGAGGCGCATGTCGATGTCACCGCCGGCGAATACACGCAGCTGACGGGCCGGGCGGGCCGCCGGGGGATCGACGTGGAGGGGCATGCCGTCGTCGTGTGGACGCCTGGACTCGACCCAACCGCATTGGCCGGCCTCGCCTCGACCCGCACCTACCCGCTGCGGTCGTCGTTCCGGCCGTCGTACAACATGGCGGTCAACCTGGTCGGGTCGGTCGGCACCGAGCGGGCCCGCGGACTTCTCGAATCGTCTTTCGCGCAGTTCCAGGCCGACAAGTCGGTCGTCGGACTTGCTCGGCAACTGCAGCGCGGCGAGAACGCGCTGCTCGGGTACGCCGAGTCGATGACCTGCCATCTCGGGGAGTTCGGCGACTACTTCGCGCTACGCACCCGCATCCGCGAGCGCGAGAACGAGCTGGCCAGGGAAGGTGGGCGACAGCGCAAGGCGGCCGCGGTGCACTCGCTGGAGCGGTTGCTGCCAGGGCACGTGATCCGCGTGCCGGCCGGCAAGTACGCAGGGCTCGCCGTGGTTATCGACCCAGGAGTAGGCGCTGACGACGACCCCAGGCCCCAGGTGCTGACCGAGGACCGGCAGGTCAAGCGGCTGTCGCTCGAGGCGTTCCCGACGCCGGTCGAGCCGCTCGACCGGCTGCGGGTCCCGCGCAGCTTCAACATCCGCTCGGCGCAGGCACGCAAGGACCTGGCGTCCAGCCTGCGTGCGCTCGGGCTGGAAACGGGCCGCCAGCGGGCGACCCGCGGTCGAGCCGGTGCCGCGGACGACGCCGTGATCGCCGAACTGCGGGCGCAGATGCGAGCCCATCCCTGCCATAAATGCCCGGAGCGCGAAGAGCACGCGCGCTGGGCCGAACGCTGGGACCGGCTGCGGCGCGACAACGACGCTCTCCGGTCGCGGATGCGCGGCCGGACCAACTCCATCTCGCGCACATTCGATCGGGTCTGCAGCCTGCTGATCGAGTTGGGTTACCTGGCCGGCGAGTCGGTCACGCCGGCGGGCGCGTCGCTGGCGCGCATCTACAACGAGTCGGATCTGCTCGTCGCCGAATGCCTGCGCCGCGGCATTTGGGACGCTCTCTCGCCGCAGGAGCTGGCGGCCTGCGTGTCCTCACTGGTCTACGAGACCCGCGGTCCCGGGGACGTGTCGGTCAAGATCCCCAGCGGAGGGGTGCGGGCAGCTCTCGGCGAGATGGCGCACCTCTACGGCGACCTGCGTGAGGCGGAGGACCGACACCGGCTGGACTTCCTGCGGCCACCTGACCTCGGGTTCGCCTGGGCGGCGTACCGATGGGCGGGGAAGGCGCGGCTCGAGGATGTGCTCACCGAGAGCGAGCTGACCGCGGGCGACTTCGTCCGATGGTGCAAACAGGTTCTCGACCTTCTCTCACAGATCCGCGATGTGGCACCACCGGAGGGCCCGCTTGCCGTGACGTCGAAGTCCGCCATCGATGCAATGCGCCGCGGTGTCGTCGCCTATTCGTCGGTCGTCTGAGCCGGCGCCCCTCGCTGTGTCATGCTCCACCGTTGCCGCAACTTTTGAAGGACGGGTCTGGTGCCACATCCGCTCGGGGTTCTCACACTCCTGCTGCCGGCGCCGCGCGAGGCGTGCACGGATGCCGAGTTGCGTGAACTGGAGGCAGAACTGCGCGCTGCCGAAGTGGAGACACGGCGAGTCCCGCTCGGCCGCAATCCCGAGCAGACGGTACGCCGTGAGGTCGCCGAAGGCGCCCGCTACCTGGTCGTCTGCGGGAGCCAGCGAGCCCTGACGCAGGTAATCCCCGCGGTGGTCGACTCCGAGCACGATGTGGTCGTTGGCGTTTTCCCTGGCAGCCGACCCCACGACTTCGCACGGACCTTCGGGCTGCGCAGCAACCCCGCCGCGGTGGCGATCTCGCTGATACGGCCGGACGTCATGCTGGTCGACGTCGGTGTCGTCACTTTCACGGACGCTGACGGCAAGGAGCGCACCCACTACCTGATCAACGACGCCGTGATCGGCCTCGGCGCCGCCGTCGTCCGGCGGCGGCGGACCTTGCGTCGACTAGGCCGGTTCGGCGGGCTGCTGTCCTGGTGGTCGGTGCTGGCGACGTATCGCCGGCGGCGCAGCGACGTGGACATGGTGTTCGCGGAGTGGCACGGCCGCGCGGTCCAGATCCGCGTCAGCAACGGGCAATTCGCGCACGACGGCCTGCACATCGCGCCGCTGGCACTGCCGGACGACGGCGTGTGGGACGTTCAGGTGTGGGACGGTCCGCGGCACCTGCCATTCACACTGCAGCCGAAGATGGTGCTGTCCGACCACGTGCCGCATCGGCACATCTCGCAATGGCGGCAGAAGACGCTGGAAGTGAGCTCCCATCGGCCGAGCCCGATGGCCATCGACGACGAGTACGCGGGGACCACGCCGGCGTCGTTCGCGCTGCTGCCCGGCCGGCTGCGTCTGAAGATCTAGACAGGATTTGAGGTCGTCATGAGCGATTCGCACAGCGGTCCGTTCCAGCCGCCGTCGAAGTACATCGGCGAAACCGAACCCGCGCTGCGACGTGTCTCGAATGTGTCGGAGTCCGGCGAGGGACCGGCACTGACCCTCGAAGAGTCAGCCGCGCTGTTCGGGGGGCGCGCCGGCGAGGGCGCAGGCAGTGCAGATCCCGCCGACCCGACCTCGTACGGCGGCATCTACGGCGGCACCTGCCTCAACTCCGTTGACCCGCTGCTGCAAGGCCGACTGCAGGTTTCGGTGCCCGCCGTTCCGGGGGTTTACGGTACGTGGGCGCAGGCGTGCCTGCCGCCGGAGTGGGACGAGCACCTACCGGCCGCCGGTGACGGCATCTGGGTGATGTTCGAAGGCGGCAACGACGGCTACCCGGTCTGGATCGGCGTCCGCGCAGGCTGACGCGCCAACTTCCGGCTTCCCTGGCGGTGACCCGCTCGGCTGGGACCTCGCGCTCAACTGGCGTCAGACCGTGATTACGACCTTTCCGCGGGTGCGCCCTGTGTAGACGTAGCCGATTGCCTCTGGGGCATCACTGAGCGAATAGGTCCTGTCGATGACCGGGGTGACCTTGCCGGCCTCGATGAGTCCCCTGAGGAAATCCAGATCGTCTGTGCTCTGCTTCTCTGTCAGCGGAGCCAGCCGCTGGCCGGCGAAAGGCGACAGCGCGACCGCGCGACCGATGAGACCGACCGGCCCGATCCAGCGACCGCCACCGCCTCCGGACAGCACGAGAGTGCCCTTGGGCGTCAGTGCCCGCCGGAGGGCCGACAAGGAACGGTTGGCCACCAGATCGAACACGATGTCATGGCGCCGGCCGCTGCGGCTGAAGTCCTCCTGGGTGTAGTCGACGACGTGATCCGCGCCCAGCGACCGGACCAGGTCGACGTTCTTGGTGCCGCAGACACCGGTCACCTCCGCACCAAAGGACTTGGCGATCTGGACGGCGTACGTTCCGACGCCTCCCGACGCGCCGTTGATCAGGACCGTCTGTCCTGCCTGGATACGGCCGACGTCGCGCAAACCTTGAAGAGCGGTGTTGGCCGCCAGTGGGACCGATGCCGCCTGCTCGAACGTCAGGCTGGCAGGTTTGCGCGCCACCAGGTCT
>JBDTYE010000129.1:0-8863 GCA_040005895.1 Actinomycetota bacterium | reverse complement strand
GGAAATCGGCGTCGGTCTCGGTCGTCGCGCTGCACGCGCCGAGGTGCACAATCGCGGCGATGCCGTGCGCGAAGTCGGGCTCCTGCAGGCGCTCGAGCAGCTGCGCCGGTGAGATGAGATCCGCGAAGCGCAGGCCGAGCAGGGTCTGCCACTTCTGTGTCGTGCCAAGGGAATCGACGAGCAGCAGGTCGTCCTGGCCGCGCTGGTTGAGGGCGGCGACGAGGTTGCTTCCGATGAAGCCGGCCGCACCCGTTACGACGATCGTTTCAGCCATTCGCTGCTGCCTCGGCGCGATCGGCCGCACGGATCCGCGCGATGGTGGAAGTCGTCGACCGGCCTTCGACCATGTCTGCGAGCACGACACGGCCGCCGGCCGCCTCGACCGCTTCGCGGCCACTGACGTAATGCGCCCAATCCTTGCCCTTGACCAGGACCTGCGGAAGAACCCGCGCAATCAGATCCGCGGGCTCGTCTTCGTCGAAGATCACCACATAGTCGACCGACGACAGTGCGAGCAGGACGACCGCCCTGTCGTCCTCGTCGTTCACCGGCCGGTCGGCACCTTTGGCGCGGCGGACCGAAGCGTCGCCGTTGACCGCGACGACGAGAGCGTCGCCCTGGCTGCGCGCGAAGGACAGGTAGGTCACGTGGCCGCGGTGCAGGATGTCGAAGCAGCCATTCGTGAACACGAGTGACTTGCCGGCCGCGACGAGCGCGTCGCGTTCGGCGCGCATCTGGTCCCGTGTCAGTAGCCCCCGAGGTTCGGACACCTGGATGGGCTCCTCGGTGCTCATGAGATGCCCAGTGCGTTGAGCAGTTCGCCGGGCGCACTGAAGTCGGCGACGAGGAGCATCGCGCCTGATCGGATGAGCCGGGAGCGCTTGTTCAGGTTGAAACCGTGCCTGCGGCGTTCGTCGCTGCACACGCCGACCGCGACTGCTCCCGACCGTCGCGCCTCCCGCATTTCGACTGGCCCGTCCCCGATCACCACTACAGCTTCCCCTTCGGCCAGTGTGGGCATGATCCGCTCCAGCGTCGTGCGTTTGGCGTCGCGCTCCGGGTCGTCGGTCGCGCCGTCGAGTCGATCGCCGAACAGGTCCAGGTAGCCAAGTGCCGATGCGTCGGCGCGGACGCCACTCGTGTCGGTGCCACTGGCCAGGTGCAGTACGACGCCACGGGCCTGCAGCAGGCGCAGAAACTCTGCCGCGCCCTTCACGCGGAAATCCGTCGGGTCCAGCCGGCCGGAGCGGATCTGCGCGATCCGCACATCGACCATGGCGCTCAGCCGTTCGTTGTACATCGACTTGTACGCAGCAGCCGTCCGGACCGCCCCTGGGTCGACCAGGCCGAACGCCCGCACGAGCCCGACGAGGCCCTCCATCTGCCGGATGGTGGGAGCGCCGGTGGTGCTGGCGATCAGTTCGATGACCTGCCCGTGCACCCGGCGTACCGTGACCAGGTCGGCGTCCTCCGCCAGCGGGCCGAGCACCGCCTCCTCCATGAGCGCGACCATGACGGGCTCCCAGCCTTCCCGGAGCGTCGACAGCGTCCCGTCGTGGTCGAAGACCGCGTGGCGCACCACCAGTCCCGGTGGCGGCGGTTCGACGACCTCAACCGACCCGCCGGCGGAGTAGCGCGCCGCCTGCTCGTCATCTGCGAGTTCTGGCTGGTGCACGTAGGCGCACTCCCGCGCGGCCGAGCGGAGCTCACTGGCACTGGCCGTGCCGGTCGTGTGCACCTTGGTAACGACGATGGACGCTGCGAGATTGGCGAACACGACCGCCGACAGGGGCTCTGCTGCCGTCGCGAGGGCCGCCGCCAGGCCGGCGAGTGCGGTGTCCCCGGCACCGACAGGATCCGTCGCGCCGCCGACCTCGACCGCGGGTACGACACCGATGGCGCCGCGGTCGGCTACGACCATGCCACGGTCGCCCAGCGTGACGACTACCGGCTTCCCGGTCGATGCACTCAGCGCGGACGCGCGGTCGGCAGGCGTTGCGGCGCTGTCCGCACCGGACAAGGCGCTGAGCCGCGCGGCCTCGTAAGCATTGATCTTGAGCGCGACAGCGCGGAACTCGTGCCCGGCATCGCGGGAATCGACGACGAACAGCGGTGCCGCCGGATCGGCCGCGGCGGCATTTATCGTGGCAACGACGCGAGGGTCCCTGCAGGTCGGCAGCTGCTGGTTGACGACGACTACGCCGACCGTGAATGCAGCCTGCGCGAGGTCGGCAGCGAACTGCTCGATCTCGGGGTCGGTCAGCCGGCCGGTCGCGACGAGGTCGATACGGTTGGTCTCCACTCCGTCGCTGAGCCGCTTGACGTAGACCGGTGTCGGGTGACCGGCGCGCCGGCGCAGGCCGGCCGTGTCGATCGCCAGCGCGGCGAGCTGCGCCACGAGCAGATCGCCGAACGGGTCGTCGCCGACCCAACCGAGGGCGTTCACCTGGCCGACTCCCATGGCGACGAGATTGGCCGCGACGTTGCCCGCTCCGCCGAGTTCGTAGCGCTGGCTGACCACGCGGCGTACCGGCAGCCCTGTCTCGATCGAGATCTCGTCCGAGGCGGGGTCGACCTCCCAATAGGCGTCCAGACAGAAATCGCCGACAACGGCCACGCCCGCGGCGGGCAGCGCGCCGAGTATCGCGTCTACGACGTGGGCCGCAGCGCGGGAAGACGTCTCGGGGTGCGCAGGATCGCACAGTGCAGCGGACAGGGGCATTCGCCGCCTCCTCCATGGATTGGTGTCGTCGAGGCCGTCATCGTGTCGGTAAACAAGCGCTTACGCAAGCGCTTGCGTAGATGTATGGGGCGTCATTCGCAGCCGCATGAGTTGCGGTGCACGAAGCGCGGCGATACCCGCACGCTGCGCGGTTGAAGAGCCGGATCCGCCAACCGGGACACGAGCATGTCGACGGCGCGGCGGCCGATCTCTTCGATCGGCTGGGCAATGGCGGTGAGTCGGGGTCGGAAGAGGTCGGCCCATTCGAAGTCGTCGAACGCGACGACGGCGACGTCGCCGGGCACCTGCAGTTGCAGCCGGGCGAGCGCGCGCATCGTGCCGATCGTCATCCGGTCGTTGGTGACCACCAGACCCGTGGGCGCGCCGCCCGCGGTCAGCAGGCGGGCCACGGCCGACTCCGCTGCCTCGGCACTGGACTCACCATCGACGACCAGATCCGGATCGAATGGCAGCCCGGCGCGGCGCAGGCCGAGCCGGTACCCCGCCTCGCGTTCTGCCGACGTCGCAAAACCCTTTCGGCCCGATACCAAGGCGATGCGCGTGTGCCCCAGTTCGGCGAGGTGCTGCGTCAGCTTGGCCGTCGCGAGCCTGTTCTCCGTGCCGACCTGGTCTATCGGTCCGCCGGCGCATCTGTCGACGAGCACGGTGGGGACGCCGAACTCCATGAGATAGCGCAGCGATGGGCCGTCGACCCCGGTGACCGGCGCGAGCAGGATTCCGTCGACCCGGCGTCGGTGCAGGGCGCGCACCACCCGGATCTCCTCGTCGGGATCGTCATGTGTGTCGGCGATGAGGAGGGTGTAGCCGGCCGGGCGGGCGGCCGCGTCGATTGCGGCAACCAGCTGAGCGAAGTAGGTATTGGTCACCGGCGAGATCGCAAGTCCAAAGGTCTGGGTGCTCGCCGTCGCAAGCGAGCGCGCGATCGTGTTGTGGCTGTAACCGGTGTCGCGGATCGCCCGCTGCACGACCTCGCGGGTCGCCTCCTTGACGAACCGGGTCCCGTTTACCACGTGCGAGACGGTGGACACCGACACTCCGGCCCGCTGCGCAACGTCCGCCATCGTGATCACGTCTGCCCCTTCCCGGGGCGAACAGTAGCGGTCGCGATTAGCGAGAACCGGGCGCCGAACCTCTGGCACCGAACCGCCACGGATCTGGGGGTCGCCACCTGGACTCGTCGCGACCGGGGCGCCGAATGCGTTGACGGCTGCGCCGTTGGCAGCGGACTGGCGTTCTGGTGAGTCGGCGATCGCGCGTCTTCCGGTACCCTCGATCGGACAACGTTGTCAGACAGGTATATAGAAACCCGTCTGATGCGTCTACAGTGCTTTACCAAAGCGGAATCTTGGCCAAGGATGCGGGCAGAACCAGAATGACATCGTTGTCCCCTCCGAATGGACGCGGCTCGCGCGCGCCCACGATGCGCGATGTCGCGGCGCTGGCTGGCGTCAGCGTGAAGACGGTATCGCGGGTGGTCAACGGCGAGGCGGGCGTGCGCGAGCCGCTGACGAGTCGCGTTCAAAAAGCCGTGTTCCTGCTCGACTACCGGCACAACCTCACGGCGAGTAGCCTGCGCCGATCGGATGGCAAGACGGCCTCCATCGGCTTGCTTCTCGAAGATGTCGCCAACCCGTTCTCCTCGACGCTGCATCGCGCGATCGAGGATTTCGCTCGGGCGCGGGCCACTCTGGTGTTCGCCGGCAGCAGCGACGAGGATGCCGACCGCGAACGGGAGTTGTTGCGTGCGTTCGCAGTCCGCCGAGTCGACGGTCTCATCATCGTTCCGACGAACCGCAATCAGGAGTCGCTCGGCCAGGAACGCCGGCTGGGCACCCCGCTGGTGTTCGTCGACCGGCCGGCAGGCTTCGCGAACGTCGACTCGGTGACCAGCGACAACCGTGGGGGAGCCGAAGATGCGGTGCGGCACATGCTCGAGCGCGGGCACCGCAGGATCGGTTTTCTCGGCGACCTGCAGACGATCACGACGGCGAACGAGCGCTACCGCGGTTACGCCGACGCACTGGCATCCGCCGGACTGGCACTCGATCCGGCACTCGTGCGCAAGTCGGTGACCGACACGGACGCCGCCGACGCGGCCACGATGGACCTCCTCGCGTCGGCAACGCCGCCGACGGCGCTGTTCACCGGCCAGAACCTCATCACCATCGGCGCGGTCCGCGCACTGCGCCGGCTCGGTGCGCAGCACCGGGTGGCGTTGGTCGGTTTCGACGACTTCACCCTTGCTGACCTGCTCGAACCTGCGATCACGGTCATCGCCCAAGAGGTGACCGAGATGGGCCGGAAGGCAGCCGAGTTACTCTTCAGCCGGCTCGACGGTGAGGGCGGTGAAGCGCAGCACGTCGTGATGCAGACGGAGCTGATCGAACGGGGCTCGGGCGAGATTCAGGCACCCTAGTACGACGCCGTCGCACAGCTGCCACGAGCGGTGTCGCCCGACGACCAAACGCGGCCCGCGCGCACGTTGACACGGTGGGTCCCACCCGCTGACGCACGTTCTAGGGACCGGACAGGGTGAAAAGGGCACCTTCCTTGGCCTTGCCTCCCGCCAGAACGCACAGGCTGCGATCCGGTGAACAGGCCAGGGCGTTGACGAACGAAGCGACCTGTTGAGTCGCACGCCAGTCACTGCCGGCGTTCGTCGTGAGTGTCACAACCGACTCCGCCAGGGTCTGGCCGACGACGAGGCAGGTCGACGCCGCACACTGGATCTGCATCGCAAACGGGTAGCGATTCGCGTCGGCGTCGGAGGCGGGCCGCCAGGACTTGCCGGCATCGCTGGTGTGAGCCAGGTACGACGGACACTGCGTTACGCCGTAGCCGCCGCAGGGGACGCCGCCGATGATCCAGCCATCGGTAGGGGTCATGAACTCCACGTCGGTGAGAGTGTGCGATGGCCCGCCGCAGATCTGTTGTTTGCAGGCCGGAGTAGAAGGCGTGAGGTCGCGGAACGACTGGCCGAGATCCGCGGTGAACCAGATGCCGCTCCCGACCACCCAGCAGTGAGCGGCGTCGAGGCAGCGGGCTCCGCCGAGATAGCCGGCGTAGCCGCTGGTCGAGGGCGCCGCCCGGCGCAACCAGGTCCGGCCACCGTCCGTGCTCGAGAGCACTGAGGGGACACGCTTGCGCTGGTCCTCGCCGACAGCGAGGCAATGGGTCTGGTCGGGACAGCGAATGGTGCCGATGATCGCGTCGGCCGGTACCGACGCGGACTTCCAACTGGCGCCGCCGTCGGACGTGCTGAGCATGACCGCGGTCTGGCCCAGCGCTGCGGTTCCGCCGACGACACATGCTGTTTCTGTCGTGCACGCGATCGCCCGCAGGTTCGCGGACTCTGGAACGGTCGACCCGGTCCAGCTACGTCCTGAGTCGGTCGTGATCGTGACGACTCCGGCGGCGGGACTCTCGGCGACGGCGTAACAACGGCGACTACTCGGACAGGCGGCGCCGTGGAAGACCGCGCCGGCCGGCAGTCTCGAAGGGTCGACTGCGCGGAAGCCGGTCGTCGCGAGGGCAGCGAAGCGATTCGCCGTGCTGCCCGTCGTCGCCGTCCTCGGAGAACCCGTAGCCGCACCCGCTGTCGCCTCCTGACGGGAACGGTTGGCGCCGTCACCTGATCCCTTGTGCGTCGTGGAGATCGCGATGACGGTGGAGGCGGCCGCGACCACTGCGATCGCGCCGAGGCCAAGCGGCGTACGCAGGAACTGCAACCGCCTGACCGCGCGCGCCGACCGGCCGCCGGCTGCGCGCCCGAACCGCGGCGAGGTCCGCAGTCCCGGCGGCAGTGCGGCGAGTGGCGCGAGGCCGAACAGCTCTTCGGGTGCGGTCAGCAGGACCGCGGCCCGCTGACAGTCGGCGCAGCGGCGCAGGTGCCGGTCGACAGTGGCTCGCTGCGCGGGCGTGAGCCGGCGAACGCCGGCCGGCACCAGTTCGGCCAGCCTCTCGCAGTGCTTGCGCCGCCGCGCGACGAGAAGGAAGCGGACCGCGTTGCCGAGCGCTTCGCGGGCGCGGAAGACAGCAAGCGACGCGGCGGCAGCGTCGAGTTCGAGCACATGACCGATCTCCGTGGTCGTCAGTCCCTTGCGCACCGACAGATCGAGTACGGCGTACTGCCGCGGCTCGAGGCTCGCAGCCGCGTCCCACACGAGCGCGGCGGCCTCTGCGCTGGCGGCAAGATCCGCCGGGCCCGGTGCATCGGCCGGGACCGGTGCGTCCTCGGCCAGCTCGTCGGTTTGCGGCGTGCGAGTGACCTGGTTCATCGCGAGGTTGTGAGCGATGCGGTAGAGCCAACCTCGGATCGCGGCCGGTTCGCGCAGCGATTCTCGTCGCTCGTACGCCGAAAGGAACGTCGCCTGCACCAGGTCCTCCGCAGCGTCCGGCGATCGGACGGTCCAGCGAAGGAAGTCGAAAATCGGCCGCGCGAATCGTCGGTACAAGGCGCCGAAGGCCGCCTCGGAACCTGCGACGAAGGCGGCGGCCAGCTCGGCATCCGAGGCGGTGTCGAGCGGCTCGGCCAGCGCCGAGCCGCCGGTTGCCGACCGCCCGGGGGCCATGGCTAAGAGTCGCAGTGCGTTCCGCGGGCGGCAATGCTCAAACCGGACACAACGAGTGCTCCGAAAACTTCTTCAACTCTTGGCGCAAGACCGTCCTGCTGTTCGTGTCCTGCATCCGAGGCCACACCGGGTGGCCAGGATCGGAGGACCGGAATGACCTCGACGCTGCGGACCCGAGTGGCCCGATCGATGACGCGATCGCTCGTCGTGACATGTCTCACCTTCGTTGCCGCGGCCGGATCTCTGCCCGGCATCGCGCCGGCGTACGCCGCGACCTGCGGCGCGGCGCTGCCGCCCGGATCAGCCTGGGCCGGGACCTACGCTTCCCTCGGTGACGTGACAGTGCGCAGCAACGCCGGCTACACCGGAACGCTCAACAACTGCACAGGGATGGGCACTTACGGCCCGCGTTACCAGTGCACCGAACTGGCGCAGCGCTGGGCCGCGATCGCGTGGGGGGAGCCGGCCACCTGGATGGCGTACGCGTTCGAGGCCTGGGCGGCGGGGCCGAAGCTGCCGATTCCCCTTGTGCAGCACCCCAATGGCGGTGCGCAGCCGCCGCAGTTCGGAGACCTGCTGGTCTTCGATCACCGGTTGTACGACGCCTCCGGACGGCTGGTCGGTGACGACACGTCGGGCCACATAGCGGTCATCAGCAAGGTGACGAGCAATTCCGTGTCCATCGTCGAACAGAACTGGAACGCCAACGGTGGTACTGCACTGCCGATCAACGGCACCACGATGGCGAACCGGCCGATCTTCCCCGGCCAGTACCTGCACGCGCTCGGGTGGCTGCGGCCGGTCGACAACGCGGCGGCGGCCCTGCGGTTCGACGGCCGGTCTGGGTACGCGGTCCGCGGCGACGGCAGCATCAAGGCGTTCGGCGGAGCGCCATCCGTGCAGCCGTCGGCGACCTGGCCCGGCCGCGACATCGTGCACGGGATCGCGCTCCGCAACGACGGCGTCTCCGGTTACACACTCGACGCGTACGGCGGTCTGCACCCCTTCGGCGCGGCGCCGGCTGTCACTGCCGGCGCGTACTGGCCCGGGTTCGACATTGCGCGTGGCATCGCGCTCCGTAGCGACGGCGTGTCTGGGTACGTCCTCGACGGCTACGGCGGAGTGCACGAATTCGGCGGTGCGCCGGCCGTCACGGTCTCGGCGTACTGGTCCGGCTGGGACATCGCCCGCGGGATCGCACTGCGCGGCGACGGGGTCTCCGGCTACGTCGTCGACGGCTATGGCGGGCTGCACTCGTTCGGCAGCGCGCCGGCCGCAACCGGCTCGGCGTACTGGTCCGGCTGGGACATCGCCCGCGGGATCGCACTGCTCGGCGACGGTGTCTCCGGCTACGCGCTTGACGGTTTCGGCGGAGTGCACCCGTTCGGCAATGCACACGCCGTGACTGCTACCGCCTACTGGCCGGGCTTCGACGTCGCTCGCGGAGTTGCCGCTGATCGAACGACCGGAGATGGGCTGGTTGTTGACAACCGAGCGGGTGTGCACGCGTTCACCGCGTGGCCCGAGCTCGACGATGCGAGCCCTGCGC
>JBDTYE010000128.1:0-9048 GCA_040005895.1 Actinomycetota bacterium | reverse complement strand
CGGAATCGCGCGTTGCTGATCCCAACTTAGCATCCGGTTCGTCGGGTCGTAGACACCGACGATCCGCAAGTCCCCGTCCGCGCCGCTGGAGGAATCCCACAATGCGAGGCACGCAACCGAAACGGCGGAAGACGACAGCCAGGCAAGGTTGCGCGGATCCCCCGAATCGTGCCGCAACAGGTGAACGCCGATCTCGTACTGCGCCCGCACCGTGGTCTCGCTGACCATTGACCGGAGCGCGTGGTTGCCGCCCTGCGCGACGAGGAACGCGAGTGCCATCGCGATTACCGCGTCCTGCACGGCTCGGCGGTTCTCGTCGTCGTCGGGAATCGCGTCAAGGAACGAGCGACCGTACTCGACGAGCAGCGTGACGACCGCCGCTGCTCTGTCGGACTCGTGTTTACCCGCGAACAGCCGGACGGCTACGCGTTCGAAGGCGCACAGATCGGTGGACCACCGGCCGTTGGCGGTGTCCTGGAGGATCTCCAGGACTTCGTCGACGACGGCCGACACGGTCGCGCCACCGCTCGACCCGACGTCGCGCCCTGAATCGACAATGCCGGAGACTCTTCGGATAAGGGCATCGCGCAGGCCGCTGGGTCGCTGCTCGTCCCCCAGGAGAATCTCGGACGCAGACACTCCTTGGCAGCCGCACGATTCGCGGATGACGAGCGTCGAAGCGGTCGTATAGCGCTCCGGCGCAACCGTCTCGCCGCGAATCTGCGCGAGGATCAGCCGGCCGGCGACCTCGCCCATCCGGTAGATCGACTGGCCGACTGTCGACAGCGTCGGCGTACTGTGTCGCGCGAGTTCGATGTCGTCGAAGCCGATGACCGCGAGATCTTGTCCCGGCTGGACTCCGAGCCGGGGGAGCGCCTCCATGAGCCCCAGGGCGTTGCGGTCCGTCGCCAGGATGATTGCGGTCATGTGCCCGCGAAGAGCCGCGACCGCCTCCGCTATCTGCCGACCTCCGATCTCGGTGTTGTCCGAGGGGACGAACTCGAAGTTCGGGCAGCGGTCAAGCCCGTGCAGCGCCAACGTGTCGACGTAAGCCGAATGCCGCTCGATCATGTCGAACTGCTCGTAGTTGCCCGCGAACCCGATCCGGGTGTGCCCGTGCTCGATAAGGTGCTCGACCGAGGCGCGCACACCGCCCACGTTGTCGGGCATGACCGCGGGTGCTTCAACCCCCTCGACCAGGTTGCCCGCCAACACCATCGGCTTTCCCAGCTCACCGACCCTCGCGAGGTACGACGCTGAAGCCGACGCTGCGAGCGAGATGAAACCCGAGGCCCGATCCCAACCTGTCGACGCGTCGAAGTCCGGAACGGCGGGGAATTCCTCGTTGCTGAGCCCGGCCTCCATCGTCTGCACGAGGACGACATGGCCACCCGCCGCAGCGACCTCACGGGTGATGCCGGCGAGCACGGCGCCGTAGTAATAGCCGCCCGCCATCGGGGACAGAACAACGACGGTCAGCGCGTCGTCCACGTGTTCGGCCCTCCCCGGTTGCGGCGCGTGAGGCGGCCGGTCGGCCGTCCGCACGCCTATCGGCGGCCGCTACGTGGTTGTTAGGCCGCGCGAGCCCGCGCCGGCGGGGCGGGAATCAGATCGGGTCGCCGACGATCACGCGACGCTTCGGCTTCCGCCGGGAGGGGAGCGTGTTGTTCCGCGACACGCCGTAGAGCACCAGCAGGCGTGTCGATGATTTCGTCCCGGTCGGGTACTTCTCGGCAAGGACCGACTTGATCCGGCGGCGTACAGAGATGTAGTCGTAGGCCATCACGCCCAGAATCCCGAACATCGGGAAGCTCAGGGCGGAGGACAGTGCCGGCTTGTTGGCCGAGATCCAGATCAGCGGCAGCATCGCGAGGATCGCGGGCAAGCCGAGCCAGCCGAAGGATCGCCTCGAGTCGACGATGTCGCGCACCAGTGCGCGTTCGGGACCGGCGTGCATGGGCCCGTAATTGCGCTCGTCGCCGCTTGCCAGCGCCACTGCCTGGGCCGCCCGGTGCGCCCGTGCCTCGTCGCGCATGCGCCGTGCGGCCTGCTTGCGGTCGGTCGGCGCTGTGCTGATGGCCCGTCGCTTTTGCGACTCGCTGCGCTTGGGTGTCGGCCGGCCCTTGCCGCCCGGCTTGACCACGACGGGTTTTGCAGGTGGCTCCACGGTCGTCGTACGGCGCAGCTTCACGAAGGCGTCCTCGTCTGGTTCGGGGCTCGGCACATCAATGTAAACGCGGGTCAGGGCAGGGCGAGCATCTGCTCCAACGCGACCCTGGCGTGCGACGCGACTACGGGATCGACGCGGATCTCGTTGACGATCGTGCCTGCGACCAGCGACTCGAGAACCCACACCAGGTGGGGGAGGTCGATGCGGTCCATCGTCGAGCAGAAGCAGACGGTCTTGTCGAGGAAGACAACCGTCTTGTCCGGGTGGGCCTTGGCGAGCCGGCGGACCAGGTTGAGCTCGGTGCCGACGGCGAACTTCGACCCTGGCGGCGCCTCAGCGATGGTCCTGATGATGTATTCGGTCGAGCCGACCAGATCGGCGTTGGACGTCACCTCGTACTTGCACTCGGGGTGCACCAGCACGGTGACGCCGGGAATGCGCTCCCGCGCTTCCAGCAACGTCTCGAGCGTGAAACGGCCGTGCACCGAGCAGTGGCCCTTCCACAGGATCATCTTCGCGGCCCGCAACGCCTCGACCGTGAGGCCGCCGTTCGGACGGTGCGGGTTGTAGACCACGCAGTCGTCGAGGCTGAGGCCGAGTTCGCGGACGGCGGTGTTGCGGCCGAGGTGCTGGTCGGGCAGGAACAGCACCTTGTCGCCCTTGGCGAAAGCCCAGTCGAGGGCCCGCTTGGCGTTGCTGGAGGTGCAGACGGTGCCGCCGTGCCGCCCGGTGAAGCCCTTGATGTCTGCCGAGGAGTTCATGTAGGTGATCGGTACGACGCCGGCGGCGATTCCGGCATCCTCGAGGGTCTCCCAGCACTCCTCGACCTGCTCGATCGCGGCCATATCGGCCATCGAGCAGCCGGCCGCGAGGTCGGGAAGGATCACGTGCTGCTTGTCGCCGGTGAGGATGTCAGCGCTCTCGGCCATGAAGTGCACGCCGCAGAAGACGACGTATTCGGCGTCGGGTCTGGCGGCCGCCTGCTGCGCGAGCCGGAACGAGTCGCCGGTCACGTCGGCGAACTGGATGACCTCATCGCGCTGGTAGTGGTGACCTAGGACGAAGACCCGCTCGCCGAGGGTTTCCTTGGCAGCCTTCGCGCGGGCGACCAGCGTCGGGTCGGAGGCGGCGGGTAGCTCGCCGGGACACGCCACACCGCGTTCGGATTCGAGATCGGCCTCGCGTCCGAGCATCAGCAGCGCGAGCGGCGTCGGGGTCACGTCGTCGAGGATCGTCATTTCAGGTGTTTGCTCCTGGTCGTTTCAGCGGGCTTATGGTCCCACAGGTCCCTAAAGTGCCTCCAGAAGCCTCAACAGCGCCGCCGAATCTTTGCTTCCGGGCGAGAAGGGGCAGACTGCACCGCATGCGCGTCGTCATCGCCCCAGACAAGTTCGCCGGAACGCTGAGCGCCGTCGAGGCTGCCAGCGCCATCTCAGTCGGGTGGCGCAACGCCGCCCCCGGCGACGACCTGATACTCGCGCCCATGTCCGACGGAGGCCCCGGGTTCCTCGACACCGTTGCGGCGGTTTTCGACGGCCTGACAACCGCGACAGTGCAGGATCCGCTCGGCCGAAACGTCCCGGCGTCCTGGTTGCAGACCGATGTTGCCGGCACGCGGATTGCGGTCATCGAATCGGCGCAGGCCTGCGGGATCATGCGGGTGAGCCGGGAAGAGCTCGATCCCGCGGTCGCGTCGACATACGGAGTAGGGCAGCTGATCTCGGTCGCCCTCAGTTCGGGCGCCAACCGGATCCTGGTCGGTCTGGGCGGGACTGCGGCCAACGACGGTGGCGCCGGGATGGCGCAGGCACTCGGCGTTCGGCTGCTCGACGCGGACGGCGCCGAGTTGCCGCCCGGTGGAATCGCGCTGGAGCGGCTGGCGTCGGTCGATCGCAGCGGACTCGACCCAAGGCTCAACGACGTCGACGTCATCGCGGTTGCCGACGTCGACAACCCGTTGTTCGGCGAGCGCGGAGCGAGCGCTGTCTTCGGCCGGCAGAAGGGCGCGGACGAGCAGATGGCGGCCCGCCTTGACGCGGCGCTGGCGCACTACGCGCAGATCGTCGGAGAGCCGGAGCTCGCCGAGGCGCCCGGTGCGGGTGCGGCCGGCGGCCTGGGATTTGCCCTGATGGTCTTCACCGGCGCCGTGCTGCAGCCCGGCCTGAACCTGGTGGCCGGCATCCTCGGGCTGCGCGGCAAGATCGCTGACGCCGACATCGTGATCACCGGCGAGGGCCGCTTCGATGACCAGTCGCTGCACGGCAAGGTGCCGGTCGGCGTGGCCGGGTTTGCCGGTGAGGCCGGTGTGCAGTGCGTGGTGCTCGCGGGCGAAGTCACCGTCGACGATGCGCAGATCAAGAAGGCCGGGATCGCCAAGGCGTACGCCGTCACGCCGCTTGCCGGCGGCACCGCGGAGGCGTTCGCGCAGCCTGCGTACTGGCTGGAGAAACTCGCTGCCCAGGTGGCCCGCGAATGGTCGGGCACCGGCAGGTCTGAGGAAGCAGATGCGACCGCGGAGGTGAGTCCGTAAGCGCGGATTCCGGCGAGTTTGGGGCGACCGCCGAAGCCCCGGCCGACGGTATGCGATCCTAGAAGAGGTGCAGGCCGCGGGAATCGCGGCTGACCCTGATTCGTTGCACACCATGACCCACCCTCCGACGCCTCCCCGGGAGACGACAGCGATGACCGAGACCCACACGCACTCGCACACCGACGGCCACACCCATTCGCACGACGAGGGTGCCGTCGCGACTGCGACGCAGCCCGTCGACGCACCGGCGTCGGCGGCGACTGTGCAGCTCACCGATACGGCCGCGATCAAGGTCAAGAGCTTGCTCGACCAGGAGGGTCGCGACGACCTGGCGCTGCGCATCGCCGTTCAGCCTGGAGGCTGTTCGGGTCTGCGCTACCAGCTCTTCTTCGACGAGCGGTCACTCGACGGTGACATCGTCACCGACTTCGACGGCGTCAAGGTTGTCGTCGACAGGATGAGCTCGCCCTACTTGAGCGGCGCGAGTATCGACTTCGTCGACACGATCGAGAAGCAGGGCTTCACGATCGACAACCCCAACGCCGGCGGTTCCTGCGCCTGTGGGGACTCGTTCCACTAACGCACTTTCGCCCTCGATCAGCCTTCTGTACGACGCGGCCGTCCTGTTCCCGGGGCGGCCGTTTTCGTCGTCGCCCACCGCCTCGTTTCGAGATCAACCGTGCGCGAAACGCCAGGGAACCCGGCGTTTCACGCACACACGATCAGGCCTCCGATCAGCCGTGCGGGGCGTCGGCGCCGACCTTCTTCGCGGGAAGTGACGACAGATCCTGAGGTTCGCCCCCGTCGCTGTAGAGGCGACCCGACGGGTTGCTGCCTGTTCCCGGAACCGCATCAGGTGCCGTCGGCGATACACCCGTCGGGGGCAATGGGGCCGGCTCGATGCTCCCCTTGCCGAGACCAGTCGGCTCCGGCTCGCTGCGGTACTTGCTCGGTACGGCGACGACTGCCGTCGGCTGCGGATCGCCCTCGATCGTGAACAGCCAGGCCGGCAGCAGGTAAGCCTCGCCCGTGTCGTAGTCGGCCGGCATGGCCAGGCTCAGCCCGACGCTGGCGCCGGTCACGACGATCGGCGGCGGTGGCGCGCAGCCGTCGGTTCCCTTTACCTGCCTGCACAGCATCATCCGCACCCGGGTGTTGCCGAGGGTCTGGGCCAACTCGGCGGGAGGCAGCATCGGGTACTCACCCGCGAGCACGGGTACGGCGAGCAGCCCGTTTGCCGTCACGACCGCCCCGCTGACATCGACGCCGAGTTCGTAGTTCATGCCGTCGACCGGCCGGCCTTCGACCCGGCGGCCGACGGAGACATGGCGTACGCCGTCGTATCCCGCGTCCACGCGCACATCGGCGGCCTCCGCCTTGACGCCCAGCTTGTCCATGAGCGCGAGGGCAGCCGCACGGGCGGCATTTTCGCCGGCAACCGGCTTCGCGGGCTGCGTCGGGCAGGCGACGAACGTCTCGGCACCCTCAGGCGCGGCGCAGGCGACACCGGAGCTCGCCACACCGCCGCCACATGACCCGGTGATCGGGCTACCGGCAGGCCCACCCGGCGCCGCGGACGGTAGGTCCTTCGGCATGTCGTCGGCGGACTTTCCTGCATCCGGGGCGCGGGTCGCAGGCGGCTTCTCGGCGCCGATCGCTGATGGTTTCACGGCTGCCGTCGGTGCTGCCGGCTTGGCGTTCGGTTCGACGGGCTGGTCCGGCGGAACGGCGGTCGCGACTGTGCCGGCTGGCGCGCCGAGCTGTGGCGTGCCCCCCGATCCGGTCGACGAACCTGTTCCGCCACCAGTGCCGCACGAAAGGTCGCCCGGTCCCAGCCGCCAATCGATTCCGGGGGTCGGGTCGACCGCGAGATAACGCGTCCCGTCGCTGAGAACCCAGCCGGAGCCGTTGGCCTGCGCAGTGCCCTTGAGGCCGAGGGCCGCGCCGAGCCTGGTGACATCGTCGGCGGTCGGCTTGCGCCGCTCGAGCCGGTAGGCGGGTACGAGTGCGTCGGTCGCCGTGGGGAGACCCCTGACGATTACCGACGGCGTACCCGTGCCTGGGGCGGGTGCGGCGATCTTGCCGGCCTGTTCGGGCGCCCCCAGTTGGGCGGTCCCGGCTGCCGCCATGTCGCGCCCCGTGTCGGTTGCGAGTGCGGGCAGGATCGGCGATCCGGGGTGCTTCTTGGCCGGGCTGGCGGCGGGGGCCTTGTCACCGTGCCGATGGGCGACGACGCCGGCGCCTGCCGCAATCAGGACAACGGCGACGGCGGTCACAGCGGGGATGAGCAACCGGCGGGTCGACATGTCAGGGCCTCCGAGTTTCGACTGTACGCATCTGTGGCTTCGACGCGGCGTGCGGCGGTTCGGTTCCGCCGGATGCGCCCTGGTTCGGCCCAGGTCCCGACCACAAGGCTGGATTCGCCGAGGTGGCCGGTAGGCTTGGCCGTCCGTTCACCTGCCGTTCTTGGAGTCATCACGTGCGCATAGCTGTGACCGGGTCGATCGCGAACGACTACTTGATGACCTTCCCGGGCCGGTTCGCTGAGCAGCTGATCCCCGACCAGCTGCACCGGGTGTCCCTGTCCTTCCTGGTCGACGACCTCGATCTGCGCCGCGGGGGTGTGGGCGCCAACATCTCCTACGGCATGGGCCAGCTCGGGCTGCGGCCCATCCTGGTCGGTGCGGTCGGTCGTGACTGGGAAGACGATCGCTCCTGGCTCGACCGCAACGGCGTCGACACCGCCAGCGTTCATATCAGCGAGCTGAAGCACACCGCCCGCTTCATGTGCACCACCGACATCGAGCAGTGCCAGATCGCGTCGTTCTACACCGGCGCGATGGCCGACGCCCGGTTCATCGAACTACGGCCTGTCTCCGAACGGGTTGGCGGCCTCGATCTCGTCGTCGTGTCCCCGAACGACCCGGACGCGATGCTGAGGCACACGGCCGATGCCCGCCAGCTCGGCGTACCTTTCGCGGCTGACCCCAGCCAGCAGCTGGCCCGGATGGAGGGCCCGGCGATCCGTGAACTCATCGACGGCGCCGAGTTCCTGTTCACCAATGACTACGAGGCGACTCTGGTCGAGCAGAAGACCGGCTGGACCCGCGACGAGGTGCTTACGCGCGTGGGGCATTGGGTAGTCACGCTCGGCGCGGAAGGCTCGGCGCTCTACCGCGACGGGCAGCCCGAGATCGCGGTGGCCGCCGTGGTCGAGGAGCAGAAGGCCGACCCCACCGGGGTCGGCGACGCGTTCCGGGCCGGCTTCCTCAGCGGGCGGGCCTGGAACCTCAGCCTGGAGCGCTGCCTGCAGATCGGCAACCTGGTCGCGACCTACGTCCTCGAGCGGGTCGGCACCCAGGAGTACTCGATCGACCGGGCGGCGTTCGTCATCAGGTTCGCCGATGCCTACGGCGACGAGGCGGCGGCGGAGGTCCGCGCCAACCTCAGTTAGGCCGGCTCCCCGGTAGGCGCTGCCGCTCACTCCACAAGTCGCGAACGGCGGGCTCGACCTGCTAGACGAGGCGGCGTACCCGATAGGCGACGCCGCGTTCGGCGGGTTCCGCGCCGACGTACTCGTGCCGGCGCATCCGGCACCACACTGGGATGTCGACCCGGGCCGCCTCGTCGTCGCTGAGTACGACGAGTGTCTGGCCGATCTCGACGTCACCGATCTGCTGGGCCAGTTCGATGATCGGTACGGGGCAGCGCCGGCCGAGCGCGTCGATGACCAGTTCACTGTCACTCACAGTCCCTGCACCTCGGCTTCCTTGCGGATTTCTGCAACCAGGTCCGGCAGGGCGTCGAGGAAGCGCCCGACTTCTTCGGCAGTGGTCTCGCGGCCGAGCGAGACCCGGACGTTGCCGTGTGTCAGCACGCCCATGGCTTCGAGTACATGGCTCGGAGACAGCGTGCTCGAGGTGCACGACGACCCGCTGGAAACGGCGAAACCGGCCCGGTCGAGGGCGTGCAGCAAAGCCTCGCCGTCGACGTACAGACAGGAGAACGTCACTAGGTTCGGCAGCCGGTCCACCGGGTCTCCCACCACCTCGACGTCACGCATGCGTCGCGGGATCTCGGCCCTGATCAACGCGACCAGCGGCGCGAGCCGAGCGGCTTCCTCGGTCATCTCCCGGTTCGCCGCTTCGAGGGCCGCTGCGGCCGCGACGATCGCGGGCACGTTCTCGAAGCCGGGGACCCGGCGCGACTCCCGCTCGTCCTCGGGTGCGGGCGAACTCCAGCGCACACCCTTGCGTACGACGAGCAGTCCGACCCCCGCGGGCCCGCCCCACTTGTGTGCCGAGGCCGACAACAGCGATGCGCCGAGGGCATCCATGGAAACGGGGAT
>JBDTYE010000127.1:0-9176 GCA_040005895.1 Actinomycetota bacterium | reverse complement strand
CCGCCGACACCTACGCCGATGTCCTGCTCACTGACGGCGGGCTGCGCGTAGTACCTCCTGATCGCCCGGAGGGGCGCGAGATCGCCCACCTGTCCGATGAAGAGGGCGCGCCCCTCTACACCTTCGTCGAGCGGCCTGACGGCTATCTGCTGCGCTTCCACGGCACCTGCGAATTCTCCATCGCGCTTGACCTGTCCCGCGTCCTCTACGCCGGTGATCCGGGTGCCGATCCCGAGCTGATTCCAGTGCTGGTCAACGGGATGCTTGTCTCCTTCCTGTTGACCCTCGCCGGCTCGCCGGTGCTCCATGCCAGTGCCGTCGACGTCGGCGGCCGCGCGATCGCGTTCACGGGCTGGTCGGGCATGGGCAAGAGCACGGCGGCCACGCTCGTCTGCGCCGATGGCGGACTGCTGATCACCGACGACGTGCTGCGCGTCGACCTCGACCCGGCCGGTCCGGTCTGCCGGCTCGGCGCAACCGAGGCGCGGCTGCGGGCCAAGGCGATCGACCTGGCGACCGCCGTCGGCAGCACCGCCCGCACCACCGCCGACGGCCGGCATGCCGTCGCTCCCGCAGTGTCCCTCCACGACCGGCTCCCACTGGGTGCGCTGGTGGTTCCCGTTCCCGATCCGCAGGCCCGGGAACTGATTCTGCTGCCGGTGCAGGGTGCCGAATCTCTGCTCACCCTGGCGCGCTTTCCCAGAATCGTGGGGTGGACCGATCAGGAGACGAACGCGACACAGTTCCGTTTCCTGGCCGACGTCGTACGCCGCGTGCCCGTCTTCATCGCGACCATCCCGTGGGGCCCGCCGTTCGCACCGGGCCTGGGCGCGGCAATCGCAGCCGCGGCCGGCGCACCCATCCAGCACTGACTCAAACCGGCTCCTCGGGACTACTTCGTGTCGAGGTAGGCGGCGGCCTGCAGGGTGAACAACTCGGCGTACACCCCGCCCACGGCCATCAACTCGTCGTGCGACCCCTGTTCGATGACCCGGCCGGCGTCCAGAACGTAGATGCGGTCGGCCGGGCGCACGCTGGAGAACCGGTGGGCTATGAGCAGCACCGACCTCCCGGCGAACAGGGTACGAATCCGCTCGAATAGGTCGTGCTCGGCGCGCGCGTCGAGGGATGCCGTCGGCTCGTCGAGGATCAGCAGCTGCGCGTCGCGATGGAAGGCGCGCGCCAGCGCGATGCGCTGCCACTGGCCGAGCGAGAGGTCGCGGCCGCCTTTGTACTGCCGGCTCAGCATCGTGTCGTAGCCCAGCGGCAAAGAGCTGATGAACCGGTCGGCGCCGGCGTTGCGGGCGGCTTCGCGGGCCCTTTCGTCGTCGTCGATGTGCGTCGGGTCGCCGACGCCGATGTTGTCGCGCACCGGCAGCTGGTAGCGCGCGAAGTCCTGGAACACGACCGCGAGCTGGCGGCGCAGCGCAGCGCGATCGAGTTGGTCGGCGGGTGCCGCGCCCCAAAGGACGCGGCCGCTGGTCGGCCGGTACAGCTGCGCGAGCAGCTTCGCCAGCGTCGTCTTGCCCGAACCGTTGGCGCCCACCAGCGCGACGACCTCGCCCGGATTGATCTCGATGTCGACATCGGTCAATACGTCGTTGTCGGTGCCCGGGTAGCGAAAGTGCAGCGACTCGGTGCGGATGCCGGGGAAAACCGCCGGCGGCGGGGCGCCGTCCTGGCGGCCGGCCGGCCGCAGGTCGAGGTAGGCGTGCAGGTCACGCAGGAACAACTTGCATTCGAACAGGCGGGCCGCGCCGGACACGGTTTGCTGTAGCCGCGACGCGAGCAGCCGGATCGCGATGGCAGCCCCGCCCGCATCCGCGAGGTTGGCCCGGCCGGATGTCACCAGCCAGATGAGGATGCCGGTGGTCGCGCTGACCACGATCGCCGTCGTCGAAGTACCGATCAGGGCCAGCCGGGTGCGGCGCCGCACCTGCGTGTGCAGGTCGGAGATGAACGATCCGTAGTGCACGCCCCAGCGCTGCCGGAACACCGGACCCAAAGCGTAGGCACGGACCTCTTTCGCACTGTCCCGGCCGGTCAGTACGTCGGCCAGGTAGTCCCGGGCGCGGATGGTCGGTGTCTGGGCCAGGGAGAAGTCGAACTCCAGCCGGCCGCCGCGGCGGGATGCCCACCACAGGGGCACGCCCGCGAGCAGAAGCACGGGTACGAGCACCGGTTGCAGGGCGAACAGTGCGACGGTCAGCGCGATGGCACCGGCCAGTCCGCCGGCGAAGGAGATGAGGCCCGTCACCAGTTCGAACGGCCGCAACAGCGCGTTCGTCCGCACCCGCTGAACCCGATCGAAGAACGTCGGATCCTCGAATTCCTCGAGATCGAGGCTCTCCGTCGTGACCAGCACCCTTTCCCAGGTGGCGCGCTGGACTATCTCGCCCAACAGCCGCAACTGCTGGGAGAGAACTGCGGCGCTCGCCTCGGCGATCGCCGAGACGACGATGATGCCGAGCAGTGGAGGCAACGCCTTGCTCAGCGACGCTCCGGTCTTGTCCGCCTTCTGAACGGCCTGCAGCGTCAGCGTGCCGAGATAGACGAGCACCGCGCTGAGCAGGGCCCCCCCGAGTTGGAGGACGACCAGTGCGGCGAAGCGGCGGGGGGAGGACCGCCACACCAGGCCGAAGGACGACCGGATCAACTGGGGGAGTTCGCGGAACGAGCGTGGCTGCGCCCGCGACGCGAGCAGCACCTCGATTTCGGTGACTTCGATGCCCTCGCTGGAATCCACGGTCTCCTCGGGCGGCGTCACGATCCGCAGCATAGGGACGTACGGCGGGCGGCGCGGAGGTTTCCGCGAGGTGACGTTCGAGGAACTTATGCCGATTCACTGCGCATGCGACGTATCTATTGGGTACCGTAGCGCTCGGTAGTTGGACGGCAACGCCGATGGGTGGGGACCTAGCGAACGCGGCGCCCGATGACACCAACTTGTCCATGTTTGTTACAGCTCGAGGGGGAGGGCACGTGCGCGTCGGCGTATTCGGCTGTGGTTACTGGGGGTCCAAGCACGTCAGGGTTCTCAGCGGCATGCCCGAGGTTGACCTCGTGGTTGCTGTCGACCCCATGCTCGAGCGGACCAAGGCGTTGCAGCGCGCCTTTCCGGGTCTGCTCTGCGTCGAGGACTTCGAGCAGGCCCTCGACTTCATCGATGCGGCGATCGTGGCGACGCCGCCCCGCACGCACGCGGATCTTGCCAACCGGCTGATGCGGGCCGGCAAGCACGTTCTCGTCGAGAAGCCGATGGCAACCGACGTCGACGACGCCCGCGAGATGTTGCGCTCAGCCGCCGACAACAAGGTCACGCTGATGGCGGGCCACACATTCGAATACAACGCGGCCGTCCATCGCCTGCGCGACATTGTCGCCGGCGGCGAGCTCGGCCGGATCTACTACATCGACACGGCGCGCCTCAACCTGGGCCTCTACCAGAGCGATGTCAACGTCGTCTGGGACCTCGCCCCGCACGACGTCTCGATCATCAACCACGTGCTCGGCAGTGAACCGACCGCCGTCCAGGCGTGGGGTTCGCGGCACGCGGGTTCGAAGTTCGAGGACGTCGCCTACATGCGGCTCGAGTACGGCCACGTCGGCGCTACCGCCAACGTGCACGTCAGCTGGCTCGACCCGTGCAAGGTGCGCCGGGTCACCGTCGTCGGCTCGGAGCGGATGGCGGTCTACAACGACCTCGCCGACGAGGAGCGCCTGCGTATCTACGACAAGGGCGTCTCGATGGCGGAGGAGACGAACTCTCCACAGCTGCCGATGTCCTACCGGTACGGCGGGATCACCCTGCCGCACATCGTCTTCAAGGAGCCGCTCGCCGAGCAGGACGCGCACTTCATCGCGTCCGCGCTTTCGGGCGGCAGGCCCAAGACCCACGGCCACAACGGACTTGGCGTCGTCAAGGTGCTGGCAGCTGCCGAGCAATCCGTACGCAGCGGCTCGCTCATCGAAATCGAGAACGACGACCCGATCGACCTCGTCTCCGAGCGCACGGCCGAAGTCGGGATGACCTCCGGAGCGATGAGCTCGTGACCGTTGTTTCCACCACGTCGGATGAGCTGTCCGACCTTCCACAGGCGACGGTTCCCTTCGCCGATCTGACCGGTATGCACGCGCCGCTAGCGGCTCGGCTCGACGCCGTCTGGCAGCAGACTCTGGCCACGTCGGGTTTCATCGGCGGGGCGCTGGTCGATGCGTTCGAGGCATCCTGGGCCGGCTACTGCGGGCGCCGGCACGCTGTGGGTGTCGCCAACGGCACCGACGCGATCGCCCTGGCTCTCAAGGCGTTCGAGGTCGGCGCCGGGGACGAAGTTCTGGTGCCTGCCAACACCTTCATCGCCAGCGCCGAAGGCGTTGTGATGGCCGGGGCTACGCCGGTGTTCGTCGACGTCGACGCGCAGACGTTGCTCGTGGACGTCGACCTGCTCGATGCGGCCGTCACCGCACGCACAGTCGCAGTGCTCGTCGTACACCTGTATGGGCACATTCCGGACATGGATGCGATCACGGCGTTCGCCAAGCGTCGCGGTCTTGCCGTCATCGAGGACGCAGCACAGGCGCACGGTGCGACCTGGAACGGCCGCCCGGCGGGCAGCTTCGGTGCCGCAGCGACGTTCAGCTTCTACCCGGGCAAGAACCTCGGCGCGTTCGGCGACGGGGGCGCGGTCGTCCTCGACGACGATGCCGCCGCCGCGAGAATTCGCAGCCTCGCCTTCCACGGCCGGGCGGTCGAGGATCGCTACCTGCACCCGCTGCTGGGCATCAACAGCAGGCTCGACGCACTACAGGCCGGCATTCTCTCGGTCAAGCTCGACCATCTCGACGAGTGGACGGCCGGTCGCAGGCGGGCCGCGGACAGGTACCTGCTGGCACTGTCCGCCGACGCTCCTGAGATCGCCGACGCGGTCGTGCGTCCACTCGCCGGGTGCGCGAGCGCGTGGCACCTGTTCGTGGTGCGCGTCGCCGACCGCGAACGCGTCCGCGCCGAACTGGCCGAAGCCGGCATCGAGACCGGGATCCACTACCCGGTGCCGTGCCACCGCCAGGGTGCCTTCGCCGGCGGCCCGGTGCAGTTGCTGCCGGTCGCCGAACGGGCGGCTGCCAGCGTGCTCTCGCTGCCGATGTTCCCGCACCTTTCTGACGAGCAGGTCGACCGCGCTGCGGCAGCGCTGATTTCAGCCGTCCGACTGTGACCGTGCGCGACGTTCGCGACGTGCGGCTGGCGGGCTCGCCGGCGCGGTCCCGGTCGCGTGTCGCGGATGTGGTGCGCGCGTCCATCGATGTCGTTCTGGCTCTGCTCGCGCTCATCGTTCTGAGCCCGGTGCTCGCGGTCGTCGCGATCGTCGTAGGGCTCACAAGTCGCGGTCCGGTGTTTTTTCGGCAGGAGCGCCTCGGCCGCGACCGCCGGCCCTTCAGGATCTACAAGTTCCGCACGATGACGGCCGACAACGACGACTCGGAGCACCGCAAGTACGTCACGGCGCTGCTGACCGAGGAGGTCGCTCCCCACGGGGGCGCCCCCGGGGTTTACAAGCTTGCCGCCGACCCGCGCATCACGCGCGTCGGCCGGTTCCTCCGCAACACCAGCCTGGACGAGCTGCCACAGCTGTTCAATGTGCTCCGCGCCGACATGGCTCTCGTCGGCCCCCGTCCCGCCCTGGGGTGGGAGGTCGAGCTGTTCCCGGCCGGCGCCGATCTTCGCTTCGAGGTGCGACCCGGTATCACCGGCCTGTGGCAGGTTGCCGGCCGCGGCAGCATCGACATGAAGACCGCGCTGGAGCTCGACTGCGAATACGTGCGCACGCGTTCTTTCCTCGGTGACCTGCGTATCCTCGCCCGCACCGTCGTGGTCCTGTTCGGTCGCTCGGTCACGAGCTAAGGCATGCGCGCGCCGCATGTCGTCATCGTCATCGCCAACCTCCCGGTAGCCCGGGATCGACGGGTACAGCGCGAAGCGGCGTCGTTGCGCGCGGCGGGTGCCCGGGTCACGGTCATCTGCCCCGCGGACCCGGAGCGGCGAGCGCTGCCGGAGGAACTCGCCGACCTGACCGTCATCCCCTATCGGCTGCCGTTCGCCGGCAGCGGCGCGCTCAGCTTTGCCCTCGAGTTCGCCTGGTCGTTCGTCGCGGTCGCGGGCGTGCTGGCCCGGCTGCGACTGCAGGACCGCTATGACGGCGTGCAGTACTGCAATCCGCCTGACGTGTTTTGGCCGCTGATGTACGCCGGCCGCCTCGGCGGGGTGCCGCAGGTGTTCGACCACCACGATCTCTCACCCGAGGTCTACGCCGCCCGCGGGCCGGGCGCCAACCCGGCGATCGTGCGGGTGCTGCGCTGGCTGGAGCGGCGCAGCCTGCGCGCCGCCAGCGGCGTCGTCTGCACCAACGAGAGTTTTCGCGAGATGGCCCGCACCCGTGGCGGGCGCGCCGACGACCGGGTCGTCGTCGTACGCAACGGTCCGTTGTCGTCCGAGGTGCTGCCCACAGCGGGTGCCTGCACCGACAACGGGCACCGGCACCGCGTCGTATACCTCGGCGTGATGGGTGCCCAGGACGGAGTGGACGCGGCCGTGCACATGGCGGCGCTGCTGGCTGAGCGCACGGATGTCGAAGCGGAGGTGGTGTTCGTCGGTGACGGTGAATGCCGGCCGGCGCTGGAGAAGTTGGTGGCCGAGCTGGGCATCGCCGGGACTACCCGGTTCGCGGGCTGGCTCGACGGCGCCGGCGTCGCGCGCGAACTCGCGGCCGCCTGCGTCGGCGTGCAGCCAGATCCGCCGAGCCCGCTCGCCTCGCTCTCGACCATGGCCAAGACCGTCGAATACCTGTCTCACGGCGTACCCGTGGTCGCCGTCGATCTGCTGGAGACCCGCCGGTCCGCCGCGGACGCTGCCGTCTACGTCCCTGCCGGCTCGGCGCGGGAACTCGCCGACGCTGTTGCCGCCCTGCTCGCAGATCCTGCGGCGCGGGAGCGCATGTCGGCTGCCGGGCAACAGCGCGCCCGGGCCGAGCTGAGCTGGGACCACCAGGCGCAGCGGTACGTCGCGTTGTTCCGCCGCCTGCTCGCGCGCGGCCCCGCGCCGCTGCCTGAGGGCGCACCGCGATGAGACGGCTCAGCGTCGTCATGCCGGCGCACAACGAGGCCGCCGTCATCGACCGGTCGTTGCGGACACTGCTCGCCGACGCGGTGCCTGGGGAGTTCGATGTCGTCGTCGTCTGCAACGGCTGCTCCGACGACACTGCGTCGATCGCCCGGGCCGCGGCACCGCAGGCCCACGTCATCGAGCTCGATGCCGCATCCAAGAGCGCCGCGCTCAATGTGGGCGACGCCGCCGCGACGGCGTATCCGAGGTTTTACCTGGACGCCGACATCTGCGTCACCGCCGCAGACCTGCGGACGCTGGCCGATGCGCTTGACGGCGGGGACCGGCTTGCGATTGCCGCCACGGTGGCGCATCGCTGGCGGCAGAGCAGGTCGTGGCCGGTGCGCTCCTACTACCGGCTCTGGTCCGGTCTGCCCGCCGGCAGCGCCGGCATCTTCGGCACGGGGGTGATCGGACTGACCGCAGCTGGGCGGGGGCGTTTCGACCAGTGGCCGGACGTCGTCGCCGACGACTACTACTGCGATTCCCTGTTCACCCCCGCGGAGAAGATGCGGCACCCGGATGTGCACGTGCAGCTTGACGTTCCGGGCAGGCTCCCAGCCCTGGTGCGCAGGAAGGCCAGGGTGCGCAACGGCAACTTGCAAATCCGGGGTGAATTCGCGCCGACAGCAAAGGCGGCGCCGCCATCGTCGTTACGCGACGTCGTACGCCGCCGTCCCGGCCTCATCCTCGACGTGCCTGCATTCTTGCTGGTCACGCTGGCCGCACGCGCGCTCGCAGCCCGCGACCGGCGGTCCGGCCGGCAGGCGCAGTGGCGCAGGGACGATTCGCGACTGGCACCAAAGCCGCCGCGGTGACCCGCTCCAGCGCACCGGAACACAGAGCAAGGGCGCTGCTGTTGGCAGGTGCTGGATTGCGGGCGATGCTTGTTTGGGCTACCGGCTCGGGGACCGGCGCACACTGGCCAGCGTTAGCCCGGTCACGGCCGGAATGGCGGGCGCGGCGCCTCGCCACCGAGGTGCGAAGGGGTGGGCCCGCATGACGATCCGGCAACTCGGCAAGCGGACGCTGCGACGGGCCGGGCTCAACGTCAGCAAGCTGATCAACGTTCCGTTCGGCGTGGACGCGTTCGACGACGTGGCCGGGCTGGCGGGTGAAGTCTCCGTCGTCTTCGACATCGGGGCCAACATCGGGCAGACGGTCGTGAGGGTGCGGCGGGCGCTCCCGCACGTGCAGATCTATTCATTCGAGCCGGTGCCGTCGACGTACGCGAAGCTGGTCGCCAATGTCGGCAGTATGCGAGGCGTTGACTGCGTGCAATCCGCGGTGGGCGACGCCGAGGGTGAGATCGAGATCACCGAGTCGCTGATCAGCGGCCACAACACCATCCACCTGTCGGCGAAACCGGAATCACCCACGATCACTGTGCCGCTGACAACGGTCGACGCCTTCGCCACAGAACGAGGCGTCGACATCGTCGACCTGCTGAAGATCGACACGGAGGGCTACGAGACCGCGGTCCTGCAGGGCGCCAAGGGCCTGCTCGAAACCGGCCGGGTTCGCTTCGTCCTCGCGGAATGCGACTTCACGCACCGGCCAGAAGAGCCGCACGGGGCGTTCTTCGACATTGCTGACACCCTGTTGCCACTGGGATTCCGGGTGGTTGCGACCTACGTCGGCGGGGTCGATGGCGACGGGTGGCGCTGGGGCGATGCGCTGTTCATGATGCCGTCAGGTCCGCGCGCGGTGACCTGCTCGCCGCACGCTGTTCCCCGCTGACCGCCAAGACTGCGAGCACGAGAATGGCCACCCTCGGCGAGGATGGCCATTGTCGTTGCGTTCCTAGCTGAAGCCGTATCCGGTGACTGCGTTGCCGTGACCGTCGCCCGTGAGACAGGGCTTCGGTGAGTTGGCGGTAGGACAGCCGTTCCCAGGTACGACCTGAGTGAGCTGGTGCACCCGGCCGAGCACTTCAACTGTTGGCTTTGTGTACGTCATTCCATTCACCCCCCCAGGAGTACTGATGGTCCCCCCACGACCCTTGAACCTCTCCATACGC
>JBDTYE010000126.1:0-9217 GCA_040005895.1 Actinomycetota bacterium | reverse complement strand
TGGAGGCCGTGGCTCGCCTCACCTACCAGATCGAAGCGTCCATCGATGGCGCCCACGGGGTGCTGCTGTCGATCCAGGGCGGATCGAACCTCGGCATCTTCGAGATCAACGACGCCGCGCGACTCGTGCAGGAGGCCGTGCACCCCGAGGCCAACATCATCTTCGGTGCGGTCATCGACGACGCCCTCGGTGACGAGGTGCGGGTCACCGTCATCGCGGCCGGTTTCGACGGCGGCGCCCCCAAGCGCCGCGAGCAGGTCGCGCCGCGCCGCGAGGAGCGGGCGGTGGCTGCGACCGTGCCCGCGCCGACCGAACGCGAGCGGCCGGCCGAGGTGACTCGGGAACGGGCGCCCGCGCGGCACGTCCCGGAACGGACCGCCGCGCCGCAGCGGACCGAGCCGCGGCGCACCCTGGTCTTCGAGGACACCGACGACGACCTCGACGTGCCGGACTTCCTCAAGTAGGTGTCAGCTTCGCCGAAGCTTCGCGGCGTGCTGTTGGGTGCCGGCGTGCTCGCCGGCTTCAGCACCCGCATCGGCGGCAACAGCGAAGCGCCGTTCCACTCGCTCAATGTGGCTCTCACCGTCGGTGACGATCCGGAGCTGGTGCGGGCCAACAGGTCGGCGTTCGCGTCGACCATAGGAGCGCACCGCGAGCACTTGATCTGGGGCGAACAGCCGCACGGCGGCCAGGTGGCCGTGCTGACGGATCCGTCCGAGGCCGCGGACCAATCGGGCGATCGGCCGATCGAGGGGGTCGACGCTCTCGTCACTTCCGTCGCCGGCCGGGTGCTCTGCATCCGGGTGGCGGACTGCCTGCCGGTGCTGCTCGCCGATGCCGAGGCGGGCATCATCGGGGCGGCGCATGCCGGTCGGCGCGGTCTGGTGGCTGGCGTACTCGCCAACACTGTCGCCGCGATGGAGTCCATCGGGGCCGGCCGCGCCAGGATCCGCGCCGTGATCGGCCCCGCCGTCTGCGGCCGCTGTTACGAGGTGCCCGAGGCACTCGCGGCGGAATTCGATGCGGCGGTCCCGGGGACCCGCGCTGTCACGTCGACGGGCACACCTTCCCTGGACCTGCCACTAGCGGGGCGGCTGCTCCTCGAGCAGTCCGGCGTCGGCTCGGTCGAGTCGCCCGGTGATTGCACCGCCGAGCAGCCCGACCTCTGGTACTCCTACCGCCGGTCGGCGCGCACGGGCCGGTTCGCCGGATTCGTCGTGCTGTCGTGACCGCTCGGCGGCCATGACAAGCAATGCGCGGGTCGCGGAACTGTCCGCCAACCTCGCCGGGGTACGCCGCCGGATTGCCGCCGCGGCGCAGTCAGCCGGCCGCGACCCGGCCGACATCACTCTGGTCGCCGTCAGCAAGACCTGGCCGGCCGCCGATGTTCTCGGCTTGCACAGCCTCGGTGTCGTCGATTTCGGTGAGAGCTACGACCAGGAGGCGAAGGCGAAAGCCGACGCCCTGCAGACCATGGGACTCGACGTCCGATGGCACTTCGTCGGCCGTCTTCAGCGCAACAAGTGCGCGTCGATCGCGCGGTATGCCGACCTCGTCCACGCTGTCGACCGCGCCGAGGTCGTCGCCGCTCTCGCTGCTGCAGCCGCCCGCGCGGGCCGGGAGATCGGCGTACTCGTGCAGGTTTCCCTCGACGGGGACAGCGCCAGGGGAGGTACGCCGCCGGGTCAGGTTCTCGAGCTGGCCGCGACGGTTGCGGCGGCCGAAGGCGTGACGCTGCGCGGTGTCATGGCGGTGGCACCCCTGGGAGGCGACCCGGACGACGCATTCGCGGTGCTGTCCCATGCGGCGGAAGTGGTGCGCGCCGAGCATCCCGGCGCGAGAATCATCTCCGCGGGCATGACCTCCGACCTCGAGGCGGCGATCTCGAACGGTTCAACTTGTGTGCGTGTCGGGACCGCTCTCTTCGGCCGGCGTGACCATGTGCTCGATTAGAGTGGGCGGCCAGGAACGTCTGCGGAGAAGGGAGCGCCATGGCTGGCGTCTGGCGTAAGGCCGCGGAATACCTCGGCGTTGTCGAGCCGCAGGAACACGACTACGACGACGAGATGGACGAGTTCGTCGAGCCGGTGCCGGTTCGGCCGCTGTCCGCCGAGGCGGTCAGGGCGCGGCGCAGTTCGACGGGCATCGAGCGCTACGAGCAGGTCGGCTCACTCGCCGTCGATGTCGATCGCACGCGGCCCTTCGACGACGCGGTTGCCGCGGCCGCCAAGGTTCCGACCTACCGGATCACCACCTTCGTGCCCGCCAGCTACAACGACGCCAAGCAGGTGGGCGAGCATTTCCGGCAGAACGTCCCGGTGATCATCAACCTGACCGAGCTCGACGACCGCAGCGCGATGCGCCTCATCGACTTTTGCGCCGGCCTGACGTTCGGGCTGCACGGCACCCTCGAGCGAGTCACCAACAAGGTTTTCCTGCTCTCGCCTGCCGACGTCGAGGTGACGGCGGAGGACAAGGCCCGGATCCGCGAGGGCGGCTTTTTCAACCAGTCCTGAACCCGCCGCCCACACCGTCCGCTGGCGCGCCCGCCGGACCTAGCCAAGGAAGCTAGAGCTTTCTCCTCATGCCGCACACCGTGAAGATCGTCCTGGAAGCGGCGCTGAACATCTTCCTGCTGCTGCTTTTCGTCCGGTGGATCAGCGAATTGGTGATGTCACTGAGCCGCGACTGGCGGCCGTCCGGTTTCCTCATCGTGGTGTTTGAGATCACCTATACCGTGACCGACCCGCCGCTGAAGGCGCTGCGCCGAGTCATACCGCCCTTGACCTGTCGTTCATCCTGCTCTTCCTTGTCGTGAGCGTGTTGGCCAACCAAGTCGTTCCGTCCTTGTAGTTGTCGAGCTCCATCCCTGAGGTGACCCCATGCCGTTGACACCAGAGGACATCCGCACCAAGGAGTTCCGCAACTCCATCCGCGGCTACAACGAGCACGAGGTCGACGCGTTCCTCGACGAGGTCGAGGCCGAGCTCACCCGGCTGCTGCGCGACAACTCCGAATTGCGCGAGCGCGCGACCACAGCGGCCGCCAGCGCACTGGCCGCCCCCCTCACGGCGGTTCCGGCCCCGATGGGCGAGACCGAGGAGATGCTGCGCCGCACCTTGCTGATCGCCCAGCGCACAGCCGACGAGACCGTGGCGCAGGCCAAGGCCGAAGCCGACCGCATCGTCGCCGAGGCCCAGGCGCACACTCAGCAACTCGTCAACCACGCCCAGCAGCAGGCCAGCACCCACGTGGCCGATCTCGACAACCGGCGCAAGGCGCTGGAGGTGCACATCGAAGGACTACGCGCGTTCGAGCGCGAATACCGAACCCGGCTCAAGGCCTACCTCGAGGCGCAGCTACGGGACCTCGATGGCCGGGCCGGCGCGACCGCAGCGGTAGCGCCGGTCGAGGCGCTGCCGGCGGCTGCCCAGCCGCCGGCCCCCTATCTGAGCGCAACTCAGCCGATCGCAACTCAGCCGGTTGCAACTCAGCCGATCGTGACCCCGCCCACCCCGGTTCAGTCGACCGCCCCGCCGGCGCCGCCCGCCCCGCCGGCGATCACCCAGGCTCCAGCCCCAGTGATGTCCGCCCCGCCGGCTATTCCGATCGTCGAGGAAGAGACGTTTGCGCCGACCGGCGCGCCGATGACCGACATCCCTGGCGGCTTCGTCCGGAGGCGGCACGCGGCGCCCGAGCAGGACGACGTACCGCCTGCTGAGTAGGGGTTTTCAGGGGCAGACACGTCGACGCCCGCTCCGATTTCTCGGAACGGGCGTCGGCGCTACCAAGCTGACACGAGCCTGCGGTTCTGGGGGGAGGAGGTCGCGGGCTTTACGTCAGCGGCGAAAAGGATCGCGAGCGGGGGGGAGGGGGAGTTGTACCCGCGAGCCTTCCAGGGCGAGGTCCGCCAGAGCGAGCACTCGTCCCAGTATCGATGCGGTGGTCTCGCCGGCGGCGACGCCGTTCGCGGTGACCATCGCGCGGTAGATCGTGGCGTAGTGACGCACCGGGGTGTCGTAGCTCCAGTCGACGGAACCGAGGTGCTGAGCCGTTCCGTGTGACCCGTTCGGGCCGTCGAAGCCACCCGTCCATACCTGGATGCCGGCGGGACCAGCGGCGAAGTGACCGCCGCACGAGACGTCGCTGCGCTCCGCCGCTTCAAGCAGCCGCCGGGCGTCGCGCTCCTGTAGCACCATCGCCGGCCGCACCTGGCTGGAAAGAGCGGGGGTTGCGACTGCGTTCGGGCGCAGCCGGATACTGGCGATTGCCTGCTGGGCACTGAGCGGGAGAGCTGTCACCGACACGGTCTCCTCCATTGCGGTCGTGCGGGTGCGTGGACCTTCATTACTTCGGCCCGGGCGCACGCCCGGCCAATACGCCATCCGGGTGATTGGCGGGGCGCGAGGTTTGCGAATATGCCCTATTTTATAGGCAAAAGTCGGCTTCGACTGGGCCGTTCGGTCCAGCGGGGGAATACTGCGGACGGGCGCGCGATCAGCCGCCGGCTGGCCGCAGCCACCAGCGCAGGCCGAGTTCGGCGTCTTCGTGACCGGCGATGTCGACCGGGGGGCTGCCCTCCGTGCACTGCGTTGCGAGCACTTCCTCGGCCAGCCTTGACGAGTGCTCCCGCAGGGCAGCGGCCAGCTCGCCGTCGGCGCGCTTGCCGTCGGCGCGCCACCACAGTTCGATGCGGTCGGCGACGTCGAGTCCGGTGAGCTTGCGACTCTCCTGTACGGCTCGGACCGCGTCCCTGGCCAGCCCGGCGCGAAGCAGCCCGGGGGTGATCTCCAGGTCGAGCGCCACGGTCAGGCCCGCCTCCGACGCAACCGCCCAGCCGCTGCGCGGCGTCTCGACCAGCAGCACCTCGTCCGCGCCCAGCTCGATGCGTTCCCCCTCGACGTCGACCGCGGCTGACCCGGTGGCGAGATCGCGGGCAAGGCTCGCGGCGTCCGCCGCCGCGATGGCCGCCGCGATCAGCGGCGTCCGCTTGCCGAAACGGGCGCCGAGCGTCCGGAAGTTACCCTTGGCAGCGAAGTCGATGAGGTCGCCCTCGGTCGAGAGGGATTCCAGGGTCGCGACGTTCAGCTCATCGCCGACCTGCGCCCGCAGTTCCTCCGGCAGGCCGGCCCAGGTGGTGCCACCGATCAGCGCCCGGCCCAGCGGCTGCCTGGTCTTGACCCCACTCTCGGCCCGCGCCGCCCGGCCCAGCTCGACTATGCGGCGTACCAGGCGCATCTGGCCGGCGAGCACCGTGTCGATCAACGCGCCGTCGACGACCGGCCAGGGCGCGAGGTGCACGAAGTCAGCGACGGGGGGGTTCAGGACCGACCAGGCCTCCTCGGTGATGAACGGAACGAACGGCGCGAGCATCTCGGTCAGGATCACGAGCACTTCGTAGAGCGTGCCGAATGCGTGCGCGCCATCCTCGGTCTGTGCGCCCTTCCAGAAACGCCGGCGCGACCGCCGCACGTACCAGTTGCTGAGGTCGTCGATGAACTCGCCGAGCCGTTTGCCGGCCCGCGTCGAATCGAAGGTGTTGAGGGCCGCGGTCACCTCGACGACTGTGGCGTGCAGCTCGGAGATCAGCCAGCGGTCCATCAGCGGGCGTGCACCCGTGGCGGTGCCCGCGGTTTCCGGTGACCAGCTGTCGATGTTGGCGTAGAGCACGAAGAAACTCAGCGTGTTGCGGTAGGTCAGCAGCACCTTGCGCACGACCTCTTCGAGGGTCTCCGCGCCGACCCGACGGTTGCTCCACGGGCTGCCGACGCACAGCAGCTGCCACCGCAGCGAGTCGGCGCCGTGCCGCTCCATCGTGACGAACGGGTCGAGGATGTTGCCCAGGTGCTTGCTCATCTTGCGCCCGTCGTCATCGACGATGTGCCCGAGGCACAACACCGTTTCGTACGACGACCGGTCGAATACGAGGGTTCCGATGGCCATCAGCGTGTAGAACCAGCCGCGGGTCTGGTCGATGGCCTCGGCGATGAAGTTGGCGGGATAACGCTGAGCGAACGTCTCGTTGTTGATGTGCGGCGCGCCCCACTGTGCGAATGGCATCGAACCGGAGTCGTACCAGGCGTCGATGACCTCGGGCACCCGGTGCATTTCGCCGCCACACTCCTTGCAGGCGAAGGAAATATCGTCGACGAACGGGCGGTGCGGATCGAGCGCGGACAAGTCGCTGCCGGCGTACGACGAGAGTTCGGCAAGCGATCCGACGCAGACCAGATGGCTCTCCTCGCATCTCCAGATCGGCAGCGGCGTGCCCCAGTAGCGGTTGCGCGAGAGCGACCAGTCGATGTTGTTGGTGAGCCAGTCGCCGTACCGCCCGTTCTTGATGGACTCGGGGTGCCAGGAGGTGCGCTGGTTCTCCCGCAGCAGTTCGTCCTTCACCGCAGTGGTGCGGATGTACCAGGACGGCAGCGCGTAATAGAGCAGTGCGGTGTCGCAGCGCCAGCAGAGTGGATAGGTGTGGAGGATTGTTTCCGATCGCCAGAGCAACGACCGGGCGTCGAGATCTTCGATAAGACGGGTGTCGGCGTCCTTGAAGAAGACGCCGCCAACGAGCGGCACGTCCTCGTTGAACTTGCCTTGCGGGTCGATCGGGTTGACCAAGGGCAGCCCGTGCGCCTTGCCGATCTCGCGGTCCTCGGCGCCGAAGGCGGGGGCGATGTGCACCAGGCCGGAGCCGTCCTCCGTGGTGACGTATTCGGCGGCGACGACGTAGTGCGCGCGGCCCTCGACCGGCACCAGAGTGAACGGAGCCGTGTACGTCGTCCCGACAAGTTCCGCGCCGGGCAGCACTCTCAGCACTTCCACGTCGTCGCCGACGGCCTTTGCCACCAAGGGTTCGGCGACCACCAGCGTCTCCCCGGACGGCGCCCGCACGACGGCGTACCGCACCTCGGGGTGGACCGCAACGGCCACGTTGGAGACCAGAGTCCACGGCGTCGTGGTCCAGACGAGCAGCGCCGCGCCATCCTCCGTCACCGGACCTGAGGTGATCGGAAAGCGCACGTGCACACTCGGATCGGTGACCTGGGTGTAGCCCTGGGCGACCTCGTGGTCCGAGAGTGCGGTGCCGCAGCGCGGGCAGTAGGGCGCGACCCGGTGGTCCTCGACGAGCAGACCCTTGTCGAAGATGACCTTCAGCGACCACCAGACGCTCTCGACGTACGACGCGTCCATCGTCCGGTAGGGGTTGGTGTGGTCGACCCAGTAGCCCATTCGCCGGGACAACTCTTCGTGCTCGCCGACGTGGCGCTGAACCGATTCGCGGCAGCGGGCGTTGAAGGCCTCGATGCCGAATTCCTCGATCTGCTGCTTGCGGGTGAACCCCAGCTCCTTCTCGACGGCGAGCTCGACCGGCAGGCCGTGGCAGTCCCAACCGGCGCGGCGCGGTACGTAGTGGCCGGTCATCGTGCGGAACCGGCAGAACAGATCTTTGAAGACCCGTGGTTCGGCGTGGTGCACGCCAGGCTTGCCGTTGGCCGTCGGCGGGCCGTCGTAGAAGACGAACAGGGGGTTGCCCTCGTTGCGCTCGAGACTGCGGCGGAAGACCTCGCCCGTCTCCCACCGGCGCAGCACGTCGCGTTCCATCGCGGGCAGGTCGACCTGGGTGCTCAGCGGCCGGAAGCGGGGGGTGATCTGGTCGAGCATCTGGAAGGGCCTTTCGCCGTGGTCGGTCGTGCTCGGCGAAGGGACCAGGCGGGGAGCCCGGCGGTACCACCCTCCTTGGTCGCCACAGTTTCCTGCCGACGACCCGCTCTTTGTCGTGCCAAGGCTCAGGGGTGATCTTCGCGCCGGGCAGGCCCCCGGGCTCACACCGTCCCCAGGTCGCTCAAGCCTGCTGCCGGCGGTACTCGTCCCGTCAGCGCCGCGGCCCATCATAGTTACCCGGGCGCCGTGCAAGCCCGCACCTGGCGGGCAGGCCGGGGCTGGACGCCCAGCGCGCCGCATTGATAGCGGTCGGTCGCGGGCTTATCCTTCCTCAGCCCAAAGTGATCAAGTTGTGGATAACGGGGCGGTCTGCTCGGCAGACCTGTGGATAACCCACTTGCGGGCACTCGAGGGAGACATGGCAGCCGACCGGAAACATGCAGAGATGAGCCAACGCGCGGCGGCGCCGCCGCGTGCGGTCGCAGCGGCGAAGTCGATGGGTCGAATCGCCCGAGCCTCCGTTCCGGCAGCGGTCCGAGCCGGGGGCCGCGCGACCACTGCCGCGGTAGCCAAGCCGGTGGCGAAGCCGACCGCCGTCAAGAAGGCGGCGAAGGCAGTCAAGGCGACGGCAGTCAAGGCGACGGCAGGCGGCAGGTCCGGCGCTGCTGCCACCAGGTCGAACGCCGGCAAGCTCGCCGCGCCGGTCAGGAAGGCAGCCGCCACGAAGGTCGTCGCGCCTGGGAAAAAGGCCGCGCCGGCGAAAGCGAGCGCGCCCACGAAGAAGCCAGCCGCGGCCAAACCGTCGGTGGTCAGGCCCGCTGCCAAGAAGCCGGGAGCAGTCAAGCCGGCAGCGCTGAAGAAGGCCGGTGCGGCGGCGAAGGCTCCGACGGCGGCCGCCAGGAAGCCGGCGCTCGCCAAGGCATCCACGTCAGCCGTGAAGGCGTCGCCCGCCAAGAAGACCGCTCAGAAGGCTGCGGCCCCGAAGAAGACTCCCCCGGCAAAGCCGGTGACCGCCGTGAAGAAGGCAGCGCAAGCCAAACAAGCGCCGGCCAAACGAACTTTGGCCAAGGCAGCGTCGCCGGCCAAGAAAGCGCCGGCCAAAAAAGCGCCGGCCAAAAGAGCGCCGGCCAAAAGAGCGCCCAGGACAGCGCAGGCTACGACGGCGCCGGCTAAGAAGGTGACAGCCGGCAAGTCGTCGGCTCCGGTCAAGCCTGCGACCCCAGCCAAGGCTGCGGCGCACGCGCCGTCCCCGTCCGCCCCGTCCGCTACTGCCGCGCGCTCGGCAAAAACTCCCGCAGTGGCCGCTGCGGCGGACGCGGCAGCGCCGGCCAAGCCCGCTTCCGCGCGGGCTCGCGCGCCCCGGGCGGCCGCGGCCAAGCCGCCGTTGCGGGCGGGCCGGGCCTTCGCGCCCTCGGTGCCGCGCCCGGAAGGCGCCCTCGCGGTAGCTCCGCCGGCGCCGCGACCGCCGCCGCCACCGCTACCGCCGCCGCCACCGCCGCGCGTCGAGAAGTGGTCGGCCAAGGAACTCGCCGAGGTGCGAGCCGAACTAGACGAG
>JBDTYE010000125.1:0-9335 GCA_040005895.1 Actinomycetota bacterium | reverse complement strand
AGTGCTGACGCCCGCAGCCGGCCGGCGGGTCGAGTGCGACGGCGGCAGCAGGACCATCCGGTACGTCGACGGGGTCGCGCTGCTCTCCAGCCGCGGTTTCGTCCGGCACTCGCATTCACCCGCGGCGATGGAGAGCCTGCTGGCGGGCGGGCTCGATGCCGATCTGGTCGTCGCCGACCACGGCTGGGCCGGCGCGGCCGGCGCCGCCGGGCTCGATGTGATCGCGTTCGCCGACACCAACGAACCCGCCCTGTACGTTGCGGCTGACGAGGGATCCATCGGCATCGTCGTGCCGCTGGATGACAACCTGCGGGCCCGGAATTACCGGCCGATAACGGCCGCGCTGCTGGCAGCCGTCGATGGCTAGGTATCAGGGGACGGTGACGGTCAGCTTCTGCTGAGCAGTCTGAAGGTCCTTGCCGTCGCATCCGGTCGAGGTCGCGGTGACCGTGACGTTGTAGGTGCCGGCCGGCAGAACCGGGCTGCTGAAGCTGCCACTGCCCGGACCGTGCGGCCAGAACACGCCACCGCCCTCACCTGCGGAGCAGTTGGCGCCATTGCCGCCAGGGATCGTGTCTGGCGTGCCGACACCCCAGTCGGTCCTGAACGAGTACAAGTAGCCGTCCGCGTCGTCCGCGTCGACGCTCAGCGTGATCGTCGAATCCTGAACCTGGGTGGACGTGACGGAGAGCGTGACCGGTGCGACTCCGTTCGACAGCGCGCTGCCGACCGGGATGCTGATGGTGCCGCTGAACGGCCAGTCCTGTTTCGCCGCGCCGGCCGCGCAGGTCGGGTCGAGTGTCGTCACGATGGCGTCGACCTGCTGCGGACCCGCTGCCCGATAACGCGTGCGGAAGGTGAAGGTCTCGTCGACGTCGTGCAGTTTGCCGTCCTGGACGGTGCACCCGCGTGCTTGGGTGTCGCTGTAGTCCGCGCGGTGCACCGTCGTGTAAAACGCAACGACGTTGGCGAGGCTGCCGATGATCGCTCCGTGGACGCGGACCGTGACTACCGTTTCGGGCGCCACAGATCCGTCCTCGACGGTGCTGGCAGCGATGTCCGCGTTGAGTGTCTCGAGGGTGGCCGGCGTGGTCGAGGCCGTCCCGCTCGCGGAACCCGCGCCGGAGAGAGTAGGCGACTTCGACGCAGTCGCGTTGGGCTGTGACGCACTCGAGGCCTTGCTCGCCGAGGATTCCGGCAGGTAGACGGTGACGGTGCTCTGTGGCGTCGCCGGGTTGGTTACCTTCGCCGCGCTCCCCGGGACCGAGGCCGGCGCCTGCGCTGATCCGGCTGTGGACTGCCCCGGAGCCACGTTGCGCGGGCCAGATGCGGCCGTTGCGGGAACCCTGACAGATAGAACCGGCGGCGCCTTCGCGATCGCAGCGGCGGCCGGGGCGCTGGATCGCGGTGACGGCGCGGGTGAGGGCACCGGCGTCTGCGGGACGCTCGGCGTCACGAGCAGGTTGGCGTTCTGCGCGGCGCCACCGCCGCCGAGCGAAGTGACGGCAATGCTTGCCATCAGCGTGACAACGCTGATGGCCACCCCGCTGCCGAACCGGCGCCGGCGGCGTACGACAGCGACACGTTCGCGGACCGCGGGCTTGCGGTCGCGGTGGGGCGGATGGCTGGAGAGTTCCTCCAGCGCGCGCCTGATGTCGTCGTGCTCGCTCACGCTGACTTCTCCTTGCGCCGCAACGGGATCACCGTTGCCGAGCCGGAGCCGTTCGCCTGGGCCGGCAGTAGCAGCTGCGCGGATTCGCGCAGCTTGGCCAGGCCGCGGTGGGTGGTGCTCTTGACGGTGCCGATCGAGCAGCCGAGGACGTGGGCAACCTGTGCCTCGGTCAGGTCGTCGAAGAACCGTAGGACGATGATCGCGCGAGTCTTGGGAGAGAGTTCGGCGAGCGCGCGGCCCACCCCGTCCTGCTCGTCGACGCGGGAGAACTCGTCAGGCGCAGTATTGGTGTCGGGCAGGTAGCCGGTGGAGACTTCGCCCCGCCACTTGCGGCGGTACCACTTGCAATAGGTGGTGTACATGACCTGCCGGACGTAGGCCTCGCCGGACTGCGGGTCGGCAAGGCGGCGCCAGCGGAACCACGTCTTCGCCAACGCCGACTGCAACAGATCCTCCGCGCTCGACCAGTCTCCGGTAAGCAGGTACGCCGTCCGCAGGAGGCTCGGAGATCGGGTGTCGACCAAGTCGTCGAACGCCTTTCGCCTCACCTCGTCCACGATTCCCCCTCGTCCCGCAACTACCAGGAGCCTCTGGGCAGCCCGAATGGTTGAGCGCCGGAGCGCACGAGCTTCTCATCCTGCGGCGCTTGCGCGTAGCCCGGTGCAACCGAGTTGCGCCGAACGGGCGCTATGCAGCAGTCACACCAGTGGCCTATAACCACTTTAGACACGTACGCGGTCTACTTGCGCTGGTGGGGAAGCCGGCGGGGCGCGCGGCCGTCTAGAAATAGGTGCGCCATGGCGAGCGACTCGTCCCGCGGCCCCAGCCTGGCTGAGGTCCGGTTTCTCACGGTGGCCGAGGTTGCCTCGGTCATGCGTGTCTCGAAGATGACCGTCTACCGACTCGTGCACTCCGGAGAGCTGGGCGCGGTCCGGGTCGGCCGCTCGTTCCGCGTGCCGGAGCGCGCCGTCCACGAATACCTCAGGGGCGCCTTCACCGAGACCGGTTGATCGCTGCGCGGTACGCCGCCCACGCCGAGACCGGGTATCCTGCCTCTCCGGCCCGAGCCGGCCTCTTTCGCGCACAGAGTCTGAAGGTGTTGACGTGGGTTCGGTCATCAAGAAGCGCCGCAAGCGGATGGCGAAGAAGAAGCACCGCAAGCTGTTGAAGAAGACGCGCGTCCAGCGGCGCAACAAGAAATAGGCCCGAGGACTGGGTGCGTCCTCGACGGGTGCTTATCACCGGAGTCTCGCGGTTCCTTGGCGGCGAGCTCGCCCGCCAACTATGCGTCGAGCCCGGTATCGAGCAGGTCGTCGGTGTCGACAGCGCCGCTCCGTCGCATGATCTGGGTGGCGCCGAGTTCGTTCGGGCCGACATCAGGAACCCGCTGATCGCCAAGATCATCTCGGCCGCCGCCGTCGACACCGTCGTGCACCTCAACATGGTCGCGACCCCCGGCGATGCGGGCGGGCGCGCGTCGATGAAGGAAATCAACGTCATCGGGACGATGCAGGTGCTCGCGGCCGCGCAGAAGTCACCTACCGTGCGCCGGCTCGTGGTGAAGTCCTCGACGGCTGTCTACGGCGCGTCCCCCGGCGACCCTGCTGTGTTCAGCGAGGACATGGAGCCGCGCGCGCTGCCCCGCGGCTACGCCAAGGACGCCACCGAAGTCGAGGGCTACGTGCGTGGATTCGCGCGCCGGCGGCCCGACGTCGAGATCACCATGCTGAGGTTCGCCAGCGTGATCGGCCCGCGCGGCGACTCGGTCCTCAGCCGGTTCTTCGCCTCGCCCGTCGTCCCCGTTCCGTTCGGCTTCGATCCGCGCCTGCAGCTGCTGCACGAGGACGACGCGACCGAGGTGCTCCGCCGCGCGTCGTTGCGCGCGCTGCCCGGCACGTTCAACGTGGGGGCAGCGGGCGTCGTACTCCTCTCCCAGGCCGTACGCCGTGCCGGCCGCCTCGCACTCCCGGTGATCGGACCTTCGGCGCTGGCGGGCCGGTTGCTGCGCCCGCTCGGGCTGCCCAGGTTCTCGCCGGAACAGCTCGCGTCGCTCAAGTTCGCGCCGGTTGCCGACACCAGCCGGTTCCGGGAGGAGTTCGACTACCAGCCGCGCTATACCTCCGTTGAGGCATTCGACGACTTCGCAGCGGGTTGCGGCGTGCCCCCGCTCTACACGCAGGAGTCCGTGGGCGCGGCGACACAATCCATCTCGCAACTGGTCGCCGGGCTGGTGGGCAGGCATGCCTGACGCGCAGGTGATCCGCCTCGACCGCGCGCAACGCATCGACGACGATCCCGCTAGGGCGCCGATGGCTTGGGAACAGCAGCTCGCCGACGTCCTTGCCTTCGTGCGCCGCCGGATCACAGGGGACTACGCGGTCGACGAGTTCGGCTTCGATCCCGAACTCACCGACTCCGTGCTCTTCGCCGCGCTGCGACCGCTGTACGAGAAGTGGTTCCGGGTGGAAACACGGGGCCTGGAAAACGTCCCTGACACCGGCGGCGCGCTGATCGTCGCCAACCACTCCGGCACCATCGCGCTCGACGCGCTGATGACGGCGGTCGCGCTGCGCGACCACCACCCGGCCCGCCGGTTCCTGCGCAGGCTCGGTGCAGATCTGGTCTGCCGGATGCCGGTGGTCGCTCCGATCGCGCGCAAGTCGGGCAGCACCCTGGCGAGTGCCGACGATGCCGAACGCCTGCTGGCGGCGGGTGAACTCGTCGGCGTCTGGCCCGAGGGCTTCAAGGGCGTCGGCAAGCCGTTCACGGAGCGCTACAAACTGCAGCGGTTCGGCCGCGGGGGCTTCGTCGCTGCCGCGCTGCGCACCGGCGTACCGATCATCCCGGTGTCGATCGTCGGCGCCGAGGAGATCTATCCGATGCTCGGCAATATGAAGACGCTGGCCCGGATTCTCGGGCTGCCCTACCTGCCGATCACGCCCACATTCCCGTGGCTCGGCCCGCTCGGGCTGGTTCCGCTGCCGTCGAAATGGTTGATCGAGTTCGGTACGCCGATCCGCACCGACGAGCTCGGACCCGCGGTTGCCGACGACCCGATGGTGGTGTTCGACCTGACCGACGAGGTGCGCGAGACCATCCAGCACACGCTCTACGCCCTGCTCGCGCAGCGCACGAGCGTGTTCTTCTAGCGCTCAGACGAGGACGCGCCGCTTGCGGTAGGCGATGCCGGCCATGATGCCCCCGCTGACAGCGCCGATCCCGGCCGCCGCCGGAATACCGATCTTGATCGCGGTGCGTCCGGTCCGGAAGTCCTTGATCTCCCAGCCGTTCTCCTTCGCGACAGCGCGCAGGTCGGCATCGGCGTTGATCGCCACCGCCCGGCCGACGCAGGACAGCATCGGTACGTCGTTCCGCGAGTCGCTGTAGGCCGTGCAGCGTTCGAGGTCGAGTCCCTCACGTTCGGCCAGCGCGAGGATCGCTTCCGCCTTTGCCGGTCCGTGCAACGGCTCGCCCACCAGCCGGCCGGTGTAGCAGCCGTGTTCGACCTCGGAAACGGTGCCGAGGGCGCCGGTGAAACCGAGCCGCTGCGCGATGATGTTGGCGAGCTCGGCGGGGGTCGCGGTCACCAGCCATACGCGCTGCCCGGCCTGGAGATGCTCCTGCGCCAGGGCGCGCGTGCCCGCGTAGATGCGCTCGGCCATCATCTCGTCGTAGATCTCCTCGCCGTAAGAAACGATCTCCTCCACGCTCTTGCCGGCCACGAAGGCGAGCGCCGACTCGCGGACCTTGCGCATCGCGGCGTGGCTCTCGGCGCCGCTCACCCGGAACCGCACCTGGTCGTACGCGAATGTCCAGAGGTCGCGATTGGTGATCACCTTGCGCGCTACCAGGCCCTTGGCGAAGTAGTAGATCGACGCGCCCACCATGATCGTGTTGTCGACGTCGAAGAACGCCGCGGCACTCGGGTCGGGCTTGACCACGGGCGCTTCGGCGGGGGGCTCGACTTCTGCAGCAGCCGCCGTGGGATCGGGCGGGGCTGCAGGCGTCACGGGAGCCGGCTCGACCTCGGCGGCCGCGGCGGCGGCGGCACCGGCGACGACCGCTGCTACCCGGTCGTCGGCTCTGCGGCGGAACGTTCCCACGTCAGGCGCGCAGCAGCTGGATGCCGAAGGCCGCAATGATGAGGAGCAGCAGCAGCAGAAGCGCCAGGGCGGTCGGACTGCGCATGGAAGCGATTTTCTCCACTCGGTCTGTCAGCGGGCTGCGGACTAGCTGCCCAGGTCGGGCGCAAACTCCATCATCAACCGGCTGAGTTCGCGTTCGAGTTGGTGCAGGCCTTCGATCTTGCCCAGACAGACTGTCACGCCGGCGTCCAGGGCTTCATCCTCGATCGCCCGGTCAAGGTAGGCCGTATACAGGATCACGACCTGGTGCGGCCTGGTCGCCTTGATCTGCCGGGTGGCCTCGATGCCGTCGACGAGTGGCATCCGAAGATCCATGACGATGACGTCGGGTTCGTACTCCGTGGCCTTGGCCACTGCGTCGGCGCCGTCGACGGCGGCGCCGACGACCTCGAACCCGTCGAGCTTGAGCATCTCGACCAGCATGCGGCGTACGTGGTCAGTGTCATCGACGACCAGCACTCGCACCGTCATGCTCTGCCGTTGCCTCTCGCCGCCCCGTGAGCCAAGGGCAAAAGCTTAGCGTCAGCCAGCGACTACGTAGAGATACTCGACCGCTTGCGGCAGCGCGCCCGCGGCGTGGGGTGCCGGACCGGCCGCGGCGCTGGTGAGCCGAGTCAGCCACGCCGACTTGACCGTGCGGTGTGCCCGCGGGCTGGTTGTCCGGGGAGTAGCCCAGCGCACTGCCGGTCGTTTGGTCACCTGCGGGCGGGCCGACGGTGGTCGAGTGAGGGAGGTTTGCCTGGCGGGAACCGGGGCTACGGCGGCGGTGTGCACCCGGGCGCTGGACCTCGCGAGCATCGGCTGCCGGAAGACCTCGGTGACCCACATGACGCCGCGCGCGTCGACCACTACACCCAGACCGACCTCGGTGAAGTCCTTGTCGAGGATATTGGCGCGGTGCGCGGGGGAGTTCATGAACGCGTTGTGCAGGACGCGGGTGTTGCCGCCCATGCCGACGTTCTCGCCGACGGCCTGCCAGTTGGCGACCTCGGAGGTCAATTTCGCGTTGTGGTGCAGCGAGTTCTGCGCGGCCATCGTCTGCGAGTGGCGCAGCGCGAGAGATGCGAGGTCCGCGCGATGTGCGAGTGGCGCGCGTCCGGCGCCGGCGCGCGCTGCGTTGATCTGCGCGACGAAGCTTCCAGCGTTCGAGGCGTAGGCCGGAGATGCGATGCCGATGGCCACGACGACGCTGACTGATGCGACCAGGGCGGTGGCGATACGGCGTAGCACGAGTATCCCTTCGGCAGGCCGGCTCACTGCCCGGAGGCAGTGCCTGACCTTTGCGGCCCGCACTCACGTGCGGTGTGCCTGTTCGGAGACGAACCGTTCAGCGGTGGACTCGACTTGCCTTCTCGCACTGTGTCGACGCGCCGGAGCAGCATCTTGAGTGCGGACGAGTGATCCCCCGTCTTGTTCTCGTCGTGCCGCCTGGCCGGATGAAGAGCCATTTGGAGCAACCTGCGAGCTGGGCGTCGCAGCCGCTGTGGAACACTGCGAACTGTCATGACCGCCGGAAACCTCGCTGACCTCGTCCGCCGCGCTGCCGACCGGTTCCCGGCGAAGGCTGCGCTGCTCTACCAGGACCAGTCGGTGACCTGGGGGGAGTTCGAAGATCAGGTCTCCCGCGCGGCGGGGGCCCTTGCCTCTCTCGACCTGGCCCCGGGTGACCGCGTCGCGATCGCGCTCGGCAACACTCCCGCCTTCCCGGTCTGCTACTTCGGCGCGCTGCGGGCCGGACTTGTCGCCGTGCCGGTCAATCCCGCGTCGACTTCGGCCGAGCTTCGACACGTCCTCGGCGATTCCGGGGCGATCGCGGTCGTCGGGCAGCGGCCGTTCGCGACGCTCGCGTCCGAGTTGGCGGCCCATCTGCTGGAGCTGCGCCACGTGATCGTCGTCGGGGACGCGAGCCCCGCTCCGGCCGGAACCCTCCTCCTCGAGGAGCTCGTCGAATCGGCCAGGCCACTCGAGAGCCCGCAGGGTGGCAGTGAGGATCTGGCTCTGCTCATCTACACATCAGGCACCTCGGGGCGGCCGCGCGGCGCGATGCTCTCGCACCGGGCGCTGCTGGCGAACCTGGAGCAGTGCAGCCGGATCGAGCCCCCGGTGATGTCCGACGACGACGTCGTACTCGTCGTACTGCCGCTGTTCCACATCTACGGGCTCAACGCCGCGCTGGGCATGGTCGCCTATCACGGTGCGACCGGCGTACTCGTCGAACGATTCGACCCCGTCGACACGCTGGCGATCATGCGCCGGCACCACGTGTCCAACGTGGTCGGAGCGCCGCCGATGTACGTAGCGTGGTCCCTGCTGCCCGACGTCGGTGATGCGTTCGCGGACGTCAGACTCGCGGTTTCGGGCGCGGCGCCGCTCCCCGCGCAGGCTCTGACGCGGTTCCTCGACGCCACCGGACACCACGTATTCGAGGGTTACGGCCTGACCGAGACGGCGCCGGTGCTGACCTCGACGCTGATGTCCGCGGTGGCCAAGCCGATGTCGATCGGCCGGGCGATTCCCGGGGTCGAACTGCGGCTGCTCAACGACTCGGGCGGCCTGGCGCAGGAGGACGACCCGGGCGAGATAGCGGTCCGGGGCGACAACCTGTTCTCCGGCTACTGGCCTGATGGCGCCGGTGGCCCTGACGACTCCGGCTGGTTCCGCACCGGGGATGTCGCCTATAGCGACGACGACGGAGACCTGAGCATCGTCGACCGCCGCCGCGAGCTGATCCTCGTCAGCGGTTTCAACGTCTACCCGCGCGAGGTCGAGGACGTGCTGGCCCGGCATCCAGGTATCGAGGAGGCCGCCGTCATCGGCATCGCGCACCCGTACACCGGTGAGGCGGTGAAGGCGGTCGTCGTACGCCGCCCCGGGGTGCAGCTGACCGCCGACGACGTGATCGCGCACTGCGCGCTGTCCCTGGCGGCGTTCAAGTGCCCGACGACGGTCGAGTTCGCCGCCGGGCTGCCGCACTCCGCGACCGGGAAGACGGCGAAGGGCAGACTGCGCGAGAGCGCCGGCGGCTCATGAGATCGCAGGCCTGGGTGCCGCTCGCGGCGACCTTCATCTCGATCGAGTTCACGCTGGCGCTGTTGCGCCGGTGGCGGCTGAGCCGGCGTTCCTACCTGCGCAGCTGGTTGATCTCCTTCGTCTTCTTCACCGCCGGCACCGGCGCGTTGTGGTACGGCGTCGCCTTCGGCTGGAGTTCGCCGAGCCTGCGGCTCTACTACCTGTGCGGCGCGTTCCTGTCCGTGCCCTGGTTGGCTCAGGGCGAACTCGAATTGCTGATGCCGCCGAAGACGGCCCGGATCCTGCTGTTCTTCCTGGTGCTCATCTCCGTCAACAGTGTGTTCGTCTTCGGCGCGGTGCCATTCGTCCGCGAAGCCGTCGTCAGCGGTACGGCGATTCCCCGCGGCAAGGAGTTCTTCCCCACCTGGGTGATCGTCGGCGTCATCCTGTCGAACGCGCTCGGCACACTGGTCGTGTGCACGGCGTTTCGCAATCCGACGGTCTTGGGG
>JBDTYE010000124.1:0-9447 GCA_040005895.1 Actinomycetota bacterium | reverse complement strand
GCGAATCGAGATCGAGCCGCCCGCCGTCGGTGAGACCGACGGCGCGCAACGTCGCGCCGGTGCGCTGGGCGAGCAGCTGCCACGGCACGATGTTGGAGTGGTGTTCCATCTCGGTGATGAGGATCTCGTCGCCTACGCCGATGTGCAGCGCGGAGCCGATCGGTGCGTCTCCCAATGAGCGCGCCACCAGGTTGATCGCTTCGGTGGAGTTCTTGGTGAAAACGATCTCCCGACGGTCGGCCGCTCCGATGAAAGCCGCCGCCGCGGTGCGGCCGCCCTCGTACGACGCGGTGGCTTCCTCGGCGATCGTATAGATCCCGCGGTGCACGTTGGCGTTGTGCTGCTCGTAGTAGTCGCGCAACGCGTCGAGGACGACCCGGGGCTTCTGCGAGGTCGCCGCACTGTCGAGGTAGACCAGCGTCATGCCGTTGATCTCGCGCTCGAGGATCGGGAAATCCTTGCGCACCGTGGCCACGTCGAGCAGCCGGGCGGTCGACATCAGTGCACTCCTAGCTCTGCGCGGCAGCCGGCCGCAGGTGCTCGTAGCCCTTGTCCTCCAGGACTTGGGCCAGCTCGGGACCGCCCTCTTCGACGATCCGGCCGTCGAACATCACGTGCACGAACTCCGGCTGGATATAGCGGAGTATCCGCGTGTAGTGGGTGATCAGCAGAACGCCCGTGCCATGGGCCGCGGCGACCCGGTTGACGCCTTCGGACACGACTCGGAGCGCGTCGACGTCGAGGCCGGAGTCGGTCTCGTCGAGGATCGCGATCTTCGGGCGCAGCAACTCGAGTTGCAGGATTTCGTGCCGCTTCTTCTCGCCGCCGGAGAAACCTTCGTTGACGCTGCGCTCGGCGAACACCGGATCCATGTCGAGGTCGGCCATGGCCGTCTTGAGTTCCTTGACCCACAGCCGCAGCTTGGGTGCCTCGCCCCGGATCGCGGTGACCGACGTACGCAAAAAGTTGGAGACGGACACGCCGGGGACCTCGACGGGGTACTGCATCGCGAGGAACAGACCGGCGCGGGCACGTTCGTCGACCTTCATCGCGAGTACGTCGACGCCGTCGAGAGTGACCGTGCCGCCGGTGACGGTGTACTTCGGGTGTCCGGCGACGGCGTAGGCCAGCGTCGACTTGCCGGAGCCGTTGGGACCCATGATTGCGTGCGTCTGACCGGAGGAGATGGTCAGGCTGACACCGCGCAGGATCTCGGTGTCGTCGACGTTGACGGTCAGATCGCGGATCTCGAGCTTTGTCATCTGGTGGCTACTCCTCGACGGCGACGAACACGTCGTCGCCTTCACACTTGACGGGGTAAATCGGTACCGGCCGGGTGGCCGGGAGTCCGGTGGGCTTGCCGGTGCGCAGGTCGAAACGCGACCCGTGCAGCCAGCACTCGACGGTCGCTTCCTCGACGTCACCTTGGGAGAGCGGCACGTCGGCGTGCGAGCAGACGTCGTAGATCGCGAAGAACTCACCCTCCGATCTGGCGACGGCGATCGGACGGCCGTCGATCTCGACGTGGAGCACACTGTCGTCGGCGAGGTCGTCGACTGAGCAGGCGCGGTGCCACGTGACGGTGCTGCTGGTCTCGGCGGACATCACGGCATCGACGTTTCGAGTTCGGCGTCGACTGCGGCGAGCAGCCGCTCGCGGAGTTCGGGGACGGTGATCTGCTCGATGATCTCCGCGAAGAAGCCGCGTACGACGAGCCGGCGCGCTTCGTCGGCGGGGATGCCCCGGGCCATCAGGTAGAACAGCTGCAGGTCGTCGAACCGGCCGGTGGCGCTGGCGTGCCCGGCGCCGACGATCTCGCCGGTCAGGATCTCCAGGTTGGGCACCGAGTCGGCGCGGGCGCCGTCGGTGAGCACCAGGTTGCGGTTGACCTCGTAGGTGTCGGTGCCGACCGCCTTCGGGCCGATGACGACGTCGCCGACCCAGACCGTGTGCGCCCCCTCGCCTTGCAGCGCACCCTTGTAGTTGACGCGGCTGCGGCAGTGCGGGGCTTGGTGGTTGACCAGCAGCCGGTGCTCGAGGTGCTGGCCGGCATCGGCGAAGAACAGGCCGAACAGCTCGACCTCACCGCCCGGGGCGGCGTACTCGACGGTCGTCGAGAGCCGGACTATTGACCCGCCGAGGCTGACCGCGAACGACTTGAACCGCGCATCCCGGCCGACCGAAACCGCGTGGCTGCCGACGTGCACGGCGCCGTCATCCCAGTCCTGCAGCGAGACGACGGTGAGCGAAGAGTGGGCACCGACGCGATATTCGGCGTTGGCGAAGAAGTTGGCCGCGCCGGAGTGGTCGAGTACGACGATCGCCTCGGCGTCCTCCTCGACATCGACGAGCAGGTGCCCGAACGACGTACCGCCTTCGCCGCGGACCGTGATGACGGTCGGCTCTGGCGACGACGCGCCACGCGAGACCGTCACCGTGGTGCCGTGCTGGAATTTCGCCATGGCGGTCGCGGTCACGTAGTCGGCCGGCGTGAGGACGGAGCCGAAGCGACTGTCGTCGCGGTCGACCGTCGTCACGGTGACACCCGGCACGGTGGTCGCCTCGACGACCACCTTGCCGGCGTCACCGGTGAGTGCAGTGAGGACCGTCGGAACTGGCGTGAACCGCCAGGCCTCCTCGCGACCTGTGGGCGCGGGGAAGGTCTCTGGATCGATGTGCATGCCTAGCCGACAGCCCCTTCCATCTGGAGTTCGATCAGGCGGTTGAGTTCGAGGGCGTACTCCATCGGCAGTTCGCGGGCGATCGGCTCGACGAAGCCGCGCACGATCATCGCCATCGCCTCGTCCTCGGACAGGCCGCGGCTCATCAGGTAGAACAGCTGGTTCTCGCTCACCTTGGAGACGGTGGCCTCGTGGCCCATCGACACGTCGTCCTCGCGGACGTCGACGTAGGGGTAGGTGTCCGAGCGGCTGATGTCGTCGACGAGCAGCGCGTCGCACTTCACCGTCGCCTTGGAGCCGTGGGCGCCTTCCTGGATCTGGACCAGCCCCCGGTACGACGTCCGCCCGCCGCCACGCGCGACCGACTTGCTGATGATCTGGCTGCTCGTGTTGGGCGCCGCGTGCACCATCTTGGCGCCGGCGTCCTGGTGCTGGCCCGCACCTGCGAAGGCGACGGACAGCGTCTCGCCGTAGGCGTGCTCGCCCATCAGGTAGCAGGCCGGGTACTTCATCGTCACCTTGCTGCCGATGTTGCCGTCGATCCACTCCATCCGGCCGCCCGCCTCGACCCGGGTGCGCTTGGTCACCAGGTTGTAGACGTTGTTGGACCAGTTCTGGATGGTCGTGTATCGGCAGTGCGCGTCCTTCTTGACGATGATCTCGACGACCGCCGAGTGCAGCGAGTCGGACGAGTAGACCGGCGCCGTGCAGCCCTCGACGTAGTGCACCGAAGAGCCCTCGTCGCAGATGATCAAGGTGCGCTCGAACTGGCCCATGTTCTCGGTGTTGATGCGGAAGTAGGCCTGCAGCGGGATGTCGACCTTGATGCCCTTGGGCACGTAGATGAACGAACCGCCCGACCACACCGCGGTGTTGAGCGCGGCGAACTTGTTGTCGCCGACCGGGATGATGGTGCCGAAGTATTCCTTGAACATCTCGGGCTGCTCGCGCAGCGCCGTGTCGGTGTCCAGGAAAAGCACACCGAGAGCCTCGAGGTCCTCACGGATCTTGTGGTAGACCACTTCGCTTTCGTACTGCGCCGCCACTCCGGAGATGAGCCTGGCCTTCTCGGCCTCGGGGATGCCCAGCTTGTCGTAGGTGTTGCGGATGTCGGCCGGCAGGTCGTCCCAGCTCTCCGCCTGCTTCTCGGTGGAGCGGACGAAGTACTTGATGTTGTCGAAGTCGATGCCGGACAGGTCGGAACCCCAGTTGGGCATCGGCTTCTTGCCGAACAGGTCCAAGCCCTTGAGCCGGCGCTTGAGCATCCACTCCGGCTCGTTCTTCTTCGCCGAGATGTCCTCGACGACCTCGCGGGAAAGACCGCGCTTGGCTGCCTTCCCGGCGACATCGGAGTCGGACCAGCCGAACTTGTACTTGCCGAGACCGTCGAGCTCGGGGTGGCTGGTGGTCGTCATACGGATTGCCTCCTGGAGATGCTTGCGGTGCAGCAGCTTTCGCCGTGAGCGATGGTGGTCAAGCGCAGGACGGGGTGGCCGAGCAGCCGCGCAAAGGCCTCGGTCTCGGCGTCACACAGTTGTGGGAACTGCTCGGCGACGTGTTGCACCGGGCAGTGATGCTGACAGACACCGCCGTCGACGGCCGTCGCCGCGTAACCGTCCTCGGTGAGGGCGGCGGCGAGCGCCTCGGCCCGCTCGGCCACCGAATCGCCCGTGATCCGGCCGCCGTAGCGGGAGACCAGCTCGCTCGAACGCGCTTCCGCGAACCGCGCGACGGCGCCCTCGCCCATCGTCGCCATGAAGCCGAGAGCGGCAGCCGCCAGGTCGTCGTACGCATGCGGGAAGTCGTCGCGGCCGCTCTCAGTCAGTGCGAACGCACGGGCCGGCCTGCCACGACCGCGGCGAAGGGGTTCGGCTGGTTCGACGGGGGCGATGCTTCCGGCGGCGAGCATCGCGTCGAGATGGCGCCGGATCGCCGCAGAACTGAGGCTGAGCCGCTCACCGAGTTCGGCGGCCGTGGCCTGGCCGAACTCCAGAAGCAGCTGCGCGACCCGGACACGGGTACGCCGCTCAGCGCTCGGATCAGGAGCGCCCGGCGGCGTCGGGGTGGCCAGAACGTTTTTCACAACACGATTGTGCGCTAATTCCCGGATGCGGGCAACCGGCGTGGTGCGCAGACCGGCGGATGCGGCCAACGAGCGCCGGGTTGCGTATCCTGATCACCGATTTCCCACGCCTCCCCCGGCCGCTGCGAAAGGTACGCCCGCATGCTCTCGCGCCGCGTCATGGCACTCCTGATGGCTGGCCCACTCCTCGTGACCACCGGCTGCGGAAACGCAGTCCGCCAGCAGCCGAACGCCGAGAAAGCCACGCCGTTGAGCCTGCCGTCGGTGCTGGCGACCATCAACCCGGCGGCGCCGTCGAGCGTCGCCCCGACGAAGGCGACGGCCGCTTCCTCCGCCGCGCCGTCCAGCAGCGCGGCGTCGAGTGGAGCAGCGTCCAGCGGTGCGGCTCCCGGGAGCCCCGCGGCGCCAGGTGGCGCCAGCGAGATCAAGGCTGTGATCGAGAGCAAGTTCATGCCGGACAACCTGACGGTCAAGGTCGGCACCGAGGTCACCTGGATCAACGCCGGCGGATCGCACACGGTTGTCGGCGGCGTCGACGCTGCAGACCCGGCGTCCCCGATCGGCGACCACCCGCTGGCCAACGAGGGCGACACCGTCAAGGTCGTGTTCGACAAACCGGGCACCTACCCGTTCTCCTGTCTGCCGCACAAAGACCTCGGGATGAAGGGCCAGATCGTCGTCAGCTGATCCCGGTGAGTGACGTGGCGATCGAGGTCTACGGCCTCGTCAAGAAGTACGCCGGCCGTGCGGTCGTCGACGGCGTCTCGTTCAGCGCCGGGCGCGGCCGGCTGCTGGCTCTGCTCGGCCCGAACGGCGCCGGGAAGACCACCACCGTCGAGATCTGCGAAGGCTACCGGCGCCCCGATGCCGGCCGGGTCCGCGTCCTCGGGCTCGATCCGGTCGCCGATCACGCGCGACTGGCTCCGATGCTCGGCGTGATGCTGCAGCAGGGCGGCGTCTACCCGTCCGCGAAACCGCTGGAGGTCCTGCGGCTGTTCGCGTCGTTCTTCGCCGACCCGGTGCCGCCGGACCAACTGCTCGACCGGATGGGCTTGCGGGCCGTCGCCGGCACACCGTACCGGCGGCTGTCCGGCGGCCAGCAACAACGGCTGTCGATGGCACTCGCGGTCATCGGGCGGCCGTCCGTCGCCTTCCTCGACGAGCCGACCACCGGCCTGGACCCGCAGGCCCGGGCGGAGGTCTGGGAGCTGGTGAGCGAACTGCGTACCGAAGGGGGTTGCGTGGTGCTGACGACGCACAGCATGGAAGAGGCCGAGCGCCTCGCCGACGACGTCGTGATCATCGACGGCGGCAAGGTGATCGCCGCCGGGACGCCTGCGGCGCTGACCGGCGCGACGCAGAGGGTGATGTCCTTCGACGCGCCGCCCGCGCAGGACATCGACGGGCTGGCTGCCGCGCTGCCCCCGGGATGCACGGTGACGCAGCCCCGTCGCGGCCACTTCGTCATCGCGGGCGCGGTCGACCCGGCAGCCGTTGCCGCAGCGACGGCGTGGTGCGCGGCGGCGGGTGTCGTCGCGGAGAACCTGCGGGTCGAGGCCCGCTCGCTCGAAGACGTCTTCCTAGACCTCACCGGCCGGGAGCTGCGGCCATGAGCGACGCCCTTGCCTCGCCGGCACGCCGCATCATCGGCGCGCAGACCCGGATGGAGCTGCGGCTGCGGTTGCGGCACGGCGAGTCGCTGCTGCTCACGATGATCATCCCGGTGGTTCTGCTGCTGTTCTTCGGCACCGTCGACATCATCGGTACGCCGACGAGGGACCCCGTCGATTTCGTCCTGCCGGGCATCCTCGCAGTCGCCATCATGTCGACCGCGTTCACCGGCCAGGCCATCGCCACGGCGTACGAACGCTCGTACGGCGTACTCAAGCGGCTCGGAACCACGCCCTTGCCGCGATGGGGTCTGCTGGCGTCCAAAACGCTCGCTGTCGTCGCCGTCGAAGGACTGCAGATCGCGCTGCTGCTCGCGGTCGGCGCCGCCGTCGGCTGGCGCGGGCAGGCGGCCGGAATTGCCCCCGCCGCCTTGCTCGTCCTGCTCGGCACGGTCTGCTTCTCCGGGCTCGGGCTGCTGATGGCGGGCACGATGCGGCCGGAGGCGACTCTGGCGGCTGCCAACGGGCTCTACGTCGTCCTGCTCCTGGTGGGCGGGCTGATCGTGCCGCTGTCGAAGCTGCCCGCTCCCCTGCGCAGCGTCGGCCGTCAGCTGCCGACTGCGGCGCTGGCCGATGGGCTGCGGGCGGCACTGAACTCCGGGCGGACCGACGGCCACGCGCTCGTCGTTCTCGTCCTGTGGTCGGTCGTCCTGGTGGCTGCGGCGGTGCGGTTCTTCCGCTGGGAGTGACACGCAAGCACGCGCTCAGTGGTTCTGTCGCGTCCTGACGTGATCGTGCGCGGCCGCGTCATCGTCGGCGCTGCCGTGACCCGCGTGGCCGCCGGCAAGTGACGACCGGTACTCGCCGACGGCTTGAGCGATCCAGCCGACGGTCGCGAGCACGAACAACCCGACGCCGACCATTGACACCAGCGGCGAGGTGACCAGCCCGATGAATACGGAGCCGGCGGAGACCGCGAACACCGCAGGCCAGATGCTGGGCCCTGGCAGGTGGATGTTGTCCGGATCCAGCGCCGGCGCTGGGTCCATCGACTCGGCGGCGATACCGGTGCCATCGGCGTACGCCGCGTCGTCCGGACCGCCGCGCGCATTGCGCATGAAGACGTACAGGTAGAGATTGGCGATCCCGAACATGGCGAGGATCAGCGTGCCCTGGATGGCGGCCCGGTTGTGCCCACTGATCGCGAACAGCCCCGCCGCGAAGAAGGCGAACGCGGCGATGGCGAGGAACACCCGGGCGCCCGTCTGCGTGTAGCCGTCGCGCGGCCCGTGCGCGACCGCAGGGGCGTGGCCGCCCATCCGGTGCCAGGCCTGCGGGTCGGTGCGCATCCGGGCGCCGAGTCCGGCCGGCCAGGATTCGGGGACCTCGACGCCGGCGAGTGCGCAGGCCTGCCGCGCTGATACGACGTCAGCGCTCACCAGGTCGCCCCACTCGCCGTCGGCACCGACCAGGACTATCCGGCAGGCGCCGCGGCCGAGATGCTGGACGCTGGCCGTGGCCCCACCGTGCACCTGCCGGAACAGGTTGATGCGGTGCGCCAGTTCGACCGTGACCGGTGCGAACTCGGGGTGTGAGCCGCTCTGGTCGCCGTGCGCCAGCGCAAGACGGTGCTCGCCGACCGCCTGCCGGGCCCAGCCGATCGATGCCAGCAGGAAAAGCGCCGCGCCTGCGTACGAGATCACGCGGTTGATCAGCAGGCCGATCAGGATGAGCCCGCCGGCGAGCGCGAAAACCAGCGGGAAGATGCTGGGGCCGGGCAGGTGGATCGAGGCCGGATCGTTGTGCTGCACCTCGTCGAGCGGAGGTGCTCCCGGTACGACGAGCCCGTCGAGTTCGCGGTCCCCGCCGTGACCCAGTACCAGCCACAGATAGGAGCAAGCCAGGCCGAAGAGCCCGAGCACGACGGTGCCCTGAATCGCGCCGCGATTGTGCCAGCCGGCCGCGAAGAGGGCGGCCGCGACGACTGCGAAGAGCCCGATTGCCCCGAAGACCCGCGAAGCTGTGCGCACGGCCGGCCTAGCGGAGCACGTAGAGAATCAGGAACAGCACGATCCACACGACGTCGACGAAGTGCCAGTAGAGCGAGGCGCCTTCGACCGCGGCGTGCGAGAACTTGGTGAACTGACCGGTCGATCCACGGACCAGCACGATGAACAGGTAGCACAGGCCGGCGAAAACGTGCGCGCCGTGGAAACCGGTCAGCGTGTAGAACGTGGTGCCGTAGACACCGTCACGGATGGTGAAGTCGAGGGTGGAGTAGTCGTAGAGCTGGCCCGCCAGGAAGGTCGCTCCGAGCACGAGCGTGATGAGCGTCCAGCGGATCAGGCCGCGCTGATCACCGCGCCGGATCGCGTGCAGCGCCTGATGCAGGGTGAACGACGACAGGATCAGCACGCTCGTGAACACGGCCGGCAGGTGCCAGTTGAGGTGTTCGAGCCCCACGGGCGGCCACGGGTGCTGGTTGGCGCGGATGTTGAAGTAGGCGCCGAAGAGGCCGCCGAAGAACATGACCTCGGACGCTATGAACAGCACCATGCCGAGTAGCGGCATGCTCATGCCGGAGGGGCGCCCGCCTTCGACCGCCGTCTCCGGCGTCGCGGCGATAGTGCTCATCGAAGTGTTCTCCTCAGCGGTCGGGCCTTGCAGTGCAGGCGTTCGGGCAGTCCTGGCGAACAGGTCTAGGCGGGTGAAGGTCCTGGATCGAGCGCAGCCGATTCGGCGGCCAACTTCTCGCGTGCCTGAGCTTCCAGGCGCATGTCGAGTACCGGCCGCTCGGAGCGGATCGGCGGCAGCGAGGCGAAGTTGTAGGCCGGCGGCGGCGACGTCGTCCACCACTCCAGGGAGTTCGCCTCCCAAGGGTCGTTGCCCGCCGGCTCGCCGTGCTTCATCGAATGCAAGATGTTGTAGATGAATGGCAGCGTCGAGATCGCGATGCCGAACGCGCCGATGGTCGCGATCAGGTTGCCGGTGTGCCACTGCGGGTTCTGGGCGTACTCGGCGATCCGCCTCGGCATACCGGCCAGTCCGAGCAGGTGCATCGGGAAGAACGTCA
>JBDTYE010000123.1:0-9529 GCA_040005895.1 Actinomycetota bacterium | reverse complement strand
AGCCAGGGGCGAAGCCAGCTCAGGCGTGGCGTACGGCGTTGCGCCCGGCCTTCTTGGCGGCGTACAGGGCCTCGTCTGCGTGCAGCAGCAGCTCGCCCACGTTGCTGCCCTCGGCGATGCCCGCGCTCACGGTCACGTGCGCGGTGCCGGCGCCGTCGATGACCACCTCGGCCCAGTCGATCATGGCCCGGATGCGCTCGGCGAAGGTTCGCGCCCCCGCCAGGTCGGTCATCGGCAGCAACGTCAGGAACTCCTCGCCGCCCCACCGGCCACAGACGTCGGACTCGCGCACACTGGCCAGAATCCGCCGCGCGATCGTACGCAGGATGTCGTCGCCGCCCGCGCGGCCGTGCACCTGGTTGATGTCGCTGAAGCGGTCGATGTCGAACATCACGATCGTGAAGGGCTGCGCGTACCGCCGCGCCTGGCTCGTCAGTTGCCGCAGCGCTTCCTCGAGGTGTCGTCTGTTGTGCAGGCCGGTGAGGACGTCGGTGCGCGAGACGATGTCCAGTTCGGCATTGCGCACTCGGAGTTCGTCGGTAACCGCTTTGACGCGCAGGGCCGAGTAGACGCTCGCGACGAGATCGGCCGGGTCTACCGGCTTGCGGACGAAGTCGTGGCCGCCACGTTGGATACCCGTCACGACACCATCGATCGTGATGTCCTCGGCCAGGAAGATGACCGGGACATGCGCCACGCTCGCCATGGCACGCAACGCGGTGAGTACGTCGATCGCCTGCACGTCGGGCAGGTCGGTGCCCAGCACGATCACGTCCGGTTGCAGTGCCTCGACCGTCTCGAGTGCGTGGGCGCCGGTTGCGGCCTCGGTGACCTCGATGCCGCAGGCCGCGAGCTGCTCGCGAACCAGGACGCGGACCGTCCGTGATCCCTCCACGCAGAGGACCTTCGGGACAGCCATCTGTGCTCCACCTTCCAGGGCCGGGATTCCCCATCGGCGGGCGCGTGCGGCTCGTGAGTGGTTGTTCCGGTCTATCGTGCCGCCATGGGAGTCATGGACGGCAAGGTCGCGATCGTCACGGGCGCGGGCCGGGGAATCGGTCGCGGGGAGGCGATCCTGCTCGCCGCCCAGGGCGCCGCGGTCGTGATCAACGAGGTGGACGAGGCAGCCGGCAACCTGGTTGCGGCCGAGATCCGCGCTGCTGGCGGCAGGGTGGTCACGGACAACGGCGACTGCGCTGACGTCGAGGCGGCGCGCAAGCTGATCGCGCGGGCAGTTACACACTTCGGGCGCCTGGACGCCCTGGTCAACAACGCCGGCGTCGTCCGCGACCGGACCGTGGCCAAAATGACCGAGGCCGAGTGGGACACGGTCATCCGGGTCCACCTCAAGGGCCACTACGCGCCGACGCATGCGGCCTGCGAGCACTGGAAGGCCTCCGGCACCCGCGGCCACATCGTGTGCACGACGTCGACTTCGGGTCTGCTCGGCAACTTCGGGCAGGCAAACTACGGCGCCGCGAAGGCGGGCATTGCGGCGTTCGCAGCGATCGTTGCGCAGGAGATGGCGCGGTACGACGTGACCTGCAACGCCGTAGCACCCGCGGCCCGCACCCGGATGACCGAAGGCGCCTACGGCGACATCCCCGCCGGCGCCGACGGCTTCGACTTCTGGCACCCGGACAATGTCGCCCCCATGGTCGTCTACCTGTGCTCGGACGCATCCGACCACATCAGCGGCAAGGTGTTCGGCGTGCAGGGCGATGCCGTCGAGATCTACCGGCCTTGGAGCTCAGCGGGCGCGATCGAGAATGGTGGCAAGCGCTGGGAGATCGACGACCTGGCCAGCCGGATCGAGGACCTGTTCGCCGACGCCGGCATGCACCACGGCGCGGAGAACATGATGGCGCGGCTGCGCTACTCGATGACCCAGCGCACGTGAGCATGGGGCGCAATAGAAGCCGGCTCTGCGTCGATCTCTGGCCCGCAGCGGAATGGGCCTGTTAATCGGTGGGCAGCAACCCGGCGTTCAGGCAATCGAGAAGTCAATTTACGTATCACCAACAGGGATAAATGCAAGGCGGATCTGCGCCCACAGACATTCGCAATCGTTGTTGCGAGGTCGAATTTGCCGACAGGCAAGGTATCCATCGAAATTAGACAGAGTTCGATGCCGCAGGAGTTGAGACGGCCAATAGAGGTGACTCTGTCGAAATAGATCACCAGCGCACTTCAGGCGATGTCGGGGATCCGGATCCGTGGCCGGGACGCCTTACGGGTTGGTGAACGCGGCCGATTCGACGGACAGCGGCGGTACCCGTCGACGTACGCTGCGGGCATGGTGATCACGGCACCGCAGGTGCTCGTTGTCGACGACGACCCGACGGTCGCCGAAGTGGTGAGCCGCTACCTCCAGAAGGCGGGCTACGCGGTCACGTGTTGTGCCGACGGGCTCAGCGCGCTGGCGGCGGCCGCGCGCAACCCACCGGATCTCGTGGTGCTCGACCTGATGCTGCCCGGCATCGACGGTCTCGAGGTCTGCCGCCGGCTGCGGGCGATCGCGCCGATTCCCGTCATCATGCTGACTGCCCGCGGCGAAGAGACCGATCGCATTGCCGGGCTCGAGATCGGCGCGGACGACTACGTGACCAAGCCCTTCTCGCCGCGTGAGCTGACGCTGCGCGTGCAGTCGGTACTGCGCCGCGCGGCAGGACCGCTCGATGCGGGCGGGGATTCGGCGGTGCTGGTCAGCGCAGATCTACGGGTCGACCCGGCCGCCCGCGATGCCAGGCTGGCCGGCGTACCTGTCTCCCTGACCCTGCGCGAGTTCGAATTGCTCGCGTTCTTCATGCGCCACCCGCGGCAGGCGTTCACCCGGGAGCAGCTGCTCGACAAGGTATGGGGCTACACCTTCGGCGACCACTCGACGGTAACGGTCCATGTGCGGCGCCTGCGCGAGAAGATCGAGCCCGACCCCGCCGAGCCGGTCCGGATCCGAACCGTCTGGGGTGTCGGCTATCGGTGGGAACCTGCGCCGGCCGACGTCGCGGCCGCCGCTGCCGAGGACCCGCAGCGGTGAGTGCCGGCCGGTTGCAGACGCGGCTGATCGGCGTACTCGCGGCGGGCGCGGTACTCGCCCTCATCGCCTGCCGGGCCTACGGCGTGCCCGCGCACGACGCCGGCGAGCTGATCGCGTATGCCGCCGCGGGGGCTGTGCTCTCGGCAGTTGCCGGCGCGGCCGTCGTCCGCCTGACCCGGCGCCGCGGGATGGCACTCCAGCTGACGATCTCTGTCGTGACAGCCGTCGGATCGGTCGCGATCGGCGTAATGCTCGCTGCTGACAAGATGTTCATCTCGAAGCACGACCTGCGTGCCCTGGCGGTGGTCGTCATCGCCGCGGGCGCGGTCGGGCTGTGCGTCGCCCTCGTCCTCGGTGACCGGGTCAGCTCGTCGACCCGCGCACTGGCCGAACTCGCCCAGGCGATCGGCGCCGGCACCGAATCGCCCACGCTGCGGACCGACGTACCGCGGGAGTTCGTGACCCTGGGCCGCGAGTTGCAGTCGATGGCCGCGCGGCTGGACGACTCCCGGGTAAGGGAGCGGGCCCTGGAGAGCGCGCGCCGCGAACTCGTCGCCTGGGTGTCGCATGATCTGCGTACGCCGCTCGCCGGCATTCGCGCCATGGCCGAAGCCCTCGAGGACGGTGTCGTCGCAGACCAGGAGAGTGTCGCGCGCTACCACCGGCAGCTGCGCAAGGAGGCCGACCGGCTCACTGGCATGGTCGACGACCTGTTCGAACTCAGCCGCATCAACGCCGGTGCGCTGCGGCTTCAGATGGAGCGAGTTGCCCTCGGCGACCTGGTCTCGGACGCGATCGCGGCCGCTGACCCGCTGGCGCATGCCAAAGGAGTGAAGCTGCGCGGCGAGGTGACCGGCGCGCCCGCCGTCGCGGTTTCGGTCCCGGAGGTGTCGCGGGTGCTGCGCAACCTCCTGCACAACGCCATCAGGCACACCCCGAGCGACGGCTCGATCCACGTCGAGAGCGGCATGGACGAGGAGTACGGGTTCGTCGCCGTGCACGACTCCTGCGGAGGTATCCCGGCCGCCGACCTCGACCGGGTCTTCGATCCCGCGTTCCGCGGCGAGGCCGCGCGTACGCCGACGGATGACGGCGGCGGTGGGCTGGGCCTGGCGATCGCGCGGGGTCTGGTCGAGGCGCACAGCGGCGATATCAGCGTTGCCAACTCGGGCGCGGGCTGCCGCTTCGTCGTGCGGCTGCCGTTGGTCGACACCACGCGCTGACCGGTTTGCCGAACGGCTAGCTAACTTCGCCCGAACTGGCGGGTGCCCATTGGCACCCGAATGCTCCGTCGCGAGAGCATGCCCCATGCGATTCGTGTTCACGCCACCCGCGCATGCAGCCAGCGGCTTGCTCGACCTGCCATGGCACCTGCCGCTCGAGGAATGGGACGACCCGCGCCTCGTCGAAGTCAGGCAGCGCGGTATTTCGCGGCACATCGTCCGGTTCGTCGAGCACTCGGGCGCGCTCTACGCACTGAAGGAGATCAACCCCCAGCTCGCCCGCCGCGAGTACCGGCTGCTGCGTCGTCTCGCCGAAGAACAGATCCCGACCGTCGAGGTGCTCGGCGTCGTCGTCGACCGGGTCAACGACCTGGACGCGGTGCTGGTCACCCGCTACCTGGACTACTCGGTCTCCTACCGCGCGCTGTTCTCCAACCCGCGCGGCGACGAGCCGGTCGGACGGTTGCTGGATGCGCTCGTCGAACTGATCGTCCGGCTGCACCTCGTGGGCTTCTACTGGGGCGACTGTTCGCTGTCCAACACTCTCTTCCGGCTCGACGCGGGTGCCCTGTCTGCCTACCTCGTCGACGTCGAGACCGGCGAGAAGCACGACGCGCTATCCAACGGCCAGCGAAACTACGACATCGCGATCGCCCGCACCAACGTCGCGGGCGAGCTGTACGACCTCGAGGCCGCGGGTACGTTGCCGGGCGGCCTGGACGTCGTCGCGGTCGCCGACCAGATACCTCTGCGCTACGCGACTCTGTGGGAAGAGCTGACGCGGGAGGAGGTGCTGAAGCCCGAGGAGCAGCGCTACCGCATCGCCGAGCGATTGCGCCGCCTCAACGAGCTCGGCTTCGACGTGGACGAGGTCGAGCTCATCGAGACTCCGGAAGGCAACAAGCTGCGCCTCAAGACAAGGGTCGCAGAACCGGGGCACCACCGACGGCTGCTCTACATGCGCACCGGTCTCGACGTCGAGGAGAACCAGGCACGCCGGCTGCTCAACGACATCGCCAGCTTCCGGGGATTCCTGGAGACCAAGGAGAAGCGGGTGCTTCCGGATGCGGTGGTGGCCAACCGCTGGCTGGCCGAAGTCTTCGACCCGATTCTGGCAGCCATTCCCGACGAGTTGCGCGCGCGGTTGCAGCCCGCCGAGGTCTTTCACGAGATCCTCGAACACCGCTGGTACCTATCGGAAGCCGCCGGCACCGACGTCGGCACTACGGAAGCCGCGAGGTCGTATTTCGCCACGGTCCTGCCCGACGTTCCCGAGAACCTGACCGCGGGCAGCGTGACGATGGCTGCGGGCCCAACTGACCCAGCTTCGTGAATCGGGCTGTCCGGGACGATGCCCGATGCAGCTCGCGGCTACCGCACCCAGCCCGATCAATGCTGTGCGCAGCATGGCGCCATCGTAGGCTCGCAAACGATGAACGGACGCCGCCCGGTCCCAGTGCCGCGGGTGGCGTGGGTCGCCGCGATCATCGTTGCCATCGCGTTGTGCGTGCCCCTGGTCTGGCACCAGGTGAACGCCAGGCCGATCCACCGGCTGGTCGACCTCGAGGTCTATCGCGCAGCGGGTCACTCCGTCCGGGTTGGTCACGGGCTCTACGAGTTCCGTACGCCGCCGCCGCAGCTGTTGCCGTTCACGTACCCGCCATTCCCTGCGGTGCTCGCGGTGCCGCTGACGTTCCTGTCGTTCTACGCCGCCGGCTGGGTGTGGGAGCTTGCGAGTCTCGTTCTGTTCACCTGGCTGGTTGCCTTCTGCTTCCGGCCCGTGGTCGCCGAATGGCGTGAATGGTGCGCCTCCCGCTTCGGCCCCCGGACCGCAGCGCTGACCACCGCCATCCTTGCGCCGCTGCTGCTGCCGGCGATGCTCTGGCTCGAACCGGTCCGCGCCACGTTCCGCTTCGGCCAGGTCAACATCATTATCGGCGCGCTCGTAGTGGCCGACTGCTGCTTGACGTGGACCCGCTGGCCGCGCGGGATGCTCATCGGAATAGCGGCAGCGATCAAACTCACGCCGGGCCTGTTCATCCCCTATCTGTGGCTGACCGGCCGGCGGCGGGCCGCGTACCTCGCGACCGCGACTTTCGCGGGCTGCCAGCTGCTTGCCGCTGCGGTGGCACCGGGCGAGGCGAAGAAGTACTGGACCGACGCGTTGTTCCACTCCGAGCGGCTCGGTGACAACAAGGTCACCGCAAACGTGGCGATTCGCGGCGCTCTGCTTCGGTTGAAACTCCCGTCGACCGCCCTTAGCGTGCTGCTCGCCGTGCTCGTCATTTCGGTTCTGATCGTGGGCATGTCGCGGGCCCTGCTTGCATCGCGGGCGGGCGCCGAACTTGCCGGTGTTGTTCTCGTCGGACTGACTTCGGTGGCCATTTCGCCGGTCTCGTGGGACCACCACCTGATCTGGCTGGTGCCTGCCTTCGCCGTACTCCTGGCAGACCCGGTCGGCACCCGCCGGCTGCTCAGTGCAGCCGGGCTGGCCGTGGTGTTCTACAGCCGGTTGCCGTGGTGGGCTGCGGGCCTCGCGAAGCGGTCGAGTGGGGTCGCCCAGGAGTTCTGGCGTATTGGCGACATCTCTTTCACGATTGTCACCGTCATGGTCATCCTCGCGTTGCCGCTCAAGTCTCTGTCGCAATTGCCGCGATCTTGGCCGCGGGGCGGATTTCCGGAGGGCTAGTGCGCGTTTGCGCCGGCGCAGACCCGCCGGTCGACCGGCTTTGCACTACGCAGCGTGATGGGTCCGTACGCACGGTCGCCTGGGGATGGAAACCTGCCCGGGGACGCTATCGAAGCGAATGTCCGGATTGGTAGGCTGCCACGCCAGGCCGGGATCGCAAGAACGCGAGCGGACGGGTGAATTTCGCGCAATCGGGTCCGCTGGAAGCAGTTTTAGGCGCAAGATCGTGCGACGACGCGCCAACTGGCGCGCCTTTTCAATCTGTCACGTGGGGGTGTTCGAGTGCTGCGCCTGATCCTGCCGATCCGCTCGCTCTCGGACGAGTTGGCCATTGATGAGGCCGAGGACTCGCTGGGCCACTGGGTCAGGGTAGCCAGCTCGTCCCTCGACCCGTGTCTCGTGCTCGATCAGCACTACCGCGTGGCCGGCCTGTCCTGGGCGGCGGCGCAGCTGCTGGGCGAGCCGGCCGAGGGCGTTCTCGGGCGAAACTTGATCGAGGACGTTCTTCGGGTCGTCGACTTCACCGAGGCGGCAGGATCGGGCGACGCCTACGCCCGCGGCATCCCGCCGGTCGCCGCGGTGCGGGACAACCATCTCAGTCGCGGCCTGTTGCGGCTGCTGCGTCCGTCCGGTGACCGAATCACCCTCGATGCGGTCGCCGCTCCGATTCACGGCGCGCGCGAACGCGTCGTCGGCTCGATCACCTTCTTCGCGTCCCTCTGACGGATCACCTCACGCGCGTCAGCGGTCTCGCTTGACGGCTCCCCGCGGTGCCGGGCGTAGTTGATTGATGCCTATCTGCGGCACCGCGTAGTCCTCTTCCGGCGCCTCGGGCACCCGGTTGATCGGCCGGACGATCGCCATGGGCGCGAGCACTCCGCGGCGCGGGCCCGACCATGGAGCGGGCACTGCATCGACGGCGTCCGCGAGCCGGTAGGCGAGATCCTCGTAGTTGACACGCCACCCGCGGAAGTGTGGCCAGGCCTCCGACGGGGTTCGCTCCATCTCGAAACCGCCGCGCTCCAACCGCTCGATGCCGGTGAGAAAGTCCTCGTACGAAAGGGAAATCGGCGCGTCCGGCCGCGGGTCCGGGTCGTACGCCATACCCAGCGAATGCCCGATGTCGCGCAATGCCGTGAAGCCCATCCGGAGGACGAGGCGCGCCTCGGACGGCGCCGTCGACGGGTTGACGGCGAGGTAGAGCGCGGCGGAATCCAGCACCGCGACGAGCCCGACAACCCAGGAGCGCAGCGGATGCGGCGACCTGAACCAGATCAGCGCGCGGTAGTTGCTGTGGCTCTCCGCAACGTCGGCCGCCCAGGTCTCCCAGTCGTCGTACAGGAGCGGGAGGCTGTCGAGTGTCGCGACCAGCCGGTGCCTGGCGAGGATCTCTGGGCCCCAGGCGGGTTCGCCGGCCCGGCTCTGCAGCCTGGTGACCAGGGTCTCCCGGCGGTTGAAGGCGGCGTACAGCGTCGGCAGGTAGCCGATCTGGAGGGCCACGACTATCAGACCGGAACCGGCCTCCATGAAGCAGGCGATGGTCGAGGGCACGGAGTCGGTGGATGCGAAGCCCAGCGTCAGCAGGGACGACCCACTCAGCCGTAAGGCGTCCCCGAGGCTGAGTACGCCGAGTGGCCACTGGACCAGAGCGAAGCCAAGTAGCAGCAGCAACATCCAACCGAGCAACTGCACGAGGATCGCGATCGGGGCCTGCAGGGCAAGGAGTCCGTCGCGCTTGAGGTAGTCGTCGCGATGCCGGTTGCCGAGCCAGCGGAACGGGATGATGACCGTCTTGGCGAGCAGGCCGGTCAGGCGCGAGGAAAGGCCGCGGGGCACCACGAGGGAGCGAAAAACGCTGTCGAGGGTGACGAGGATGAGGACCGCACCCACTGCGGCAAAGGCCCAGCGCACCGCTTGCATTGTGGATTGACTCCCTTTCGCCGCTGTGAGTAATCGTGCCTGAACCGTCGTGCCTGAACCGTCGTGCCTGAACTACGCGCCGGGCCCTGCCGGCATTCCCGCTGCCAGCGCGGCGGCTTCCGCCAGCACCGCCTTGACCGGCAGCCCGAGTGTCGCAGCGGCCGCGACCACGTCGTCGTACTCCGGAACGGCGTTGACCACCGCACCGTCGAGACGGGCGACCTTGACGGCGACGTGGATGTCACGGGCGATCGACACCGTGACGAGTTCGCGGTCGAGAGAACGCTTGCTCACGGCATATTCGCGTACGCCGATCGTCGAAGTCTCGCGGAAGAGCAGCTCGCGCATCGACGCGGTCATGCGGTCGTCGCACAGCACGCTGACCGTCAGCGCCGGGCGCCCCTTCTTCATCTGGATCGGCGTGAGCCATGCGTCGCTGGCGCCGGCCGTCATCAGCGCGCTGATCACCGTGGGCCAGAGCCGGGGGTCGAGGTCGTCGACGTTGGCCTCGAGGACGGTCGCAGGAGTGGCGGGTGGCTGTCCGCTGTGTGCCTCGCCGGCGGTGTTAGCGGCTGTGTTCGCGACTGATTCGCCGATGACCAACCGGAGCACGTTGGGGATCTCGCTCAGGTCGCGCCGGCCGGCGCCGATTCCAACCCG
>JBDTYE010000122.1:0-9534 GCA_040005895.1 Actinomycetota bacterium | reverse complement strand
CCCGGTCTGACCCGGGTCAATGCCATCAGTGCCGGCGATTACACGGCATTCGCGCTCCGCGACGACGGAACCGTGTGGTCCTGGGGACTGAACAACTATGGCCAGGTTGGCGTGGCAAGCACGCTGCTGCCGTACAGCTCGCCGGTTCGCGTCAAAGGCCTGTCCGAGGTCGTCGCCATCGCCGGCGGCGGCAACTTCGGCGGGCTCGCCCTGCGCTCCGACGGAACCGCGTGGAGCTGGGGCAACAATATGCAAGGCACGCTCGGGAACGCCACCAGGACCCCATCGGGTGTGCCGGTGCAGGTTTATGGGCTGACCGCTGTCACCGCGATCGGCGCGGGCACGCTTGACGGTTATGCGATCGTCGGCCGAGCCGTGTGGGGATGGGGCCGCAACGACTTCGCGCAACTCGCCAACGCCACCGGAGCAGACAGCGACGTGCCGGTTCGTGCGGGCACCCTCGCTGGCATCGTTGCGGCGGCGGGCGGCGCGTTCAACGGTTATGCGCTCCGCAACGACGGCTCGGTCTTCTCTTGGGGCGACAACGGGCTCGGGGAGATCGGAAACGGTACGACCAGCGCTGCTGTCGCGACGCCGACGTTCGCTCTGCTGCCACGCATCGTCGCCATCGCCGCCGGCGGCACCAGTGCCTACGCCATCGAACCGGTGGTACCCGTCGTCTGACCGGGTTCGGCGAAGCCGCACCTCTCGGATATAGATGTATTGCGGGAGCATCATTGCGCTCGCTACTGGGGGCGCAGCGATTGCGCCCGACCGCCGGTGCACGTGATCTGGGGAGACAGCCATGCTTGTGCGCAAGGGTCGTGCGTCCACGCTGCGGTATCTGGCGATCGCCATGATGAGCACCGCCCTGGTGACCGCGAACTCGCCGGCTTCGGCTGCCGCGGCCGCACCGGTCGTCACCAGGGTCGGAATCCGCGTTTCTCCGAGCACCGTCCGGGTGGGCAGCGTTTTCGTCGTTTCGGGTTCGGTGACGCCACGGGTCGCCGGGGTCCCGGTTGTTCTGCAGCGGCTCGTGGGCACCCGCTGGCGGACGCTCGCCGGTCGACCGGTCAGCGCCGCCGGTGCATTCAGCTTCTCGCTACGCGCACCCGCGCCGGCGGGCGTATGGCTGTTGCGAGTCGCACGGGTTGCTGCTCCAGGTGTGCGGGCCGGCGCGAGCGTGACGACCAAGGTCGTGCTCACCAAGACTGCCTTCGCGGTCACCGCGGCAGCAACGCCGACCGTCGCAGCGGGCCAGCCCGTCGTCGTGACCGGGTCAGTCACGCCGCGTGCCGCGGGCACCGTCCTGCTGCAGCGACTGCAGGGGCCTACCTGGCGAAGCATCTCGACTGCCCCGCTGAGTGGCGCCGCGACGTACCGGCTCAGCGCGGTGCTCCCCGTGGGTTCCTATTCGCTGCGGGTCGTCCGCACATTCACCGCAACGACTGCGACCGGCGTGAGCCGTACCCTCCTCGCGACCGTGCTGGCGCCTCCCGTCGTGGTGACATCGGCGCTACCGGGTGGAACCGTGGGCGCCCGATATAGCGCGCTGCTTGCCGCGCGGAGCGGGCGCGTTCCCTACGCGTGGAGTGCTTCCGGCCTGCCCGCGGGCCTGGTGCTGACCAGCGACGGGCGCCTCTGGGGCACGCCGATCGCGGCCGGTACGTCGACAGCGACCGTCACCGTCCTTGACGCGAACGGCCTCGCGGATCGCGCCGCGCTGCGCTTCACAGTCCGGCCGGCCGAGGCCGGCCGGGTCTGGGCCTGGGGAGGCAATCACTACGGATTTCTCGGCACCGGGTCAAGCACCTTTGTCCTCAAGCTGCCCGCGGCGGTCCCCGGGCTGACGGATGTGACTGCATTGGCCACGTCCGGGACGAGCACCTATGCACTGCGTGCCGACGGCACGGTGTCGGCATGGGGTCTCAACAAGCACGGCGAACTCGGGATCGGCACCACTTCCGGCCTGACGACCGCGATTCCTCCGACGCGGATACCGGGGCTCACGGATGCGACAGCGGTTGCGGCCGGCACGACCGGATCGGGATATGCGCTGCGTGCGGACGGCACCGTCGTCGCGTGGGGGTACAACGACCACGGCCAGCTGGGAAACGCGACCGTGACCGAGTATCACGCGCCGGTCCCGGTGGCGGGACTCGACCACGTCACGGACATTGCGGCTAATGCTGGAAGCGCATACGCGCTGCGGTCGGACGGGACCGTGTGGGCATGGGGTTTCAATGACGTTGGCCAACTCGGCGACAGTACGACGTCGGAGCGTCGTACGCCGGTCCGCGTGAGCGGGCTAACCGGGATCGTTGCCATCGCCGCAGGCGGCCGCAGCGGCTATGCGATTCGGTTCGACGGCACCGCCTGGGCGTGGGGTTTCAACGCGACCGGGCAGCTCGGCGACGGGTCGACGAAGGATCAAGACACGCCGGTGCGCGTCTACGGAATCGCGAACGCCGCCGCAATCAGCTCCGGCGCGGGGACGGCCTACGCCCTGTTGAGCGACGGCAAAGTATGGGCCTGGGGGAAGGGTGCACTCGGGGCGCTGGGTAACGGCACCGTGAAAGAAAGCGACATCCCGGTGCGCGTCAGCTTGTCGGACGGTGTGGTCGCGATCGCGGCCGGCGTAGACGTCGGCTACGCGTTGCGCTTTGACGACCGACTCTTCGCGTGGGGCGCGGCCGAGCAGCTCGGCAACGGAAGCACCGCGTTCAGTGCGGTGCCGGTGGTCATCGGGTTGAGGAACACCGTCGGTATCGCGGGCGGCGGATATGCCGGGATGGCGATCGAAAGGGTAGTTCCCGTCGGCTAACGGCAGGCGGGCGGCGTACGCCGGTAGGCTCGCTTCTCGTGGAACCCCTGCTGACGACGTCGTTCGACCGTTATGCCCGCTACACCTATTTGTGGCGGCTGCGCCGGGAGGCGATGGGCGCTGCACGAATCAGCATCCTTGACGTCGGTGACCCCTACGGCACGATGGCCGAACTGTTCCCCGACGACCTGACCGTCTCGATGGACATCTACGCCGAGTCGCCCTCGACGTTCGGCGACCACCGGCACGTGATCGGCTCGGGCTTCCAGCTGCCGTTCAAGAACGGCGCGTTCGATCTGGTCGCGGCACACGACGTACTCGAGCACCTTCCGGACGAACGGCGTGGCGAGTTCTTCGACGAACTGCTCCGCGTCAGCAAGGGGCCGGTGCTTGTTGTGGCGCCGTTCGCCGACCCGCGGGCGACGCGCTGCGAGGACATCGTCAACGGCTACTACGTCGCGCGGTTCGGCCACGGCCTGGTACAGCTGGATGAACACGCCGAATGCGGGCTCCCCGACCTCGACGCGATGCTGGCGTTGCTGGACGGGCGCGGCGTCGAGCACAAGGCGCACGGCGATGGCTGGCTCTACCACTGGCTGCCTTTCATGCTCGTGAAGGGCCACAACGTCAGCGAGGGCAACGCAGATCTCGACCGGCGCATCGACACTATTTTCAACACCACGCTGCGTACGGCGGACCGGCGCGGCCCGCACTACCGCCGCGCGATCGTCATGCGCCCGCCTACCGACGACTACCCGGACTTCAACGAGCTCGCGGAGCCGGGCGACATCGACGGCGACCTCGTCAAGCTCACCGAGATCGGCTGGGAGATAGCCAAGGCGCTGCCCAAGGGTCAGTCCCCCGATCAGCCGGGCTCGGCTATCCGGCAATGGGCCCAGGAACAGCAGTACGACGACAGCGCAGTCTCTGTGGCCGCTCGCGACCTGGTCGCCGCTCTCGACGGTGCTGTCGAACTCGCGGCTGCGCAACCGGCGATCGGGGCCGGAATCGAAACCGCGGTCAAGCCGACCGTGTCCGTCATCCTCGTCAACCTGAACAGTTGCGACGAGCTGATGGAATCGCTGGATTCCCTTGCCGCGCAGACGTATCCCAGCGAACTGCTCGACGTCGTCGTCGTCGACAACGCGTCGACCGACGGCTCGGCCGAGATGCTCGCCGAGGACTACGCCTGGGTGCGCGTGCTCCCGCAGGACAGCAACACCGGCTTCTCACCGGCGGTCAACGTCGGTGCGCGCGCGGTCCAGACCGAGTGCGTCGTGCTGCTGAACAACGACGCGCGTGTCGACCCTGACTTCATCGAGAAGCTGATCGAGCGCTACGACCCGGCAACCGGTGCCGTGTGCGTCGGCGCACAGATCGTCTCGTGGGACGGCGAGCGGCTCGACTTCGGTGAGGGCGCTGTCAACTTCTACGGCATGGGCCAGCAGATCGGCTACGGCATGCCGGCCGCGTCCGGCGACACCGAGGACGGCAAGGAGATCTTGTTCGCCTGCGGCGGCGCGATGCTCGTCAACCGGCGCATCTTCCTCGACTCCGGCGGTTTCGACGACGCATTTTTCGCCTACTTCGAGGATGTCGATTTCGGCTGGCGGCTATGGGTTCTCGGCTTCCGCGTCGTGTTCGCCGCGCAGGCACGCTGCTACCACAAGATGCACGGCACCTCGTCCCGGTTCCCGCCGCACCAGCGCTTCCTGCTCTACGAGCGCAACGCCCTGCGGACGCTGCTGAAGAATTACGACGACGTCAACCTGCACCGCGTCCTCGGCCCGGCGCTGATGCTGCTGATCCAGCGCACGCTGATGCGCGGCGGCGGACTCAACCGGCCGGCGTACTCCATCGGCGGCGACCGCGGCGAGACCGAGGTGGTCGACCGGCTGGCGCTCGCGCACCTGCATGCCGTTGGCGACATCGTCGCCGACTTCGATCAGATCATGGCGAGCCGTGCGACTATCCAGCGGGCCCGCAAGCGCGGCGACGACGAGGTGCTCGCGATGTTCGGCCGGCCGTTCTGGCCGGTTCTGGAGCAGCGTGAATACGTCGAGTTGCAGGAGCGGCTCATCAGCGTGTTCGGGCTCGACGACATCATGCCGAAGGCACGCGCCAGCCGGGTTCTGATCGTGGCCAACGACCCCATCGCCGAGAAGATGAGCGGTCCCGCGATCCGGGCCTGGGAAATCGCGAAAGCCCTTGCGGGGACGGCAGATGTGACCGTCGCGGTTCCTGTCGATTCGACCCTCGCAGCGCCCGGCGTCTCCCTCGAGAAATACAACGACGAGGCGTCGCTCTTCTCGCTCGCGCAATCCGCGGACGTGATCCTGATCCAGGGCTACACGATCAGGAAGAACCCTTCTCTCAAGCGGGTGCCCGCCGTGCTCGTCGTAGATCTCTACGACCCGTGGCTGTTCGAGAACATCGAGTTGCACACGGACGAGCCGCGCGGCGACGCGGCGCTGGCCGACGACGTGACGGTCCTCAACGAACTGCTCGACGAAGGCGACTTCTTCATCTGCGCGTCCGAGCGGCAGCGCGACTACTGGCTCGGCATGCTCGGCGGGCGGGATCGACTGACCCAGGGTCAGTACGCCGCCGACCCGACATTGCGGATGCTGATCGACGTCGTGCCGTTCGGGCTGCCCGACCGGGCGCCACGGCACATCAAGGCGGTGCTGAAGGGAGTGCACCCCGCCATCGCTGCAGACGACCTGGTGGTGCTGTGGGGCGGCGGCAGCTGGGACTGGTTCGACCCCCTGTCGGTCATCGACGCGTTCAAGCTGGTGGTCGAGCAGGTGCCGAACGCGAAGCTGTACTTCCTCGGCTTCCAGCTGGAGAGCAGCGGCACCAAGGTCATGCGCGTTGCCGGCATGGCTAAGAGAAGGGCCGAGGAGCTCGGGCTGGCGGGCAAGTCGGTCATCTTCGGCGACTGGGCGGCGTACGACCTGCGTGAGGCCTATCTGCTCGAGGCCGACATCGCGGTGACCGCCGTCCGCGATCTGGCCGAGACGAGATTGTCCTTCCGTACCAGGGTTTTGGACTACCTCTGGGCCAAGCTGCCAGTTGTCTCGACCGAGGGCGACGTGCTCTCCGATCTCGTCCGCGACGAGCACATCGGCATCGTCGTACCGCCCGGCAATGCGCCGGCGCTGGCCGCCGCAATGGTGCGGCTGCTCACGAGCCCGGCGCTGCGGGCCGACTGCGCGGCCAACGCCGGCGAGGTCGCCAAGCGCTTCACCTGGCAGGGCGCGGTCTCTCCGCTGCGGCACGTGATCGCCAAGCCGTGGAAGTGGGACGACGCCCGTGGGCTTCGGCCGCGCGGCCGGCGGCTCACCGAGGAAACCCGCGCGCTGATGGACGACAAGAACCGCGCATTCGGCACCGGGTCGAGCCGCAAGCTGTTCCCCGACATCCACTTCGCCGACCTCGCGGCGTACGTCAATCACCTCGAGAACGTCGTCCAGATGCAGGAGCGCCGGTTGTCGCTGCTGCGCAAGACGCCGATCTATCCGGCTTTCGTCGCGGCCAAGAAGGTGCGCGACTGGCAGCGGGACCGGCACGTCGACTAAGGGCGCCGCCACCGACGACGCCGGGTCGGGCGGTATCCTGACCGGCACGGGACCAGCACGCGAACAGCGCCGACCGCGCGCCGCCAAGCCAGGAGCAACGCCCATATGACGACGTCTGCCGAACGCAGCCTGTCCATTTCGCCGGACCCGACCGACACCGACACTGCCGCGGCAGCGGTCCTCGCGGCGGACGCCAGCGACAGCCACGTCGTACGCCGCGACGAGGGCGCCAAGCCGTACGTCACCATCGTGCTGCCCTGCTACAACGAAGAGGGTCACGTGCTCGCCGAGCTCGAGCGGATCAGCGCGGCGATGGACGCCAGCGGCTACGTCTACGACCTCGACGTCTACGATGACTGCTCGTCGGACGGCACCCGCGACATCCTTGCGTCCGCCGCGAAGTCGGGCCGTTTCCCGCGGATGCGCTACCTGCCGCGGCACCGCAACGGCGGTTCCGGCACGATCCGCCGGATCGGCAGCCAGAACGCCCGGGGCGAGATCGTGGCCTGGACGGACGCGGACATGACCTACCCCAACGAGCGGATTCCCGAGTTCGTCCAGATGCTCGACGCCGACGCGTCGTACGACCAGGTTGTCGGTGCCCGCACCAGTGAAGAGGGCACCTACAAGCTGCTGCGGGTGCCGGCCAAGTGGGTCATCCGCAAGATCGCCTCACGGCTCACCGGCACCCAGATCCCTGACCTCAACTCAGGGCTGCGGGTGTTCCGCCGGGATGTCGCGAAGCCCTACCTGCGCTTGCTGCCAGCGGGTTTCTCCTGCGTGACCACGCTGACGGTGTCGTTCCTTTCCAACGGCCACGACGTTCAGTACGTCCCGATCGACTACGCGAAGCGGGCCGGCAAGTCGAAGTTCCACTTCACCAAGGACGCCTACCGCTACATCCTGCAGGTGCTGCGGATGGTCATGTACTTCAACCCGCTCAAGGTCCTGATGCCCATCGCGTTGTGGATCATGACGCTCGGCGTCGGCAAGCTGGCCTACGACCTGATCGCGCACCCGTTCCGGATCACCGGCTCGACGGTGCTCGCCCTGCTTACCGGCTTCCAGATCGCCGCACTGGCGTTGCTCGCAGACCTCGTCGTGCGATCCCGCAACACCAACTAGGCCGGTCGGCGGGCCACCGCGACGAGACCGGTGCCGCGGGAGGTGAAAGGCCGCTGCAGCAAGCGGAAAGGTGCGGTGGCGGTCTTGGTCACGACGCCGAGCGCACCGCCCTTGGGCTGGAAGAGCCGCCCGGAGCCACTGGTGCGTTCGGCGATCGACTCGGGTGCCTGGTCGGCCTTGCGCTCGGCGACCTTGTTGCGCGCGGCTTCGAGCGCGAAGCCGAGCGGGAAGCCGTAGAGCTCCACCCGCGGAGCGCTGAAACCCGCCTCGGTCAAGACTGAGAACATCTGGTCCGGGTCGTAGCGGCGGAAGTGCCCGACCATCTTGTCCATCGCGCTGTAGCGCCGCTGCCAGGCCGGGACGCTGAGCATCAGATGCCCGCCGGGCCGGACGTACGACGACCAGTCCTTGAGCGCCGCGACGTCGTCCTCGATGTGCTCGAGCACCTCGAACGCGCAGACCAGGTCGAACTGGTCGTCACGGTCGACCAGTGAGCTGTCGCCGTGCAGCACCCGGGCGCGACCGGCCAGGGTGGCGGCGCGGGCGGCCGCGACGGCGTACGACGCGTCGTCGGGTTCGACACCGAGGTAGGGCGCGCGATGCGCCAGGCGCATCCCCACTGCGCCCATGCCGCAGCCGATTTCGAGGATGGATCCGATCGGCCCGATGCCGTCGAGCAGGCGGCGGACCAGGTCATAGCGCAGCCAGGCCATCATCGTCAGGGGCGGGAGCTTCGTGTCGGCCACGAGAGGAGCCTTTCTCGAAGTGGTGCAACGACGGTAGCTGGCCGGAACGCCGAAACCGCATGTTCGTACGTCGCGTGCCGCAGTTTGGAGACCCGATCGCGGTCCGCGGCGAGTTCCCGCAGGGCAGTTGCGAGGGCCGGGGGATCGCCCGGCGGCACGAGGATGCCGACACCGCCGAGCGCTGCGCGCTGCGGCGGCGTATCGGATGTGACGATCACGCAGCCCGCCGCCGCGCCCTGGAAAACCTTGTTAGGCACGACCCGCAGGCCCTTCGGCCCCGTGCCGAAGATGCCGAGGCAAACGTCGTGTGTGGCGACGAGGGCCGGCAGTTCGGCGGAGTCGACCCAGTCGCGCCAGCTCACGCGGGGGTTGCCGGACGCGGCCGCGCGGGTCGCCGCGAGATCCTGCCCGGTGCCGATCATGGTGACATCGATATCAGCGCCCGGCAGGAGCGCGAGCGCGGCACCGATCGTCGGCGCGCCCTGCAGAGGCGTGTAGAGGCCGAAAAAGGCAACGGTCAAAGGACCGTCAGACGCCGGGACCGGGGAGCGGAACCAGTAGTCGGGCGCACCCACGGGCACGACGACTGTGCGCGCCCGCAGTTCAGGGGGCACCAGCGACAGGTGCTCGCCGGTATCCACGAACGGAATGTCGGCCGCCGACAGTGCGGCCCGATCGAGCCGGGACAGCAGCCGCGTCTTGAGGCCCGGCTTGTTGCCGCGGTCGATGGCCGTGTCTGCCGCGGAGATCATGTGGTCCAGCGCGATGGGCACGCCGCGGAAAAGCCGGCGCGCGAGCAACACGTCGAAGTGCCCCAGGTAGCCGACGACGACCGCGTCCGGGCGCTGCAGGGAACCGGCCCGGCGCCACAACGCGAGCCACGCCCGCAACAGCCGCGTGGCGAAGAAGGGCAGCAGGTAGGGACGTTTGAGGATCCGCACCCGGCTGGCCGTGTCGAGGCCGAGAACGACGTTGCACTCGCTCACCTCGTCGCCGGCGGCGCGGAAGCCTTCCTGCAAGGCCTGCACCCGCGGATGCGTGCGCACGTCGTAGGTGCCGAAGAAGAGGACCCGCAGCCGGTCCGGGGTCGAAGTTGCGGGCATCCGGGCCGGCTCAGCCCTTGCCGATGTGGACTCCGAGAAGCGAGAGATCAGCAGCGCTCAGCCGGTCGCTGGCCGAATTCGCCTGGTGCCAGTACGGGTACTGCAGAGGCGGGCGACTCACCTCGTCGATCCTGGTGAACTGGTCTGCCGTCAGA
>JBDTYE010000121.1:0-9555 GCA_040005895.1 Actinomycetota bacterium | reverse complement strand
GATGGCCGACGAAACCGAATCGGTCGCGCATCGGTCCGGTGAGCAGCCCCGACCTCGTCGTCGCACCGACCAGGGTGAACGGCGCCACGTCGAGCGGGATCGCGGTGGCGCCAGGGCCCTTGCCGAGTACGACGTCGACCCGGAAGTCCTCCATCGCCGAGTACAGCAACTCCTCGGCCGGCTTGGCGATTCGGTGGATCTCGTCGATGAACAGCACCTCGCCGCCGGACAGCGCGGTCAGCATCGCCACCAGATCGCCGGAGCGTTCGATGGCCGGGCCACTGGTGATCCGCATCTGGGTGCCCAGTTCGACCGCGATGATCATGGCCAAGGTGGTCTTGCCGAGGCCCGGCGGGCCGGACAGCAACACGTGATCGGGCGGTGTGCCGCGGCGCGTCGCGCCTTGCAGCAGCAGCGAAATCTGCTCCCGGACGCGTTCCTGACCGACGAACTCGTCCAGCGACTTGGGCCGGAGCGAGGCCTCGAGGATCTGCTCCTCGGGTACGGCCAGCGCCGACAGCAGCTCCGCGTCGGGTTCGGTCATCGCCGGTCCAGGGCGCGCAGCGCCAGTTTGAGCAGGGCGCCGACGTCGACCGGCGCGTCGTCGGTGCTCGTGACGGCGGCGACGGCGTCGTCCGCCTCACGAGAGCTGTAGCCCAGGCCCTGCAGTGCTGCCCGCACCTGTTCGCCGGCGTCGGCCGGGCGGCCGCGCGTAAACGTCGATGCACCGCCCGTGGGCGGACCGATGCGGTCCTTGAGCTCGAGTACGAGGCGCTGCGCGCCTTTCTTCCCGATGCCGGGGACGAGCATCAACGCGGCCAGATCGTCAGTCGCGACGGCGCGGCGTACGGCGTCGGGCTGGTGCACGGCGAGCACCGCCTGCGCGACCTTGGGTCCGACACCGGTGGCCGTCTGCAGAAGTTCGAAAATGGCGCGTTCGTCCGCGTCGGCGAATCCGTAGAGCGTCAGCGAGTCCTCGCGAACCATCAGCGAAGTCGCGAGCTGGGTGTCTTCGCCGACCCGGAGGCCGGCAATGGTCGTCGGCGTGCAGTAGACGAGCAACCCGACACCGCCGACGTCGACGATGGCCGAATCGGGCGCCACCGCGCTCACCCGGCCACGGACGCTGGCAATCACGCCGGCCGCCGGGCGGCCAGTGCGGCGGCCACCCGGGCCTGCGCGGGCCCGCGCCACAGGTGACAGATGGCCAGGGCCAGGGCGTCGGCGGCGTCTGCAGGAGTGGGCCGCGTGCTGAGACCGAGCAGCTTGGTGACCATCGTCGTGACCTGCGCCTTGTCGGCGCGCCCGGATCCGGTCACGGCTGCCTTCACCTCGCTGGGGGTGTGCAGCGCAACCGGCAACCCGGCTCGCGCCGCGCACAGGAGCGCCACCGCGCCCGCCTGGGCGGTGCCCATCACGGTCCGTACGTTGTGCTGGCTGAAGACCCGCTCGACTGCGACCGCATCCGGCTGGTGCAGCCTGATCCATTCATCGAACGCCCGCTCCAGCGCGACCAGCCGGTGCGCGACATCGTCACCCGCCGGCGTACGGATGACATCGACAGCCACCAGCGTCACCGCACTGCCGCGACCGCCGTCGACGACGCCGATGCCACACCGGGTCAGCCCCGGGTCGACGCCCAACACCCGCACTGTGTCTCCTAGAGCTGCCTGACCGAACACCCGTTCGATAACCCTATGAGGGCGGCGCCCGGCCGCCGGTAAGACACGCCGTAGGTGCGGTGTGTGCAGCAGGCCCCCGCTCCGGATTCACCTGCGCCACCACTGATCCACGGCACGTGATCATGGTCGGGGCCATGATCAGCCGCCGTGGATCACCGCCCGGAGCGTCGCCGAGGCAGCTAGGCGGTCGCGGCTTCCAGGACTTCGTCGCTGATGTCGAAGTTGGACCACACGTCCTGTACGTCGTCGCAGTCCTCGAGCGCGTCGATGAGCCGAAGCACCTTGCGGGCGACGTCTTCGCCCTCGATCGCGATCTCGACCATCGGCAGCCAGGCGATGTCAGCGGTCTCGGGCGTCATTGCAGCTGCCGTCAACGCGACCCGAACCGCGTGGAGATCGGTCGCGTCGCAGATGACCTCGAAGGACTCCCCCAGGTCGTTGACCTCTTCGGCGCCGTGCTCGAGCACCGCCATGAGCACGTCGTCCTCGCCGAGCGAGCCCTTCGGCACCAGCAGGACGCCCTTGCGGTTGAACAGATAGGCGACGGAACCGGGGTCGGCCATCGTGCCGCCGTTGCGCGTCATCGCGGTGCGCACTTCCATGGCAGCCCGGTTTCGGTTGTCGGTGAGGCACTCGACGAGCAGCGCTACGCCGCCGGGGCCGTAGCCCTCGTACGTGATCGACTCGTAGTTGACGCCGCCGTCGAGTTCGCCGGAGCCACGCTTGACCGCGCGGTCGATGTTGTCGCTGGGCACCGACGTCTGCTTGGCCTTGGTGATCGCGTCGGCGAGCGTCGGGTTGCCGGAGATGTCACCGCCACCGGTGCGCGCCGCCACCTCGATGTTCTTGATGAGCTTGGCGAACAGCTTGCCGCGGCGCTGGTCCTTGACGCCCTTCTGGTGCTTGGTCGTCGCCCACTTGGAATGGCCGCTCACGGGGTCTCCTCTTCGTGCTCGGAGGCGCGCGACCCTGAGGTTCGCACCATGTCGGCAAAGAGCCCGTGTACCCGGGCATCATCTGTCAGCTCGGGGTGGAACGAAGTCGCGAGCAACGACCCTTGCCGGACCGCGATGATCCTATCCGCGACCTTCGCGACGATCTCCACGCCGTCCCCGCAGGTCTCGACCCAGGGTGCCCGGATGAACACCGCATGCACTGGCCCGCCCTCGACCCCCGCCATCTCGACGTCTGCCTCGAAAGAGGCGACCTGCCTGCCGAAAGCATTGCGCCGGACGGTGATGTCGAGGCCGCCGATCAGCTGCTGGTCAGCACGACCGTCGAGTACGCCGCCCGCCAGCAAGATCATGCCGGCGCAGGACCCGTAGACAGGCAATCCGGAAACGACCGCCTTCCGGAGCGGGTCGAGCAGGCCGAAAGTGTCGGCCAGCTTTCCGATCGTTGTGCTTTCCCCGCCCGGGATGACCAATCCGTCGCACGACGCAAGGGCAGCGCAACTGCGTACCTCGACCGGTTCGGCGCCGACCCGGCGCAGCATCTGCGCATGCTCGCGGACGTCGCCCTGCAGTGCGAGGACGCCGATGCGCGGAGTCGTCTTCAGGCGGTCAGTCACCAACCCCGCGAGGCGAGCCGCTGGTCGGGGGCGAGCGTGTCGAGGTTGATGCCGACCATCGCCTCGCCCAGACCCCGGGAGACCTTCGCGATCACATCTGGTTCGTTGCAGAACGTGGTCGCCTCGACGATCGCCTTCGCCCGCGCCGACGGGTCGCCGGACTTGAAGATTCCCGATCCGACGAAGACGCCCTCGGCGCCGAGCTGCATCATCATCGCGGCGTCGGCCGGGGTGGCGATGCCGCCGGCGGTGAACAAAACGACAGGCAGCTTGCCGAGGGCGGCGACCTCGAGTACGAGTTCGAGCGGCGCGCGCAGGTCCTTCGCGGCGGCGTACAACTCCGTCTCGTCCATGGTCGCGAGCTTCTTGATGTCGGCCTTGATCGCCCGCATGTGCCGGGTCGCCTCAACGACATTGCCGGTGCCGGCCTCGCCCTTGGACCGGATCATCGCGGCGCCCTCACCGATGCGACGGAGCGCCTCGCCGAGGTTGGTCGCGCCGCAGACGAAGGGAACCGTGAACGCCCACTTGTCGATGTGGTGAGCCTCGTCGGCGGGAGTGAGCACCTCGGACTCGTCTACGTAGTCGACGCCGAGGGACTGCAGCACCTGCGCCTCGACGAAGTGCCCGATCCGGGCCTTGGCCATCACGGGGATCGACACCGCGGCGATGATGCCGTCGATCATGTCGGGGTCGCTCATCCGCGCCACGCCGCCGTCGCGCCGGATGTCGGCGGGCACCCGCTCCAGGGCCATCACGGCGACGGCGCCGGCGTCCTCGGCGATCTTGGCCTGCTCCGGCGTGACGACGTCCATGATGACGCCGCCCTTGAGCATCTCGGCCATGCCGCGCTTGACCCGGGCAGTGCCGGTCGTCTTGGTGGACTCCGGCGTGCTTGACGACATCGGGCGACCTCTTCGGTGCGATGAAATCTGGCTGTCCCGCGGGGCGCGGGACAAGCCCATGGTACGGCGAGGGGTCGGCAGCCCGCGAACGCGTTAGCGCGCCGCCCGCCGCGAACGTTGGACCCTCAAGCGTCACGCCCAGGCGGATGCTTGAGGGTCCAACCTGCGGATGTCAGGAGATCGAGACGCGCTCGGTGTTGGGCACCAGCATGACGAACGTCGAGCCGGGGCGCAGCAGCAGGTGCTGCCGCTTGCTGTCGAGCATGATCGTCGGGCTCTTCATGAACTGGCGGTGCCAGCTGCCGTCGACCGCCCGGCCGTCGCGAAACACCATCACCTTGCCGGAGCCGAGGGTCCGGGCCAGCGGGGTGTGGTTGCCGACCACGTCGGTGAAACCGGTCTGCTTGATCTTGACGTACTGGACGATCAGGTTGTCGACGGTCACTTGCCGGTGCGACCCGATATAGACGGTCCAGCGGCGGGTCGAGGCGTCGTACCTGATCGTGTTGGTCATCCCCGGCCAGTGGATCGTCACGGTCCTGGCTGCGCTCGACGGCGAGTGCGAGCTGCCGAACCGGAAGCCGACGTCGTGCGCATTGACCGGGCTGGTGCGGGCCAGCAGTTTCGGGATCGATGCGTGTACCCGGTACGGCGCGTGCCGCCCGTTCTTCAGTTCGGTGTACGCCGCCGGGACGGCATCCCAGCGGGCGTCCACGAGATTGGCGCGGCGTACGACGCCCAGCATCAGCCTGTTGGCGCCGCTGAAAGCGAGGTCGATCCGGCCGTACTGGGCGAGCAGCTCGATGTCGGTCTCGCGGGCGCTGCGGATGGGCCCCACCACGTTCGGACGCTGCGTCGAAAAAATCGCGCACAGCCGGGTCTCGCCGCCCTCGATCAGTTCCTCGTAGATCACGTCGGCCTGGTCCAGGCCCGACTGCGGCAGCCCGGGGAAGTTGTTGTTGACCTTGACGGCGACGACCGGGCCGAGCGGCTCCTTGCCGCCGGTGAACGGATGGCCGACCGCTTTGGCGACGACCGCGCGCGGCTTGGCAGGTGCGGGCGACGGGGACGCCGATGCCGTTGCGGACGCCGACTCCGAGGGCGACTCGCTCGCGGAAAGGCTGGGCGCCGGCGGGGCGCTCTCGATCGCGGAAGACGGCACCGAAGTTGCCGAGACCAGAGCCGGCGATGCGGCCGCGGGCGACTTCCTGTGAGTGCACGCAGCCAGGGACGTGACCAGCAGGGCAGCGGCGGCGGCAACGGCCAACCGGCGGCGAAACGGCAAGATCACATCTCCTGAGGCGTGACGACAGTGGCGCACACGCTATGCCAGTACGCCGCCGAAACACGCCAGGCCGGCTCCGCCCGTCGCGACCTGTCAGCTGAAATCGGCGGGATTTGTCAGCCGAAACCGTCGCTCATCGCGCTGCGCCCACGCTCGGCAACGATGGCGGCGTCGGCGATCTCGAAATAGCCGCGAATCGGGTCGCGACGGAACCTGCAGAGCAGCCGGCAGAGCCAGCGCCGCCGGAGTCCCCCGTTGTCGCGGACGGCGTCGTTGTAGAACTGCCGGGCGAAGTCGACCTTCGTCGAGGCGTCCCGCAGGTCGACGAACAGATCGCCGGCACGGGTGCCGCGCAGGGCTCCGATCGCAAGGGCCGATCGGATCCCCCTGGTCAGGTCGTTCTCGGCATCCTGGCGCTCGGCCACCGAGGCGTTGCGGGCGCCCATGGCTGCGTATTCCATGATCTGCAGGGGATCGCTCTCGAGACCCCCGTGCCTGCGCTCGTACGCCGCGAGCTGGGCGGCCGCCGCTGCCCGCCGGACGAGTTGCGCGTCCAGTGACGACCAGGCCGCCTCCACGCGCGCGGTCAGACGGTCGAGCCGGCTGGCCGTCCACGAGATGTAGGTCGTGAGCAGCAGCAGCACCGCGATAGCGGTGATCACCTTCGTCATTGCTGCTTCACCGCGCCAGCATGCCAGCCGGCGGCCTGCAGGTCAGCGGTGCGGCGTCGCCGCGATGACGGTTTCGTAGACGTCGACGATCGCGCGCGCGATGACCGGCCAGTCGAAGCGGCGTACGACGTCCTCCCCCCGCCGGGTGAGTTCGGCCCGGGCGGCCGGGTCCTGCAGCAGCGCGTCGAGTGTCTTTGCCAGGGCCGCCCAGTCCTCGGCTGGGAACAGCCGCGCGGCTGCGCCGTCGTCGAGTACCCGGCGGAAGGCGTCGAGATCGCTGGCAACGACGGGCGCGCCGGCCGCCATCGCTTCGAGCAGCACGATGCCAAAACTCTCGCCGCCGATGTTGGGCGCGCAGTAGATGTCGACCGAGCGCAGCGCCCTGGCCTTGTCGATCTCGCTGACCATGCCGAGGAACTCGATGCGCGCCCGCACCGCGGGGTCGAGACCCTCGGTCACGTCGTCGACGCCGCCCGGCCCGGCGATCAGAAGGCGGGCTTGCGGCCGGGACTCGAGCAACGCCGCGAAGGCCGCCAGCAGCACCGGCAGACCTTTGCGCGACTCGTCGATGCGGCCGAGGAATCCGATGTCGCCGCCGTCTCGTTCGGCGAGTCCGGAAGGCCACCCCGGAAGCGGCTCGGCGTGCGCGTAGTGCTCCACGGACACGCCGTTGGGGATGAGGATCACGCCGCCGCCGACGTGTTCGACGATGTAGCGCCTGGCCGCATGGCTCACGGCGATCCGGGCCACGATCTTCTCCAGGAACGGCTGCAGCGAAGGCCGCCAGAACTCGAGGCCGCGCGACCGGATCATCGACGTGTGGAACGTGCCGACGATCGGTTCGTCCTTGGTCTGCAGCAGGGCCAGGACGCTGGTGCTCGGGGCGACGGGCTCGTGGATGTGTACGACGTCGAACTCGCCGTTCTTGAGCCAGCGCCTGACTTTGGCGGCAGCCTTGGGATGGAAGGAAAGCCTTGCCACCGAACCGTTGTACGGAACCTTGAGCACCCCGCCGGAGCTCACGACGTACGCCGGCAGGTCGGCCTCGTCGTCCTCGACCGGCGTGAGCACCGAAACGGTGTGACCCAGCACCTGCAGGGTTTCGGCGAGGTCGCGGACGTGTGCCTGCACCCCACCGGGAACGTCCCAGGCGTAGGGGCAGACCAGCCCGATTCTCATGCGGACGTCCGCTCTGGGGGCCTGCGGTCGGCCAGCCACAGCGGCTGCAGCATGTGCCAGTCCTGCGGGTGGGCGCCGATGCCTTCTTCGAACGCGTCGGCGATCTGCTGAGTCATGGCGCGGATGGGACCGCCCGGTGGACGTGTCGTCGGCGCCTCGATGGCGTGGATCTTGATGCCCCAGCCGTCCTCGCGGAACCACATGGTCGCGGCCAGGCACACGGCTCCGGTACGCAGCGCCAGCGCCGCCGGGCCGCCGGGAAACGTCGTGCGCTCGCCGAAGAAGTCGACCTCGATGCCGCCGGAGGACAGATCGCGGTCCGCGACGAGGAAGACGGTCCCGGCACCCCGAAGCCGCTCGGTCATCGTCGTGAGAGGTGGCGCCTTGTCGCCCGTGAGGGCCAGCACCTCCATACCGAGAGACTCCCGGAAGGCAACGAACCGGTCGTACAAACGTTCGGGCTTGAGCCGCTCCGCGACAGTGGTGAACGGCATCCCGGTCGCCGTCGCCCAAGCCCCCGCCGCGTCCCAATTGCCCTGATGCGGCAGCGCGAGTACGACGCCCCGCCCGGAAGCGACCGCCTCGCGGAGCAGGTGCTCGTCCTCGCAGGTCGTATCGGCGATCAGCCGCTCCTTGGTGATCACCGGCAGCCGGAACACCTCGATCCAGTACCGCGAGTAGGACCGCATCGCCTTGCGCAGAGTCGATTCCAGCAGCGCCGGCGACGCACCAGGTCCGAGAACCCGGCGCAGATTGGCCTCGAGCTGGCGCACGCCCTTGCCCCGGCGGCGTACCGCGAGGTCGGCGCCCAGCCCCGCCAGCGAAAGGGCAACACGTTCGGGCAGGGCTCGGACGATCGCCCACCCGGCGACATAGGAGTAATAGGTGAGGGCCTCGATCACCGGGGTTCCAGCGCAACGACCTGTCGGCGTACGGTGGCCAGCCGTTGCCCGATCGTGACGACGCTGGCAGCGGCCAGGAACCACAGCGCGGCCGCGAGCACGTAGTGCACGCCGAGTCCGGCGAGGCCGGTGCCGACCAGCACGATGATCAGCCGCTCCGCCCGCTCGGCGAATCCCACGTTGCAGGTCAGGCCGAGACCCTCGGCGCGCGCCTTCACGTACGAGACCAGCGCGCCGGCGAGCAGGCAGAACAGCGCCAGGAAGGCCAGCCACGGTTCGTCCTGCGGTGCGCCCCGGCCGAACCAGATGACCAGCGCCGCGAAGATCACCCCGTCACTGAGCCGGTCGAGGGTCGAGTCGAGCAGCGCACCCCACGGGCCGGACGTGCCCTGTGCTCGGGCCAGCCGGCCGTCGATCATGTCGAACAGCACGAATACGGTCGTCGTGACGACGCCCCAGAAGAGATGGCCGCGAGCGATCAGCGCGGCACCTGCGACAGTGCCAACCGCGCCTGCGATTGTCAGCGCGTTGGGCGTGAGCCCGGTGCGCGCCAGGAGTGTGACCAGCGGGTTGACGACCAAGCCGATCGGACCCCGGGCCCGCACGTTGAGCATGGGGGCAGGATACCGGCGCGCGGACGGGCGTTCTGTCTGTCCGCGCACTCAGGGCTTGTGGCGCGCGCCGCGGAGGGGAAGCATCGACCGTCCAAGACGTCGAGCGTCGGGAGGCAATGGTGACTCTTTCGCCGAGCCAGGTCAGGAACGTGGTGCTTGTCGGCCATTCGGGGGCGGGCAAGACCACGCTCGTCGAATCGCTGCTCGTTGCGACCGGCGCGATCACGCGCCTGGGCCGCGTGGAGGACGGCACCACTGTGTCGGACTTCGACGATGCGGAGATCCGTCAGCAGCGGTCGGTCTCGCTCGCCCTCGCGCCCGTCGAGCACAACGGCATCAAGGTCAACCTGCTCGACGCGCCCGGCTACGCCGATTTCGTCGGTGACTTGCGCGCGGGCTTGCGCGGCGCGGACGCGGCCCTGTTCGTCGTGTCGGCCACCGACCCGATCGACGGCGCCACCCGGATGCTGTGGGACGAGTGCGCCGCTGTCGGCATGCCGCGCGCCGTCGTCATCAGCAAACTCGACAAGGACCGCGCGGATTTCGACGACACGCTGGCGGCCTGCCAGGCGGCGTTCGGCGAGTCCGTGTTGCCTTTGTATCTGCCGATGCATTCGGACGACGGCTCGGTCGCGGGCCTGATCGGCCTTTTGTCACAACGGATTTACGACTACTCCAGCGGCGTCCGGGTCGAGCGCGATCCGGATCCTGAACATCTGCCTTTGGTTCAGGAAGCCCGCGGCGCGC
>JBDTYE010000120.1:0-9603 GCA_040005895.1 Actinomycetota bacterium | reverse complement strand
CCCAGCACGCGGCGCATGCCGCTTCGACCGCAACTTTCGCAGCGGAGCAGTCGGCGCTGGCTCAAGACACCGTCGTCGAGCTCGGTGCCGCGTCGACACGCATCGGCGAGGTCGTGGACCTGATCACCAAGATCGCAAACCAGACCCACTTGCTCGCGCTCAACGCCACCATCGAGGCGGCGAGGGCGGGCGAGGCGGGCAAGGGCTTCGCGGTCGTCGCCGGCGAGGTCAAGTCGCTTGCCGGCGAGACGGCGCGAGCCACCGGCACCGTCGGCCGCAACGTCGCTGACATCATGCGCGGCTCCAGCAGCGCAACGACGTCGATCAGGGAAGTCACCACGACCATCGCGACCGTCAACGACAACCAGGCGGCGATCGCCGCCTCGGTGGAAGAGCAGACCGCCACCACCATGCAGATCGGCCGGGCCGCCTCCGAAGCCGCCACCGCTTCGACCGACATCGCCCGCAACATCGAGCACCTGTCGACGGCCATGCGGTCGACAGCGTATGGGGGCGCTCAGGCGCGGACGACGGCAGCAGAACTCACCGATGTCGAGACCGAACTACGAGCAGCGCTCGACTCGTTCGAGATCGACGAGTTGGTCGAGGAGTTGACCGGCGAGGTCCTAGCCACTGAGGCGGTGGTCGTCGACGGCGGCACGATCATCGAGAACACGGTCGCGGGCAACGGCCTCAACCAGATCGAGTACGTCGGGCAATGGCGGCACTCCACCGCGAACAGGGAGACCGGCGGCACCAACTCGTACACCTCGATGCCGGGCGACACCGCGGTTGTCCGCTTCGTCGGCACGCAGGCGCGGCTGATCATGGTGCAGGACGTCAACCAGTCGCAGATCGAATCGTGGGTCGACGAGAGCGAGCCGGTGCGCTTCGACGGGTACGCACCTGTCCGCAAGATCGGCATCCCGGCATACGAGAGCCCGCTCCTCCCTTACGGGGAGCACACGCTCTACGTCCGCAATACCGGCGAGAAGTGCGCCCAGTCCCGCTACTTCTGGTCCTCACTCGATCGGGTCGAGATCATCTAGGGCACAAAACGTGATCTTCCTGACACCGGGCTGCGACCCCGGCGCTCGACCGTGTAATGCACCGGCACCGGCGCATCACGGGAAGGTCTTTCACCATGAACAACGCTGCAATTGATCCTGAGCAGGCACAATGGCCGCATGACATCGCGCCGCACGCCATTAGGCACGACGTGCCTGCAGGCTTCATGAAAGGTCGCGTCCTCGTCGTCGACGACGACCCAGCGCTGGCCGAGATGCTGGGCATCGTGCTGCGTGGTGAGGGTTTCGAGCCGTCTTTCGTCGCTGACGGCGCCAAGGCGCTCGCGGCGTTCAGGGAACACAAGCCGGACGTCGTACTCCTCGACCTGATGCTTCCCAACAAGGACGGCCTCGAGGTGTGCCGGCAGATCCGCAGCGAATCCGGCGTTCCCATCGTGATGCTCACGGCGAAGACCGACACGGTCGACGTCGTGCTCGGGCTGGAATCCGGCGCCGACGACTACATCGTCAAGCCGTTCAAGCCCAAGGAACTCGTCGCAAGGGTGCGCGCGCGGATGCGCCGCAACGAGGACGTCGAGCCGGAGACTTTGCGCATCGGCGAGATCGAGATCGACGTCGCCGGCCACCGGACCAAGCGTGAGGGACAAGAGATTTCCCTTACGCCGCTGGAGTTCGACCTGCTGGTCGCACTGGCCCGCAAGCCACGGCAGGTGTTCACGCGCGAGGTGCTCCTGGAGCAGGTCTGGGGTTACCGGCACGCCGCGGACACCCGGCTCGTCAACGTCCATGTGCAGCGACTGCGTTCCAAGATCGAGCGCGACCCGGAGAAGCCCGAGATCGTCCTGACCGTGCGCGGCATCGGATACCGGGCCGGCCCGCCGCAATGATCAGCGGTCGGGGGAGCGGACTGCCCGGCCGCGGTTGGCAGCGGCTGCCCCCGGTGCGCCTGGCCAGCTGGATCAGGTGGCGCTGGCGCCGCTCTCTGCAGTTGCGCGTGGTCGCGAGCGCCCTCGTCGTTTCCCTGGCCGTAGTCGCGCTGTTCGGTGTCTTCCTGCTCGACCGGATCACGGCCGGGCAACTGCGCACGCAGCGCACCGCTGCGCAGAGCCAGTACACCACCGTTCTGCGGTCCGCTCAGACCGAACTCCTCAGACGCAGCGAACGCACCGACGAGGACATCAGGGCGGTGCTTTCGGGTTTGCAGAACGCGCCGCCCGACGCGCACTTCGAGCTCTCGAGGCATGGCGGCCGGTCCGTCTTCTTCCCCGTCGAGGCCCAGCGTGCCGACGTGCCGGACGCGCTGCGCGACCTGGTGCAGGACACCCACCACGGTCCGAAAATCGGCCGTGCCTACACCACGATGTCGGTCCACGGCTCACGGGTTCCCGCCCTGGTCATCGGCAGCCAGGCCACCTCCACGTACGACCTCTACATGCTGCTGCCGCTGAGCAGCCAGGTCGACACCTGGCAGCTGGTCCGCCGCAGCCTGCTCTTCACCGGCACCGGGCTCGCGCTGCTCATCGCCCTCGTCGTCCTGCTGGTCACCCGGCAGGTGGTGACGCCGGTGACGCACGCAGCGCGCATCGCCGGTCGCTTTGCGGCGGGCGAGTTCGCCGAACGCATGAACGTCGACGGCGAGGACGAGATGGCGCGGCTCGCCGAGACCTTCAACCGGATGGCGGCCAACCTGCAGCAGAAGATCGGCGAACTGCAGGAGCTCTCGCGCGTGCAGCGCAGGTTCGTCGCCGACGTCTCGCACGAGTTGCGTACACCGCTCACCACGGTGCGGATGGCCGCCGACATCCTGTACGCCGTCCGCGCGGACTTCGCGCCCGAGATCAGCCGGTCCGCGGAGCTGCTCCAGAAGGAGCTCGACCGCTTCGAAGGCCTGCTGGTCGACCTGCTGGAGATCAGCAGGTACGACGCGGGCGCGGCGGTCCTCGAGCCCGAACTCATCGACATGCGCGATGCCGTCCTGCGCGTGGTCGATGCGGTTGCGCCGCTCGCCGAGCGGCGCGGCAGCCAGGTCGTCGTGCAGACGTCAGGCAGTGGTCAGCTGTTCGTCGAAGCCGACCCGCGCCGGTTGCAGCGCATCCTGCGAAACCTCATCTTCAACGCGGTCGAGCACGGTGAAGGCCTTCCGGTGCACGTGACCATGGGAGCCGACGAGCATGCGGTGGCGGTCGTCGTACGCGACCTCGGGGTGGGTTTCCGCCCGGTCGACGCCGCCCGGGTCTTCTCCCGCTTCTGGCGGGCCGACCCGTCGCGGGCACGGCAGACCGGGGGCACCGGCCTAGGTCTGTCGATCGCCCTCGAGGATGCCAGGCTGCACGGCGGCTGGCTGCAGGCCTGGGGACAGCCGGGACGCGGAGCGGTCTTCCGGCTGACCCTGCCGCGGCAGGCCGGCGGCGAGCTGACTTCGTCGCCGCTGCCGCTCGAGCAACCGCCGGTGATGACCGATGCGTAAAGCCTTGGCCGCGAGTCTCGCAGCGGCGCTGTTGCTTGCCGGCACCGGGTGTTCCTCGGTCCCGACCTCGAGCAAGGCGATCGTCGTCGGTTCGGCGCCGAGCGCCGGCGCAGTCGAGGACGTGCGGGACGAGCAGGGTCGCATAGCTGGTGCGCCGGTCCCGCCGGGGGCTGCCCCCGATGTCATCGTCGATGGGTTCCTCGGCGCAGAGCAGGACACCACTCCAGAGGGGAAGCAGCTTGCCGCGGACTACCTGACGGCCCCGACGGTCTGGGACGAAACAGGCGAGACGGCCGTCTACACGAGCCGGGAAGTCACCCTGCGTCCGTCGAAGGATCCGGCCGTACGCGATGTCGATGTCACCCTCGAGCTGCTGGCGCGGATCAGCGCCGACGGCGAATACCGTCCCGACGTCTCCCGTGTGCAGCAGCAGTTCGCCCTCACCCTGCAGCCGAACGGCTGGCGGATCTCCACGCTGCCGCGTGGCCGGCGGATCAACAACACAGACCTGAGCCAGGTGTTCCGCCGGGTCGTGCCGTACTTCTATTCGACTCGCGAGTACGGCACGCTGATCCCGGAGCCGCTCTACCTGCCGAACGACAGCTCGACCCGCGTCGGCTCGCTGGTCGAGCGGCTGGTTGCGGGCCCGACTCCGAAGCTGGCCGGCTTCCTGCCGCCGTCGCTGTTCCCCCCCGGCACAACGCTGCTGTCAGCGCCGGAGCCAGAGAACAACATCGCGGTGGTGACCTTCCACAGCGGCGATTTCGCGAATGTGCAACCGGCGCTGAAGCCAAAGATCGTCGCCCAGATCGTGTGGACGCTGACCGCGTTGGACAGCCGGATCGATGCAGTGACGATCCGGGTCGGCGACCAGCCTTTCACCTTCGATGCGGCGAAGTCACCGGCAAGGCAACTGGCCCAGACCCAGGACGACTGGAAGGACTACGACCCGGACGGCCCCTATGCGCACCGGACGTCGTACTTCAATCTCAACGGCACGCTCGGCAGCTACCACCCGTACTCCACCGTGCACACGGGCCGCCCGTTGGGCCCGAACGCGGGCAAGCCCGCGGTGTCCGCGGACGGCAGCACGGTTGCGGTCGCGGCGGAAGCGGCGGCAGGCTTGCAGGAACTGCGGGTCGGGCCGGTACAGGCCGGCGCGCTCGTCACCCAGCCGAAGTCGGAGCGCATGACCGAGCCGTCCGCCGGCATGAAGCAGGACGGTCTTTTCGTGGTGACGCAGGAGGGCGAGGAGTCACCTGTGCTGTATCGGGTGCCTCCGGGCGCGCCCGACGCGAAGAAGGTCCCGACCTCTGATCTCAACGGCCATCTCTACGCGTTCGAGGTTGCGCCCGACGGCGTGCGGGCAGCCGTCATCATCGACCGCGACGGCCGGCGATCCCTGGAGATCGGTCTCATCGACCGGCGCGCGATCGACCAGGCGGCGTTGCGCGTCGGCGGGTTCAGGTCGGTCATCGACGCCACGAACATCAACCCGCTTTCGGTGGCCTGGCTCGACAGCGGCAAGCTCGCTTTCATCGGGCAACGCGGCGCAGAAGACCCAGCCGTGTTCACCGTCCGGATCGACGGCACAGCCCCCGAGGAGTCACCCGGTTCGCAGCAGGTCCTGGAGAAGACCAGGCCTGGTTCGACCATCGCGCCGCAGCTGGTGGCCATCGAGGCCAGCCCCAATGGCGCCCGCCGCGGGGACGGCAGCTCGGCCAGCCAGATAATGCTCGTCATCGACGACGTCTCCGCTACCGGCCAGTCGGTCTACATCACCCGTGGCCTGCATTGGACGAAGCTCCCGGACCGGGCGCGCAACCAATAGCAGGTTCTCCACAGTTCACCGTCGTGCTCGTTCGTGGCGTCGCTGTGTTGCCACTCTTGCTGTCGTGATCCGTGCGCTGCTCGACCTCGCCTGCCCGCGTCGGTGTCCGGGCTGCGGGGAGCGCGGCGTGCTGTTGTGCGCCGAGTGCACCGGCGGCGTACTCGGGGTCCCGTTTCGCGCCGACCCGACGCCGCGGCCGGCCGGGCTGCCACAGGTATTTGCCGCGACGGCGTACGACGGCCCGGCGCGCGCCGCTCTCATCGCATTCAAGGAGCGGGGCCGCCTCGCCCTTGCCGGCCCGCTCGGGGCTGCCCTGGCAGGCGTGGTCGCGGGCATGCGCGCCGACTTCGTCGTCGCGGTGCCGTCATCGCGGGCGGCCAGGCGGGAGCGCGGTTACGACCACATGTCACTGCTTGCCAAGCAGGTGGCCGCTCTCACCGGAGTTCCGATTGCGACGGGGCTGGGCCAGCACCGGCGGGTCGCCGACCAGTCCGGTCTCGATTCCGCAGGCCGGGCGCGCAACATCACCGGCAGCATGCGGTACGCCGCCCGGCGCGGCTGCCAGCCGAACGGCCGGGTCGTGCTCCTTGACGACATCGTGACGTCCGGAGCAACTCTCCTCGAGGCGACTCGCGCACTGCGCGCCGCTGGTATCGAAGTGAGCGCTGCAGCGGTGGTCGCCGCGACGCAGCGCCGCTTCCAAGATCGCGCGCCTTCACCATTTCCGCCCGTCAGAGATAGCCTCGGACCGTGACGCCCGTCCGGGTCCGTGGTTGCGTCCGGCCTCTCCACGAGACCGGGTTAGCCGATGCCAGCCGCAGGCAAAGCGGTCCACGTAAGGCGACTCTTCGTCGTTCGATCATGGTGCGGTTTAGATGTAAGTCCTGCCTCGCCGAAGATCCCTATGGTCTTCGACCCGGGAGAAGGGCATTAGTGACTTCAGTCGCGAGGCCTTCCGCAGGCGGATGTGGGGCCAAAGACCAGGTCGGCCGGACGGGCGTCACGCCAACCGCGCAGCGATGCGTGAGCAGAAGGAGTTCCGAATGGACATTGTGGTCAAGGGTCGCAAGGCCGACGTTTCGGAGAAGTTCCGTCAGCACACGGTCGACAAGCTCTCCAAGGTCGAGCGCCTCAACCACAGGATCATTCGGATAGACGTCGAGGTTTCCGAGGAACGCAACCCAAGGCTGACGTCGACCAAGGACCGGGTCGAGCTCACCTGCCTCAGCAAAGGCCCGATCATCCGGGCGGAGGCGGCAGCAGCGGATGCGTACGCCGCCCTCGATCTCGCGCTCGACAAGCTCGAAGGCAGGTTGCGCCGGGCCGCGGACAAGCGGCGCGTGCACTACGGGCAGCACAGCCCCGATTCGTTGCGCCAGGGCACGACAGCGATCGCAGCCGGCGACGAAGCGTTCGCAGAGCTGGCTGCCGACGAAACGGACGAGCCGCAGATCGTCGTACGCGAAAAGGCTTTCGAGAGTGAGCCGATGCATCTCGACGACGCGCTGCACCACATGGAGCTCGTCGGCCACGACTTCTTCCTGTTCGCCGACGCCGACTCCGGCCTGGCCAGTGTCGTATACCGTCGCAAGGGGTACGCATACGGCGTAATCAGGCTCAAGCAGTAACGTTTGCCAGGACAATCGCCGGTCCAGGCGCTGGCAGTTCCCATGGCACTTGATTTGCGGAAGGGGCCTCGTGACAGAGGACTTCACGATGGAGCCGGCCGGCGGTCCGCGGGATCCGATCCGCGTGCTCGTCGTCGACGACCACGCGTTGTTCCGCCGTGGCCTGCAGATGGTCCTCGAGCAGGAAGACGACATCGAGGTCGTCGGCGAGGCCGGCGACGGCGCGGAGGCGGTCGACAAGGCGGCGGAGACGATGCCCGACATCGTCCTGATGGACGTCCGGATGCCCAAGCGCGGCGGCATCGACGCGTGCACGGCGATCAAGGACGTCGTACCGAGCGCCAAGATCATCATGCTGACGATCAGCGATGAGGAGGGCGACCTCTACGACGCCATCAAGGCCGGCGCCAGCGGCTACCTGCTCAAGGAGATCTCCATCGAAGAGGTGGCGACCGCGATCCGTGCGGTCAACGGCGGCCAGTCGCTGATCTCGCCGTCGATGGCCTCTAAGCTGCTGACCGAGTTTGCCTCGATGATCAAACGCGGTGACGAGCGCCAGCAGCTCCCGACGCCGCGTCTGACCGATCGGGAGATGGAAGTCCTCAAGCTTGTCGCCAAGGGCATGAACAACCGCGACATCGCCAAGCAGCTCTTCATCAGTGAGAACACGGTGAAGAACCACATCCGCAACATCCTCGAGAAGCTGCAACTGCACTCGCGGATGGAAGCCGTCGTCTACGCCGTCCGCGAGAAGCTGCTCGAGATCACCTGAGCGCCCCCGTCACGACGTCTCCGCGCAACTCGTCTAGGCGCGGGCGACCGCGATGTTGAACATCGGCGTCCCGAGCGCAGCCATCAGGTTCAGCCACAGCGGCAGGTACATCTCGACGCCGCGGGCGCTCACGATGCCGCCGAGGTCGATGATGCGGTCCGGCGGCCAGCCGAAGCTGATCAGCAGATTGCGCACCTCGCCTTTGGCATTGGCGTCCTCGCCGCTGACGAACACGCTGTGGGCTCCCGCGACGGTCGATGGATTCGTCATCACCGCCGCGGTCATCGTGTTCAGCGACTTCACCACGGATGCGTCGGGGAACTCGCGCTGGATCTGCTCGCCCAGGCTGTCCGTGTTGGACACTGACAGGGACGGCGGCATGCCACGGGAGAAGTCCAGCGGGTTGGAGATGTCGAGCAGCACCTTGCCGGCCAGGTTGACGGCTCCCGCTGCGCGCAGAGCGTCGAGGGAACCGGTCCCGGCAGTGGCGTTGACGATCAGTTCGGCGCCTGCTGCCGCGTCGGCGTACGCCGCTGCACCGGCAGTCCCGCCAGTCGCCGCGGCGTCGGTGAGGCAGGTGGCAATCCAGGCGGCGGCTTTCGGGTTGTCGGCAGTGCGGGAGCCCATGACGACGTCGTGCCCGAGCGAGACGAGTTTGCTGCCGATCGTGCTCCCGACCGTGCCCGTTCCAAGAACTGCGATCCGCACTGCGTGCTCCGATCAATCGGGGAAATTGATGCGCGCAGCCTATGTCGGTGGGCGACCGGTCGGCAGCGGCCGATGGCGACCGTCCAGGCGGAACGCCGCCGGAGCTTTCCACGTTGGACTCCGTGTATCACCGGCTGACGCGCCGACCGCCTACGATGACCGGTGCGGCGGCCGTTCGCCGTGTTGCGGCGAGTCCTTCGCAAGCCGCCGGCCGACTAGGAGTTCATCGACGTGCTAGACAAGCTTCTTCGCGCAGGTGAGGGCAAGATCCTGCGCAAACTGCGCAACCTTGCCGACCAGGTCAATGCGATCGAGGACGAATTCGCCGCGATGTCGGACGCGGAGCTGCGCGAGCAGACAGACGTCTACCGCAAGCGGATCGCCGACGGCGAGACGCTCGACGACCTGCTGGCAGAGGCCTTCGCGTCGACCCGCGAGGCAGCCAAGCGAACGCTGGGGCAGCGGCACTTCGATGTCCAGCTGATGGGCGGCGCAGCCCTGCACCTCGGCAACATCGCCGAGATGCGAACCGGAGAAGGCAAGACCCTGGTCGGCACGCTGCCGGCTTACCTCAATGCCCTCGAGGGCAAGGGCGTCCACGTCGTGACGGTCAACGACTACCTGGCGCGCCGCGACGCCGAGTGGATGGGCCGGGTGCACCGCTTCCTAGGTCTGTCCGTCGGCCTGATCCAGTCCGAGATGACACCGCCCGAGCGCCGGGCGGCGTACGACTGCGACATCACCTACGGCACCAACAACGAGTTCGGCTTCGACTACCTGCGCGACAACATGGCCTGGGGCGCCGACGAACTCGTGCAGCGCGGCCACCACTTCGCGGTGATCGACGAGGTCGACTCGATCCTCATCGACGAGGCTAGGACGCCGCTGATCATCTCGGGTCCGGCCGAGTCGGCGACCAAGTGGTACAACGAATTCGCCCGGCTCGTACGGCGCCTGGTCAAGGACGTCGACTACGAGGTCAATGAGGGCAAGCGCACCGTCGCGATCGGCGAGACCGGTGTGGAGAAGGTCGAGGACCACCTCGGCATCGACAACCTCTACGAGAGTGTCAACACCCCGCTGGTCGGCTACCTGCAGAACGCGCTCAAGGCGCAGGAGCTCTACAAGCGCGACGTCGACTACATCGTCACCGGCGGCGAGGTGCTCAT
>JBDTYE010000119.1:0-9615 GCA_040005895.1 Actinomycetota bacterium | reverse complement strand
CGCTCCTCCGGCGTCACGGAGGCACGCCTACCGGCCCAGGACCGCGCGCATGACCGCCTTGGCGATGGGGGCGGCCACCCGGCCCCCGGTCGCCTCGGACCCGGCGTCGCCGCCGTCCTCGACGACGACGGCGACCGCGACCTGCGGGTCCTCGGCCGGCGCGAAGCCGATGAACCAGGCGTGCGGCGCCTTGCCCTCCGCGTTCTGGGCTGTGCCGGTCTTGCCCGCCACCGAAACGCCGGGGATCTGGGCGCGGACGCCGCTGCCGGATCGCACCACGGTCTGCATCATCTGGTTGAGATAGATCGCGGTCTGCGGGGAGACGGCCGGCTGGCTGCGCAGGGTCTGCGGCAGGGTGCGGTCGATGACGTGCAGGTCCGGCGTGATCACCGAGTCGACGACGTACGGCCGCATGGGCACCCCGCCGTTGGCGATTCCGGCGGCGACAACCGCCATCTGCAGCGGCGTCGCCGCCACATCGAACTGGCCGATCGCGGACTGTGCAGTCTGCGGTGCGTTTATCCCCCCCGGGAAGCGGCTGGCAACGGTCTGGAACGGCAGGTTGTCGTACGGCTCGTTGAATCCAAAGCCCTCAGCCGTCGCGCGCAGCGCCTCGCCGCCGACCTCCAGGCCCATGTTCGCGAACGCCGTGTTGCACGAGATCTCGAGCGCCCGTTCGACCGTGATCTTGTCGGCTCCGCAGCTGGCGTTGCCGAAGTTGGTCAGCACGTCCTTGACGGTCAATGGCAGCGGCAGGGTCTTGGGCGATGCGACGAGATCGGCGGGAGTCTTGTGCAGCTGGTCGAAGTACGCCGCCGCGGTGATGACCTTGAAGATCGAGCCCGGCGGGAACCTGTCGGCGCTGGCCTTGTTGACCAGGGGTCTCCCGGGGGTGCTGAGGGCTTTGTCGTAGCCGGCCTGCGCCGTTTTCGGCGAAACCGAGGAGATCAGCTCCGGGTCGTACGTCGGCGAGCTGAGCAGGGTGAGGATCGCGCCGGTCTTCGGGTCGAGAGCGACCACGGCGCCGCGCCGGTCGCCGAGCAGCTTGGCGGCAAGCTGCTGCAGGTCCCCCCTGATGGTGAGTCGTACTGCCGCACCTTCCGGCTCACGGCCGGTCACCAGGTCGGACACCCGGCGCACGAACAGCGAGTCGTCCTCGCCCGAGAGGATCTGGTCGTAGGCGCGCTCGACGCCGGTGCGCCCGAAGTAGAGCGAGTAGTAGCCGGTGATGCCGGCGTAGAGCGGCCCGTCGACGTACTTGCGCTGGTACTTGTACTGGCCCTTGGTCTTGACGTTGGTGACGATCTCCTTGTCGCCCGCGAGGATCTTGCCGCGGGCGCGGCCGTAGCGTTCGAACTGGACCCTGCGGTTGTTGGGGTTTTCGCGCAGCGTGTCGGCGCGCACGAACTGCAAATAGTTGACGTTCAGGAAGAGCAGGCCGAACAACACCAATGCGGCGACGGCGACTTTTCGCAGTGGTGAGTTCACCGGACCGCACCGACCACCTGGGTCATGGCCCCGGTCATCTCGTCGACCGGACGCGGCGGCGTGACCGAGCCTGCCGTCGGCGTGCGACCTGCGGCCGACACCCGCATGACGAGCGCGATCAGTGCATAGTTGGCGACGAGCGAGGACCCGCCGTAGGACAGGAATGGCAGCGTGAGCCCGGTCAGCGGGATGAGCCGGGTGACGCCGCCGACGACGACAAACACCTGCAGCGCAAGGGAAAACGCCAGACCGGCGGCCAGCAGCTTGCCGAACTCATCGCGTACGCCGAGTGCGGCGCGCAGGCCGCGGCTGACGATGAGCAGGTAGAGGACGAGGACGACGACGATACCGATGAGCCCGAGTTCCTCGCCGACCGCGGGAAAGATGAAGTCGGTGCGCGCGAACGGCACGAGATCGGGCCGGCCGCGACCGAGGCCGGTGCCGAACAAGCCGCCGGTCGCCAACCCGAACAGCGACTGGGTGAGTTGCAGCCCGGAGCCGAGCGGGTGCGCAAAGGGGTGCAGCCAGGTGTCAAAACGAACGCGAACGTGCGAGAACTGGTGGTATGCAACCCAGGCGCCGGCGCCGAACAGCAGCATGCCGATCGCAAGCCACGACGTGCGCTCGGTCGCGACGTAGAGCATGACGAGGAAGACGCCGAAGAACAGCAGTGAGGTGCCGAGGTCCTTGAGCTGGATGAGTACGGCGAGGCTCGCCAGCCAGGCGAGCAGGACCGGGCCGAGGTCGCGGGCCCGCGGCAGGTGCAGCCCGAGAATCCGCCGGGTGGCCAGGGAGAGCACCTCGCGTTTGGCGACGAAGTAGCTCGCGAAGAACGCAATGAGTGCCAGCTTCGCCAGCTCGGAGGGCTGGAAGCTCACCGGCCCGAGCCTGACCCACAGCCTGGCGCCGTTGATCGTCCGGCCGACATGCGGTACGGCCGGCAGCAGGAGCAGACCGAGCCCGACTGCCATCAGCGTGTAGCGGTAGCGGTCGAGCGACCGGTGATCGCGCACCACGACCAGCACGAGGATGAATACGACGATGCCGATGGCAGTCCACACCAGTTGCTGCGGTGCGTTCTGGTCGGCGCGCGGGTCGCGCGCGGTGTAGGCGTCGTCGAGGCGCCGGATCACGACTACGCCGATGCCGTTGAGCAGCGAGGCAATGGGCAGGATCAGCGGATCGGCGCCGGGCGCCAGCCGCCGCACCGCGAGATGAGCCGCCAGGAACATCGCGCCGAGACTGGCGCCGTAGGTCAGCGCCGACAGCGAGACGCGCTCGTCCTGCGCAAGGGAGAGGACGGCGTACGCCGCCGTGGCGATCAGGATGGAGAACACGATCAGGCGCAGCTCCAGGCTGCGCCGGCTCGGCGCCGACGACTTGTAGTCGGAGGTCGCTGCCGTCACGGCGTACTCGAACCGGCGCCCGGCTGGATCGGCGCGTTGGTTTCGCTCGGAGTCGCACCCGGGGCGCTGCTCGGTGCCGCGCTGGCCGCCTCGGTCGGGCTGGGCAGCGGTGTGGCTGACCCGCTCGGCAACGGGTTGGCCGGCTGCGCGGCACTCTCACTGGTCAGCCGGGCCACGATCCCGCGTGCATCGGACAGGCTGGCGGCATTGATGCCGGCCTGCACCCGGCGTTGCTGGAACTCGCCGAGTGAGGCAAGCGGAATCCGCGGCTCATTCGTGGTGTGTGAGAGGTCAAGACCGGCGAACCGCCCGTGTACGCCGCGAAAAATGGTCACATCGGTGCCGCTCGCGCCGACGTAGTACTGCGACTGCACGTAGCTCCACCCGACCGCTGCCCCGATGAGCATGGCAACCGCAAGTGCCAGGGCAATCAGCCAACGCTGCCGGCGCCGCACGTGCGCGGCCCGCTCGGTCACTCCGGGCAGCCGCAGCCCGGCCGCGCGGCCGGCGGCGTGGTCACCGGTGCGCGCCGTCGCGTCCTTGCGCAGACCCTTGGTGCCGGTAACCGCCTGCGGGCCCTCCGCAGCCGAGCCGGCGACGACGCGAACCGCCGCTTGCCCGCCGACCGGCTGGGTCATCTCCTCGACTTCCACGACATCGGCCACGACGCACGTCACGTTGTCGGGTGCGCCGCCGCGCAATGCCAGCTCGACCAGCCGATCGACGGCGCGCCTCGGATCGGGCAGCGTCAGCGATTCGCGGATCGTCGGATCGGAAACGACGGCGGACAGGCCGTCGCTGCACAGGAGATAGCGGTCGCCGAGCACCAGGTCGTGCATCGACAGGTCGAGTTCCAGACCCTCGCGGCCGTCGAGCGCGTTGGTGACCAGCGCGCGCTGCGGATGCACGCCGGCCTCCTCCGCGGTGATTCGGCCCTCGTCGACGAGACGTTGGACGAGCGTGTGATCGCGGGTGACCTGCCTGAGCTCACCCGCCCGCAACCGGTAGGCCCGCGAGTCGCCGATGTGCACCAGGGCGAACTGCTTCCGGTCGACCAACACGGCGGTCACCGTGGTGCCCATGCCGTCGAGTTCGCGGTCGGTCGCGACCATCTCGCGCAGGCGCGTGTTGGCACTCAGGACCGCGCCCCGCAGCAGCTCGCGTGGATCGGCTTCGTCGCGCGGCTCGTCTTCGGGCAGGTCGCGATCCAGCGCAGCGAGAGCGGCGATCGCGACGGCGCTTGCCACCTCCCCGGCGGCATGACCGCCCATCCCGTCGGCCACAGCGATCAGCCGCGGGCCGGCGTAAGCCGCGTCCTCATTGATTTCGCGCAGCAGCCCGACGTCGGAGCGGGCGGCGTACCGGATCCCCAGTGTCATCGGCGCAGCTCCACGACCGTTTTGCCGACCCGCACCTGCGCGCCGAGACCGACCGGAGTCGGACCCGTCACCTTCGCGTCGCCCAGGTAGGTGCCGTTCGTGGAGCCCAGGTCCTCGACCAGCCAGCGCTCGCCCGAGGGGAAGATGCGGGCGTGGTGGTTGGACACGTAGTCGTCGGTGAGTACGAGCGTCGAGGACTTGTCGCGGCCGAGGGTGATCGGGGTGTTTTCGAGTTTCACCTTCGTGCCGGCCAGCACCCCCGCAGTGACGAGCAGCTCCCGCGGCGCGCGGCCCTTGACCTTGCCGCCGCGCGGCGCGACCGGCGGCGCGGCGGCCCGAGCCCTGGCCTTCTGCCGCGCGGCCCGTGGCACCCGCGGCCCGAAGATGTCGAGGCGCACGGTCCGGACGGCGGCCAGCACGAACAGCCACAGCAGCGCCAGGAAGGCGAGCTTGATGACGAGGATGACGAGCTGTGGCATCAGCCGTCATCGCGTTCGTAGATCAATACGGTCCGCCCGATCGAGATGCGGTCGCCCGGCGTCAGCCGGATGCGCTCGATGGCTCGGCCGTTGACCGTCGTGCCGTTGGTCGAGCCGAGGTCGACGAGGAAGACCTCGTCCCCTTCACGGCGTACCTCTGCGTGCCGGCGCGAAACCCCGGCATCCTCGATCCTGATGTGCGCGTCCGACCCGCGGCCGACGAGGGCGGCGTCGTGCTCGACGGTGACCTGGCGCGGCGCGGCACCGGGCCTATCGGTGATCAGCAGTCTGGGGTGTCCGGTTGACGCGGCCGGCAGCGGCTCCGCGATCGCGCCGGCGACCACGCCACTGCGGACTCGGAAAGTACCCGTCTCGACATCAGCCACATGCTCGAACGAGACAGTCACGGGTCCGACGAAGGACCAGCCGCGGTCAACGGCATGTTCGCTGACCATCGCGGCGAGCTCCGAGCCGAGCGGGACGGCGTACGGGGCCAGGCGCTCGAAGTCCTTGGAACCGAGCGCCACGTGGTAGTCGTTGGGGATCAGGATGCGGCTCGGCGCGATCGTCCGATGGTCACCGGCCTCGCGCTGCAACCGCTTGGCGATCTCGACCGGTTCGACCCCGCCGTGGAAAACCTTGGTGAACGCGCCTTCGACCAGGCCCTCGAGGCGCCGTTCGAAGCGCTGTACGACTCCCATGCGCTTCCCCTTCCCGATCCGACCGTGATCGTATCGGCGCGCGTCCAGGCAGGAGCCGCCCGGTGTACGGAGTGGTAGCCTCCTCCCTCGCGTGAAGGCACTCGGGCGAGTGGCGGAATGGCAGACGCGCACGGTTCAGGTCCGTGTGTCCGTAAGGACGTGGGGGTTCAACTCCCCCCTCGCCCACCGTACGATCCTGATGAGCTGGGGCCTTTTTCCCGTCCCGGCATCGACCACTGGATTTGACGCTCGCAAGCAGCGGCGCGTAGCAATGCACAGTGATCGGTGCGGTGCGCGACAGGATCGTTAGGTCAACGGCATCGTTGTTCTCCCACGGTCCTAAAGCACTCGAACACACCCTCGAGTACATGGGCGATCCGGGGTTTCTCGGGCCCGACTCGGTTTCGTGGCGGGTGATCGGCGACGTGGCGGCGTTCGTCGGCGGGATCCGCGCGCTGCTTGTCCAGACTGCTCACCCGGAAGTCGTCGCCGGAGTCGAACAGCACTCGCGGTATCGGGATGATCCACTCGGTCGACTCAACCGGACCTCGGTGTACGTCACCGAGACAACCTATGGAGCGGTCCCCGAGGTCGAAGCCGCAGTCATGGCAGTCCGGACAGCGCATCAGCCGGTGAGGGGACGCTCCGAGCGCGACATGCCCTACAGCGCCGGCAACCCCGCGATGGCAGCGTGGGTTCACAACGTGTTGACCGACTCGTTCCTCGTGGCGTTCCAGACCTTCGGCCCTCGGCCGCTCACGATCGAGGAGGCCGACCGATTTGTCGAAGAGCAGACGCGCATCGGGGCGTTGCTCGACGCGTCGCCTCTCCCGTCGTCCGCCAACGAGCTCTCGCGGTGGGTCTCCGAGCATCCGGCGCTCGCCAGCTCCGAGGCGCAAAGGAGCGCTGTCGAGTTCCTCCGTCACCCACCGCTGCCCATCGCGGTCCAGTTGGGCTATCGGCCGCTCTTCCGTGCCGCCGTCGCGACGCTTCCCGCGTCGGTCAGCGGGGTCATCGGGCTTGCGAATAGCGACGTCAATGGCCCCATGGGGAGAGCCGCCGTGAGCGGCCTGCGGTGGGCACTCGGCTCGTCGCCGGCGTGGCATCTAGCACTCGTTCGAGCAGGTGCGCCGGTGCCATCAGGCCTTTTCCGTCAGCCGTTGCAGGCCGGCCGGCGCCGGTGAGTACGCCGTACCCGCTCGACGGCGCGTCGGTGCTCGTTGCCGGAGCGACGGGCGGCCTTGGCCGGGCGATAGGTGCGGAGTTGTCGCGCCGGGGCGCCGCCCTGACGCTCGTGTCTCGCAGCGCCGAACGTCTTGGTGCGCTGGAGCTTCCGGGAGCACGCGCAGCCCTCGACCTGTGCTCACCCGAAGCCTGTGTCGCCGCGGTTGCTGCCGCCGTCGACCACTGCGGCTACCTCGACATCGTGGTGAACGCCGTCGGAGTGGTGGCGTTCGGCCCGGTGGTTGACCTGTCGGTCGACGCGATGGAGGAGCTGTTCCTCACCAACACATTCGTGCCGATCATGCTCGCTCGGGCAGCACTGCCGGTTTTGCGCGCCTACGGGGCGCTGGTCAACATCTCTGGCGTCATCGCCGAGACGAACCTCCCAGGGATGGCGGCGTACGGCGCGTCGAAGGCAGCCGTGCGTGCGTTCGATCAAGCCCTCGCACGGGAAGCCCGCCGACGCAACGTGCGTGTCCTCGATGCCCGCCCGCCACATACCGAGACCGGGCTGGCGGAGCGCGCGCTCGAAGGTCCGGTGCCGCGCATGCCGCCTGGCCTCGCTCCCGAGCACGTTGCGAAGGTGATCTGCGACGCGCTGGAATCCGGCGACGCCGACCTGCCAAGCACCGCATTCGTGCGCTGATGCCGCGCGCACCAATTGCGATATCGCCGGCGTAGTGGCCGCAGCGCGAATTCCCACCGTGTGGGTGTTCGGCGATCAACTGGATCGCACCCGCGGCGCCCTTGCGGCTTGGCTGCCGGGGGAATGCCGCGTGCTGCTCGTCGAAAGCGAGCGGCTGGTCACCTCCCGGCGATGGCATCGGCAGCGGCTGTACCTGGTGCTGTCGGCGATGACGCACTTCGCAGCGGAGCTGCGGGGCGAGGGGTTCGAGGTCGACCACCGTCGGGCCGGCACGCTCGAACGAGGCCTGCGAGAGCATCTCGACGAGTTCGGCCCCCGACGCGTCATCGCGATGGAGCCGACGAGCTGGGCGATGCGTTCCCTACTCGAGCGGCTGGGCGTAGAGGTGGGGCGCAACGACCTGTTCCTGTGCCACTACGACGAGTTCGCGGGCTGGGCAGCCGGCCGGAAGCGCCTCACGATGGAGGACTTCTACCGTTGGCAGCGGCAACGACTCGGCGTACTGATGGACGACGGAGCCGCTGGCCTCGGACCCGTGGGTGGTCAGTGGAACTTCGACCACGACAACCGCGAGCCACCTCCGCGAGACGGCCGCGCGTGGCCCTCGATCGAGCGGTTCGAGCTGGATGACATCGACCGAGCCGTACTCGACCGTGTTCCGGCCGCAACCTTCGGCGCCGACCCTGATGGGACGTGGCCCGTCTCGCGATGGCAGGCCCTGGTCCGTCTGACCGAGTTCATCGACCGCGGTCTGCCATTGTTCGGCCCGCACGAGGACGCGATGCTCGCCGCAGAGTGGAAGCTCGCTCACTCGGCGTTGTCCTCGTCGATGAACCTCGGTCTGCTGCACCCGGCGGAGATTGTCGCGGCCGCTGAGGCTGCCTACCGACGGGGCGACGCTCCGCTGAGCTCGGTCGAGGGCTTCATCCGCCAGGTGATCGGCTGGCGCGAGTACGTGTGGGGTGTCTATTGGCTGTGGATGCCCGACTATCAAGCGAGCAACGCCCTCGACGCGACGCGCCCAGTTCCGCCGGCGTTCACCGGCCAGGCACCTACGCAGATGGCCTGCGTCGACAGCGTGATCGGCCATATTCACGACCACGGGTACGCGCATCACATCGAGCGGTTGATGGTGCTGGGGAACTTGGCGCTCACGGCCGGTATCGACCCGCAAGCGATGACCGCGTGGATGCGGGCGAGCTTCGTCGATGCTGCCGAGTGGGTGATGGTGCCCAACGTCGTCGGGATGGCCTTGTACGCCGACGGCGGGCTGATGGCCACGAAGCCCTATGCCTCCGGTGGGGCGTACATCAACAAGATGAGCGATTCGTGCCGGACGTGTCCCTTCGACCCGAAGCTGCGAGTCGGCCAGGACGCTTGCCCGTACACAACGCTCTACTGGGATTTCCTCGCCCGCAACGCCGATGCGCTGGCAACGAACCACCGCATGGCCCGACCACTCGCGGCCATGCGCACGTTGAGCGACCTGCCCGCCGTGCGCGAACGCGCGACCGAGATCCTGGGCCGGCTCGACCGCGGTGAACTGTGACACCGGAAGGCGGCCACGGTTTCGCTCTATGAGCGGCGGTACCCCGATGCATGAGCTCAGGTGCAGTTAGCGAGGAGGACGGCACACAACGGCGTGCAACAACATGTGCCTGAGCGTGGCCAGCGCAACGTCGAAGGCGTAAGCGCTGGCGTCCGGGTTCACGAGTAATGCGGTCGCCTAGCGAGCTCATCGGTTATGCCCAGAGGCACAACCGTTTGCCGCTCAACCGCTCAGAACGGATCACAAGGGTGTCAACGCCGGCTGAAATCAGGTCGCTTGTCGCCGGTTGAAATCTGGACACTTAGGTGTGCTGGTCGTTGTCTTTGCGGCGGTCTTTGAGCCGGTAGCTGTCGCCTTTGAGGTTGATGATCTCGGCGTGGTGGACGAGGCGGTCGACCATGGCGCTGACGGCGACGGCGTCGCCGAAGATTTCGGCCCAGGCGCTGAACGGCTTGTTGCTGCTGACGATCATCGAGGCGTGTTCGTAGCGGCTGGCGACGAGGGCGTAGAACAGCGCGGCGGCTTCGGGTTCGAACGGGATGTAGCCGACTTCGTCGCAGATCAGCAGCGGCTTCCGGCGCAGCCGGTCGAGTTCTTCGTCGAGGCGCCCGGCGCGTTGTGCGGCGTCGAGGCGCTGCACCCACTGGTGCGCGGTGGCGAGCGCGACGCGGTGCCCGCGGCGGGCGGCTTGGACGGCGAGCGCGATCGCCAGGTGGGTTTTGCCGGTGCCGGGCGGTCCGAGG
>JBDTYE010000118.1:0-9650 GCA_040005895.1 Actinomycetota bacterium | reverse complement strand
GCTCGACCGGTACGACGACCCACGCGCTTCGTCGCACGACCTCGCCGACGCGCGCCGGCGGCTTCTCGAAGAGGTGTCGATCCTGTGGCGCACCGCTCTGTTGCGGACGACTCGGCCCAGCCCGCTGGACGAGGTTCGCACGGCGATGGCGGTGTTCGACGAAACGCTGATACGCGTCGTACCCAAGCTGTATCGAACCCTCGACGAGGCGCTCGGCGGTCCTGAAAGCGGCGCGCGGCCGGCCGTGGCGCCGGCTTTCCTGAGGTGGGGGAGCTGGGTCGGCGGCGACCGCGACGGCAACCCGCACGTTACGGCGGCAATCACCCGCGATGCCATGGCGATCCAGTCCGACCATGCGCTGGCCGCGCTGGCGACGATCGCCGATCGCGTCGGGAGAACCCTGACTGCAGACGAGCAGATCACCCCGCCAAGTGTTCAGTTGCGCACGGCGCTCGACGCCGACTTCGTCACCTATCCGCAGCTGATGACAGGCATCGCCACCAGATCCCCGGGCGAACCGCACCGGCAGAAGTTGTTGCTGGTTGCCGCGCGACTTGCGTCGAGCAGGCGAGCCGGCGCGGCCATCGGCTACGCCGACCCGGCGGACGTGCTGGTCGACCTGCGGGTGCTTCAGGAGTCCCTGGCCGCGGCGGGCGCCCCGCGGCTGGCCTACGGCGAGCTTCAGCACCTCATCTGGCAAGTGGAGACGTTCGGCTTCCACCTCGCCGAGCTGGAGATCAGGCAGCACAGCAGGGTGCACTCATCGGCGCTGGCAGAACTGGTCGGCGACGACATCGCCGACGATGCCGCCGCGCTGGACCGGATCGCCGTAGAGGGCGCGGACTTCCGCCCCGGCGCCGGGGAGATGACACGAGAGGTGCTGGCCACCCTGCAGGTGATGGGGGAGCTGCAGCAGCTGCGCGGTGCGACGGCCTGCCAGCGGTATGTCGTGAGCTTCACCCAGGCGGCCTCGGATCTGGCCGCCGTTCGAGCCCTCGCCCGCCTTGCCGTGCCCGACGGGTCGCTCGACATCGAGGTCGTCCCGCTGTTCGAGACCCGCGCCGACCTCGCCAATGCCGTCGGGGTACTCGCCGACTACATCGCGCTCCCCGGCGTCCGGACCTGGCTCGAGGCGCGCGGCCGCGGCGTCGAGGTCATGCTCGGCTACTCGGACTCGGCGAAGGACGTCGGCCCGGCGAGCGCAACCCTTGCGCTGTACGACGCGCAGGAGGCTCTGACGGAGTGGGCGCGCAGCAACGACATCACGCTGACGCTCTTCCACGGCCGCGGCGGCGCGCTCGGCCGCGGCGGCGGCCCGGCCCACCGTGCGGTACGCAGCCAGGCTCCGGGTTCGGTCGCGGGCCGCTTCAAACTGACCGAGCAGGGCGAGGTCGTGTTCGCCCGCTACGGCACCAGGGAGATCGCCGAGCGGCACCTCGAACAGGTCACCGGCGCTGTTCTGATCACCTCGACGCCTGCAGAGGAGGACCGGCTGTCCGGCATCGCCGATCGGTTCTCGACCCTGGCGGAGCAGCTGGAAGCCGCGGCGCGGGCGGCGTACCGCGACCTGGTCGATCGCGACGGATTCGCCGAGTACGTAGGGCTAGTCAGCCCGTTGGAAGAGCTCGGCGAGCTGGCCATCGGGTCGCGGCCGGCGCGGCGCGGGGGCGCGACCGGGCTCGCCGACCTCCGGGCCATTCCCTGGGTGTTTGCCTGGGCGCAGACCCGCTGCAACCTGCCCGGCTGGTACGGCCTCGGCAGTGGACTCGCGGCGGTCGCGGCCGTGCCGGACGGGCTCGAGACGTTGCGGGCGGCGTACGCCGATTGGCCGCTGTTCACCTCGATGCTCGACAACGCCGAGATGAGCCTGGCCAAGGCGGACAGGAACATCGCCGAGCGCTACCTCGCACTCGGCAACCAGCCTGAGGTGACGGCCGCGATCCTCGCTGAACTCGACCTGACCACCGGGCTCGTCCTCGAAGTGACCGGGCATGAGCGGCTGCTGGACAAACACGGCGTACTCGCCCGTGCGGTCGAGCTGCGCAACCCCTACGTCGACGCGCTCTCGCACCTGCAGCTGCGGGCGCTGAGCGCGCTGCGCGCGGGCGCGCCGGACGAGGCCACCGCCGAACGGCTGCGGCACCTGCTGCTGCTGACCGTCAACGGCGTAGCCGCCGGCCTGCAGAACACGGGCTGAGACGGCACGCTGGCGGAGGTGTGTGACAAACGTCGGTCCAGGGGTCGACGTACGCCACAGACCTAATGCACGTTCGGCTACCGGGCGACGTGCTTGTCGCCCAGCGCCAGAACCTCATCGAGGATCGCGATGCCCTGGCGCACCTCGTCGGCGCTGATCGTGATCGGGGGTACGACGTGCATCCGGTTGAAATGCACGAACGGCCACAACCCCCTGTCCTTGCAGGCTTTTGCCAACTCGGCCATCGGTGCGGCCGCGGTGCCCGAGGCGTTGTAGGGCACCAGCGGCTCCCGCGTCGCCGGGTCGCGGACCAGGTCGAGCGCCCAGAAGACACCGAGTCCGCGGGCCTCGCCGACGCACGGGTGTTTCTCGGCGAGGGCGGCGAGTTCGGGACCGATGACGTCCTCGCCCAGCGAGCGGGCGTGCTCGATGATGCCTTCCTTCTTGAACGCCTCGATCGACCCGACGGCCGACGCGCACGCCAGCGGGTGCCCGGAATATGTGAGCCCGCCGGGGTAGACGCGGTCGTTGAAGTAGTCGGCGATCGCGGTCGAGATGATCACGCCGCCGAGCGGCACGTATCCGGAGTTGACGCCCTTCGCGAAGGCGATCAGGTCCGGCGTAACGCCCCACCGGTCGATCGCGAACCACTCCCCGCAGCGGCCGAACCCGGCCATCACCTCGTCCGCGATCATCACGATGCCGTGCTTGTCACAGATCCGGCGTACGCCGGCCAGATAGCCATCGGGAGGGACCAGCACGCCGTTGGTCCCGACCACCGTCTCGAAGAGGATCGCCGCGACGGTGTGCGCGCCCTCGAACATGATGAGTTCTTCCAGGTGCGCGAGCGCGCGCTCGCACTCCTCCTCCGGCGTGGTCGCGTGGAAGGACGACCGGTACAGGTACGGGCCGAAGTAGCGCACGACGCCCGACATCCCTGGTTCGGACGGCCATCGCCGCGGGTCGCCGGTCAGCGTGATGGCCCCACCGGTGCCGCCGTGGTAGGAGCGGTGCGCGGCGAAGACCTTGTGCCTGCCGGTGGTAAGCCGGGCCATCCGCATGGCGTTCTCGATCGCCTCGGCGCCTCCGTTGGTGAAGAACACCTTGTCGAGGTCGCCGGGTGCGAGTTCGGAGATCAGCCGCGCGGCTTCCGACCGTTTGTCGTTGGCGTGGATCGGCGCGACGGTGCAGAGCCGGTCGGCCTGTTCCTTGATGGCGGCGACGATGGCTGGGTGCTGATGGCCGATGTTGACGTTGACCAGCTGGGAGGAGAAATCGAGCCAGCGGTTGCCGTCGTAGTCCCAGAACCAGGAGCCCTCGGCTCCGGCGACAGCGACGGGGGCCAGTGCGCCCTGCGCCGACCAGGAGTGGAAGACGTGGTTGCGGTCGTCGGCTACGACTGCGGCGCCCGCGGCCGCATCGATCTCGCTCATGGCGTCTCCCAGGGATCGATCTCGCACGCTACGGCCTCGCACGCTACGGCCTTGGTACAAACACCGACAAGGCGCATTTTGTAACAGTCGCAAGTGAACAGTTCAGCGGTGCCTGCTCCAGCGGCCGCCCGCCGCGGCGCCGCTCGCGGCAACTGCGAGCTGCCCGGCCAGCTCGGCGTGCCCGGAGGCCAGGAGTGCGACGGTGACCCTCAGGTGGTCGACAGGCCCCGGCGCCGTGAGGAACGGCGTACCGGCTGCGACGCCGACCCCTTGCGAGGCAAGTGACAGCAGCGCCGCGTGCTCGTCGGCGACTTCCACCCAGAGGTTGATGCCGTCGCTTCCCGTGTAGCGCACCCCGAGTTGGTCCAGGTGAGTCGTCAGCGCGGTGCGCCGCGCGCTGTAGGTGCCACGCGCCTCGCCGACTGCTGTGACGCTCGCCGGGTCGCGCAGGAGTTCGACCAGCACTGACTGAAGCAGCCGGCTCGACCATCCCGGGCCGAGCATCCGGCGAGCCGCGACATGCCGGACGATCTCGCCGGCTCCGCCGATCGCCGCGAGTCGCAGGTCGGGCCCGTGCGACTTGGAGAAGCTGCGGATGTGCACCGTCTGGCCGGGCAGGTACTTGCCGATGCTGACGTCCTCGCCGGTTGCGATGTCGCCGGAATGGTCGTCCTCGACCACGATCACGTCGGTGCCGCGAAGGGCACCGGCCAGCAGCCGTGCCCGCCGGGACGTCATTCGTACGCCGGTCGGGTTCTGTGCCCGCGGCTGGAGAAACAGGGCGACCGGCCGGCGGATCAGGCCTTCCTGCAGCGACTCCGGCACGATGCCGTTCGGGTCGACTGCCAAGCCGATCGCCTCGGCGCCGATCTGGTCGAGTAGATCAAGCAGAGGCGGGAAAGTGTGCTCCTCGACCAGAACCCGGTCGCCGAGCCGCACAGTCACCGCCGCGATCCGGTCGAGCGCGTCCATGGCTCCGTCGACCACGGTCAGGGCCTCGGGAGGGAACGGCCAGCTCGCGCGCAATTGCTCGTCGAGTTCGGGCAGGACCGGGTCGTCGAGATAGCTGGTCACGATCGGGCGCTTGCTGACGCGGGCGAGGATGGGCCCGAGTTCGGGGAGCAACGCCGGGTCGGGGGTGCCGGTGCTCAGGTCGAGCCGGAAGTGACCCGGGCCCTCGCTCATCCGCCGGTAGCGGCGTGGTCCGTCCGGGCGTGCGGTATCGAGTACGAAGGTGCCGCGGCGCCCGCGCGCTTCGATCACACCGATGCGAGCGAGTATCTGCCACGCCTCCGCGACCGTCGTCGGGCTGGTCGCGATGCCGGTGGCGAGCGCGCGCACGGTCGGCAGCCGGGTGCCGGAAGGCAGTGATCCGTCGCTGATGAGGCGGCTGATGGCGGCGGCGATGCCTCGCGGGCTGCGATCCTCGATGCTGGCGACGATGTCGGTCGTCATGCCGTCTTCCTCTCGCCGTCAGTCCGCGGCACGGTACCGGTCGCGGTCCTTCGACGTACATACGTTCGTAACAATGGCGGCCTATTGTGCGGGATTGTGTCGCTCGTTACGGTGACGCCCACCAGCGATGGAGCGGAGGCCCGGCCGGATATGACGGACGCCGCGCTGGAAACTGTGGCCGCAACCGCGGTTCCCGTCAGCGTTGGTCGCGGCGGCGTCGCCCGCGGCAGGGTGCGGCGTACCGCGATGCTCGTCCTGGCCTTCGTGCTGCTGTGCGGCGGGTGGGAGTTCTACAAACTGGTCGGATCCGACGACGGCAGCAGGATCCTCGGCGCCCGCGTGCTGCCGCGGGCCGACGACGCATCGATGCCGCACGTGTTCGACATCGCCCGCCGTTTCGCCCGCCCGGAGCAGTCGGTGCCGGGCAGCCGGTCAGTGGCGCGGGTGGTGCTGACCGCGTGCTGGTTCACCTTCCGCCTCGCCCTGGCCGGCTGCGTCCTGGGCGCCGTCGTCGGGTTGCTGCTCGCGATCCTCATGGCGCAGTTCCGGATCGCCGAGCGCGGACTGCTCCCGTACGTCGTCCTGAGCCAGACGGTTCCGCTCGTCGCCCTCGCGCCACTCGTCGTGGGCTGGGGTGGTCGTCTGCACATCGGGGGCGTCGCCTGGCAGCCGTGGATGTCGGTGTCGGTCATCGCGTCGTACCTCGCGTTCTTCCCGGTCGCCGTCGGGGCGCTGCGCGGGCTGCAGTCGCCGACCGAGGCGTCATTGGAGCTGATGCGCAGCTACGCGGCTTCCTGGGGGCAGACGCTGTGGCGGCTGCGGTTACCTGCCGCAGTGCCCTACCTCGTGCCGGCACTGCGGCTGGCGGGCGCGTCATCCGTCGTGGGCGCCATCGTCGCCGAGATCTCGACCGGCACCCGCGGCGGCGTCGGGCGACTGATCATCCAGTACGCCCAGCAGGCGACGGGCGATCCCGCCAAGGTCTACACGGCCATCATTGGTGCAGCCGTGCTCGGCCTGGTCGTGGCGGGCCTGGTCTCGCTGCTCGACCTCGCTCTGCGCGCGCACCAGCCGCGAAGGGTGGCGGCCGCATGACGGTTCCCGCAGTCGAGATCACCGGTGTCAGCAAGGTTTTCGGCACCGGTGGCAGCGGTGATGTGCACGCTCTGGACGGCATCGACCTGGTGGTCGAGGCCGGTCAGTTCGTTTCGCTGATCGGGCCGTCCGGTTGCGGCAAGAGCACTCTCCTTCGCCTCATCGCCGATCTGCTCGAACCGACCACGGGCGACATCTCGGTCTACGGCAAGCCGGCCCGGGCCGCGCGCAGGGACCAGGACTACGGCATCGCGTTCCAGGCCGCCGGCCTGTTGGAGTGGCGGACTGTTGTCGGCAACATCGAGCTGCCGCTCGAACTGCACGGAATCTCCAAGCGCGACCGGCGGGCCCGCGCTCTCGAGCTGCTCGAGCTCGTCGGGTTGCCTGATTTCGCTTCGCACCGGCCCTCGCAGCTCTCCGGCGGAATGCAGCAGCGGGTCGCGATCGCCCGCGCGCTCGCGGAGAAGCCGCCACTCCTGCTGATGGACGAGCCGTTCGGTGCTCTCGACGAAATGACCCGCGAGCGGATGCAGGCAGAACTCGTCAGGATCTGCACCGAGACGCAGACGACGGTCGTCTTCGTGACACACTCGATCCCCGAAGCCGTCTACCTCTCCGACCGGGTCGTCGTGATGTCGGCGCGACCGGGGCGAATCAGCCGCATCGTCGACGTGGAGCTCGGTCCCCGGGTCGAAGGCACGCGCGAATCGACGGCGTTCTTCGCCAAGATCACCGAGGTGCGCGCCGGGCTGCGCGGCGGGCCGCGGGCCGGGCAGGTCGCCGTCGGCGAGCACCCGATCGGTGTCGTGGATTCGCGATGAACCGGCGTTCGGGCAGCCGGCCCGACCTCAGCCACGTACTCCCGCCGATTGTCGCGGGAGTCGGATTCCTGCTGCTGTGGCAGGGATTCGTCGTGGCGCGCAAGATCCAGCCGTACGTCCTGCCCAAGCCCACCGCGATTTGGGACCAGCTCACGGCCAACGCCGCTGGGATCCTGCAGGCGGCGAAGGCCAGCGGCACCAATGCCCTCGTCGGCCTGCTGGTCGGCAGCATCCTCGCGATCGCGGCGGCCATCCTGGCCGCGCGTTCGCGGCTCGCGGACGAGTTGCTCACGCCGGTGGCGGCGGCCGTCAACGCCATGCCGATCATCGCGCTGGCTCCGCTCTTCAACACGATGTTCTCCTCGACGAGCGCCGTCCCGCGCCGGCTCGTCGTCTCGGTCGTCGTGTTCTTCCCGGTCTTCGTCAACACTGCGCGCGGGCTCCGTCAAATCGACCCGGTGCACCAGGAACTGTTGCAGAGCTACGCCGCGACTCCGTGGCAGCTGACCAGGACCGTGCGGCTGCCGGGGGCCCTGCCGTTCGTCTTCACCGGGCTGCGGCTCGCGTCCTCGCCCGCGGCGATCGCCGCCGTCGTGTCTGAATACTTCGGCGGGTTGCAGACCGGGCTCGGCAGCCGCATCACCTCAGCCGCATCCAACACGGCGTACCCCAGGGCATGGGCGTACGTCGTCGCGGCCTGCGCCCTCGGCCTCTCGTTCTATCTGATCGCTCTGTTGCTCGAACGCATCGCCATGCCATGGCGGGTGCACCGCACGTCCTGATCGCACCACCAATTGGAGGGTTCATGAACAGGTCGCTTCTCCGCAGCATTGCGGTCGGGGTCGCGCTGTCGACGGCGCTCGTCGGCTGCGGCAGCAAGAAGAAGAACGACATCGGTACGGTGGCATCGAGCGCGGGCAGCGCGGCCGCATCCGTGGCGTCTTCGGCCGCTTCGGTGGCCGGCTCGGCAGGCAGCTCACTGGCGAGCGAGGCGAGTTCCGCGGCTGCTTCGGCAGGCAGTGAGCTGGCGAGCGCCGCGAGCTCGGCTGTGACCGGTGAACTCACCAAGGTCAAGCTGCAGCTGCAGTGGTTCACGCAGGCCCAATTCGCCGGCTACTTCGCTGCCGTCGACCAGGGCTTCTACAAGGACGAGGGACTCGACGTCTCAATTCTCGAGGGCGGTGTCGACATCGTGCCGCAGACCGTGCTGGCGCAGGGCCAGGCCGACTTCGCGATCGCATGGGTGCCGAAGGCGCTGGCCTCCCGCGAACAGGGCGCCGGTATTACCGACGTCGGGCAGATCTTCCAGCGGTCGGGCACGCTGCAGGTCGCCTTCGCCACCAAGAACATCAAGAAGGCAACGGATCTGAAGGGCAAGAAGGTCGGCAACTGGGGCTTCGGCAACGAATTCGAGCTGTTCGCCGGTCTCACCAAGGCCGGTCTTGCGCCGGGCAAGGACGCCACCCTGGTGCAGCAGCAGTTCGACATGCAGGCATTGCTCAAGGGCGACATAGACGCCGCGCAGGCGATGATCTACAACGAGTATGCGCAGGTCCTCGAGGCGAAGAACCCGAAGACGGGCGCCCTCTACAAGCCGGAGGACTTCTCTGCCATCAACTGGAATGACGAGGGCACCGCGATGCTGCAGGACGCGGTCTGGGCCAACACCGAGAAGTTGAAGGACGCGAAGTACCAGGACACCACCGTCAAGTTCCTGACCGGGTCGATGAAGGGCTGGGCGTTCTGTCGCGACAACGCGCAGAAGTGCCGGGACATCGTGATCGCCAAGGGTTCCAAGCTCGGCGCGAGCCACCAGCTCTGGCAGATGAACGAGATCAACAAGCTCATCTGGCCGTCACCGAACGGCATCGGCATCGTCGATCCGGCCGCCTGGAAGCAGACCGTCGATGTCGCGATGACGGCCAAGAACGCCGAGGGCAAGACGGTCATCACCAAGGCGCCGGACGCCACGGCGTACAGCAATGACTATGCGCAGAAGGCCGTGGACAAGCTCAAGGCAGCCGGCGTCGACGTGACCGGGGCAAGCTTTGCGCCCGTCACCGTCGAGCTCAAAGAGGGCGGCAGCTAAGACCTGCGCCCAAAGCCCGATCGTGGATGTCTAACGATCCCCTCCAGCCGGATAGTTAGGCATCCACGTTTCGGATTTCCTGACGGCTACGACGGTTTGTTCTGGTACGTAGCACCGGTGTACGACGTTGTTCCGCTCGTTTACGTTGGACCACAGGAGGCCATGCATGGCGAGTATCCGGGCGGCACTGATCCAGACGAAGTGGACCGGTGACAAGGAATCGATGATCGAGGAGCACGTCGCGCAGGCGCGCGCGGCCGCCGCCGCGGGCGCCCAGGTGATGTGCTTCCAGGAGCTGTTCTACGGGCCGTACTTCTGTCAGGTTCAGGACCCCAAGTTCTACGAGTACGCCGAGGCGATCCCTGAGGGGCCGACGACCAAGCGGTTCCAGGAACTCGCCCGCGAACTCGGCATGGTGCTCGTCCTGCCGATGTACGAACAAGAACAGCCGGGTGTCCTCTACAACACTGCGGCCGTGATCGACGCCGACGGCAGCTATCTCGGGAAGTACCGCAAGCACCACATCCCGCAGGTGAAGGGATTCTGGGAGAAGTTCTACT
>JBDTYE010000117.1:0-9659 GCA_040005895.1 Actinomycetota bacterium | reverse complement strand
GTGGTAGCTCCAGTGATCAGTGGTGCGCAGCGGTTGTTACTTGCTGGGCGCGGCGTCGAAGATCTTCTGCAGATCCGCCTGCAGTGACTTGGCCTCAGCATCGAGATCCAGACCTGGCGACGTGATCAGCTTGGTGCCAAGCACCGCTGCCCGCGTCTCCGCCTTGGTGAAGCTCGGCGTCCAACCCTCGTGGTTAGGCACGTCCGGGTACTTGAGGGCGTCCTTCGCCACCTGCCAGTCGACCTTCTGCGGCCAGTCCTTGTCCAGGCTGGCGAAGTAGGCGTCCTGCAGGCTCGGGTCAGCCGGCATCGCGTTGTAGAGCTTCAGCAGGTCAGGCGCGGCGGTCGTGAGGAAGTACGACAGGACCTTGAACGCCTGCTCCGGGTGCGCGGTGCTCTTCAGGATCCGGAACGTGTCCTGGTGCAGCGCGGCGGTGATCTTGCCGTTGTTCGACGGCACTGCCGCGATGTCCCAGAACGTCTTCGCCTTGTTCTTGCTGTCCTTCATACAGCACACGTACCAGGTGTGGACGTGCGTCATCGCGACCTTGCCCGTCACGAAGGCATTGCCCTTGTTGAGGGTGTCACTCTGGAGCTGCTTGTTGTTGGGCGCGCTGTGGTCCTTCCAGACCATGTCGTAGTGCCACTTCCAGCCGTCCAGCCAGTCCTTCGGGATCTGAGCTGTCTTCTTGTCGTCGGCGACGAACGAGCCGGCGCCGAAAAATGTGCCGGTCTTCTGCAGGGAGTCAGCGCCGAACTGCTCGTTGTAACCCCACTCGACGATCTTGTCCGGGTTGAACTTCGGGCTTGACGCGTCGTTGCCGTCGGAGTCCTGCGTCAGCTTCTTCGCGATGTCGCGCAGGGTGTCCATGTTCCACTCTCGACCGTCGGCGTACTTGTCGCCGAACTTGTGCGGCGGGTAGGCAACGCCGGCCGCGTCGAAGAGGTCTTTGTTGTACCAGATGAAGGACGGGTAGACGCCGAACGGCAGCGCCGTCTGCACGCCGTTGGCGTCTTTCGCGGCGTCCATCTGCTTCTGGTCGAACTTGCTGGTGTCGAACTTCTGGCTCGCCACCAACGGTGCCAGGTCGAGCCACTGACCCTCGAACTGGTTGGAGCCGCGGATTCCGACCGGGCCCACGAGGTCAGGCGCCTTGCCACCTGCGATCTGGGTCGCGAGATTCGTCGCCGCTGTCGTGTTGGTGACGACTGTCAGCTTGAGCGTGATCTCGCTCTGGCTCGCGTTGAAGCCGTCGACGACCTTCTTCTGCGCGTCCAGCTGTTCCGGGTTGGCACCCGTACCGAGACCGACGAACCAGTTGACCGTGACCTTGTCACCGGTCGCGGGAGCGGACGACGATGCGGGAGCTGAAGACTCAGGCGCAGACGACGAAGCCGGTGCCGACGACTCGGCCGACGACTCGGCCGCCGACGACGAAGCCGCTGAGGACGACGTGCTCGAAGCCGCGACCTTGGGGCTGTCCTTCTTGCTGCAGGCAGCGAGCGTCATCAGCGCTACCAAAGCGATAGCAGTCACCGAGTGGCGCCTGCGACGTGCGCGGGACCGCCCGGAAGGGGACGGGACAGGAGTTAGCATGTTGCTCCTTGAGTAATGGGTTGGCAGGAAATCCGAAACACCTGCTGGCTTGCGTCTCGAGGTTGAGGGGGGCTCGTTCGGCGTGCAGGCCCGCGTGCCCCCCTCATCTATGGGGTTTTCGATCCTCCTCCCACGCTGATCGGCGTGCGGCGCAGGGTCGAATCGCGAATGACCGGGGCCGTCGGTAACGTCCGCTGGATCGGCCCGGCAGCGCCGCCGAGCAGTTCGAGAAGGATCAAGGTGGCCTCCCGGCCAACGGCTTCCACGTCTTGACGAACGGTTGTCAAGCCGATGGTCGGGCGGCTGATCTCCCTCATGTCGTCCCATCCAGTCACGGCGACGTCATGCGGAACGGACAGACCCGCATCGAGAACGGCGTCGATGGCACCGAGTGCCATGTGGTCGTTGGCCGCGACGATGCAGTCGGGGCGGCGGCGTAGCAGCGCCTCTGCGCACTGGTAGCCGGAATCGTAGTCGTACTTCCCGACCACAACTAAGTTGGCGTCGATCGCCGCTTCTCCGCCGAGTGCCTCTGCAAACACGGCGTAGCGCTCGTCCGCGTCGGCGTTGCCGATCGGGCCGCGGATCATTGCCATCCGCTGGTAGCCCTGCTCGAGCAGGTGCGCCATCAGTTCCCGGGTGCTGGTGATGTTGTCGATGCTGGCGTAGCTGAGGTCGTCCCTGCCGGTGTGCCGGCCGATCAGACTGCACGGCAGCGGCCCGTCCAGCAGCACGTTCACCCACGGGTCCTCCTGCGCCACGATCGAGATGACAAGACCGTCGACCAGGCCGTTCTGCAGGACCTCGTGTACGGCGCCACTCGGCTCGCGATGGGACAGCCAGAGCATTACGGCGTGGTTGCCGACCGCAGCCGCCGTCGTCACCGCGCTGACCAGCTGCGCGCCGTACGGCTCACCAGTCAGCTGCCCGACCGGCAGGATGAGGCCGATGATGCCCGACCGACCGGTCGACAAGGTCCTGGCTGCGACGTTGGGGCGGTAGCCCAGCGCCGCCGCCACCAGCCGGACGCGCTCGGTTGTTTCGGAACTGATCCGCGAATCGTTGTTCAGCGCGCGGGACGCCGTAGATCGCGACGTCGAACTCAGCCGCGCCACGTCAGCGAGGGTTACCACGAAGCAAGCTCACGGACGCCGGCTGTACGAGCCGAGCCGCGCCGCCCGCCGACGGCAAGAAAGCGTGTGCTCGGCCGCGCTGTAGCACCCGGAGCCACCGCGTCCGATCCGAACTGCAGAACGACTTGACCGGTCTCTTCACGTTTCTCTGTGAGCAACCTCGAAACGCCAGTGCCCACGGTTGCAGAACTCAGCCCGGAGACCGTTGCACGCTGTAGCCTGCTGGCCGGTCCATCGAGAGAAAGACGTTTCGGGACGAATGTCCGATTGACCCACCTGAGGTCCCCTGCGGTCGTGCGGTGCATATGCGGGCCTCCTTGGCTGGCCCTTATTTTGGATCGCGGTTTAAGTCTGTCAAGCCATCCCCGCTGTCAGGATGGGACTGTTACCTGAATGTGACTGGCGCAGGCGTGGGAACGGTTGCACGAGCATGGCGAAACAGCCGGCGGACATCCGCGCGACGGCCTCCGACGACCGAATGGAGAGCACCATGACGGACTTCCCGCGCTTCGATCTTGAAGATCAGACTGCACTCATTACAGGTGCTGCTCGCGGCATCGGCCGCGCGCTTGCACTCGCGCTGGCCGCGGCCGGGGCCGACATCGCCCTGGGCCTGCGGGACGTCGCAACCGCCACGGACCTGGTCGACGAGATCGCCTCGATGGGCCGCCGCTGTGAACCTCTGCAGATGGACGTCCTCGATCTAGGTCAGATCCGCTCCGCGGTGGACGAGGCGGTCGGCCGGTTCGGGCGAATCGACATCCTTGTCAACAACGCCGGCCTCGGACCTGAGAACGCCGCCATCGACTACACCGAGGCGGACTACGACCTGACGATGGACGTCAACGTCAAGGGCACGTTCTTCGCGAGTCAGGCAGCCGCCCGCCACATGATCGAGCAAGGTTACGGGCGCATCATCAACATGGGTTCGCAAGCGGGTACCGTCGCTCTCCCGGGCGAGCCCATTTACTGCACCTCGAAGGCCGCCATTGCGCACCTGACGAAGTGCCTCGCCGTCGAATGGGGTCAGCACAACATCACCGTCAACACCGTGGCGCCTACGTTCATCGCCACACCTGGCACCGAGCCTGCGCTGTCCGATCCGGCGTTCAAGGCCGACGTTATCGAGCGCATTGCCGCGCTGCACACGATCGGCGATCCGATGGACGTGGCCGGCGCCGTGATCTACCTCGCATCACCCGCAGCGCGTCTGGTGACCGGAATCACGCTGCATGTGGACGGCGGGTGGACCGCACGCTGACTTCGTTCAGCCTGCGGACTCCCCCGCCATTCGTAGGGATTCACGGGGTCCGAGCGCCGGCCACAGACGCACCAGTCGAAGTTGCCAGTGGCCGCTGACTTGTCCGCGGAAATAGCGCTCGTGATCCCATTCGACCTGTGCCATGTCGAGCAGTTCCGCGACGAGTTCGGGCTGCCCCGCGGCGATGGCGAAAGCGGCCGCGTCGACGTACTCATGCACGTTGCGCCGTTCGATCCGGCCGGCGCCGTACATCGGGATGAAGCGACCGGTGAGGAAGCACATCGCCGCCACTGTCCGTCCGACGATCGTCATGCGCAGCTCTCGCAGCGGCGCCGGCCGGGCGCCGAGATCCAGCAGCATGCGGTGCACCTTGCGGCGGTGATCCCACTCGTCGGCCGCGATGGTGCGGATCGCAGCACGATCGGGCTCGCCACGCACCGAGCGCCAGTGACCCGCATACGCGTACGCAGCGGCGAGCTCGCCGGAGTGGGCCAACTGCAGCAACGTGACCAGCTTGGTGCGGGCCCGGACCGCGTCGGCATCCGCGGACAGCGTCGTCACGGGCACACTCGCGACGAATTCGAGGGCCTGGACACGCGGTGAGTGTAGCCAGCGGCCCGCAGCCCGGGCGCACGTTCGCTAGCGTCACCCAGATGACTGGGCCGAGGGTGCCGGACTTCGCCAGGGAACGCCGCGCCGTGGCCGTCGTCTTCGCTGTGCACGGCGCTGCCGTAGGTTCCTTCGCATCGCGGATTCCCTGGCTCCAGGATCGGCTGCACCTCGATCCCGGACAGATCGGCCTGGCGTTGGTGACGGGCGCTGTCGGAGCCCTGATAGCGATGCCCTTTACCGGTCGTGCGATTCACCGGCGCGGGAGCGCGACCATGGCGCGCCGGCTGATTCCGCTGTGGTGTGCCGCGATGGCTTTGCCGTCATTCGCGCCCAACCTCTGGGTGTTGTGCGGCCTACTCTTTGTCTACGGCGCAACGGCCGGCACCTCGGACGTCGCGATGAACGCGCAAGCAGTCGCCATCGAAGGGCAACTCGGGCGGCCGATCATGTCCGGACTGCACGGCGCCTGGAGTGTCGGCGGCCTTCTCGGAGCGGGCGGCGGCGCCCTAGCGGCGCACACCCGTACCGGAGCGCGGACGCATCTCGGCTTGGCCGCCGTCCTCCTGATCGGGTGTGGCGTCTGGGCGACCCACTTGCTCGTTGACACCCCGCAGAAGGAGCACCTCGAGTCGCCGCCGCTGTTCGCACTGCCGGCGCGGGCCATCTGGTGGATCGGAGCCGTCGGGTTCTGCGCGATCTTCGCGGAGGCGTCGGCCGCAGATTGGTGCGCGGTCTACCTGCGGACCGTGACCGGGGCCACTGACCAGACGGCCGCGGCGGCGTACGCCACCTTCGCCCTGACAATGGCCGCCGGCCGCATCGCCGGCGACGCGGTCGTCGCGCGGGTGGGTGTCGTGCGAACGGTCCGCGGCAGCGGTGTGACTGCCACGCTGGGTGCGGCGCTAGTGACGGTGGCGCGCAATCCGGCGCTCGCTTTCGCGGGCTTCGCGCTGCTGGGCGTCGGAGTCGCGACCGTGGTGCCGTTGGCATTTGCCGCAGCCGGGCGGGTGGGCGAGCATGCCGGGCAGTCCATCGCGGGAGTCGCCACCATTGCCTACGGCGCTGGGCTGGCCGCGCCGGCCATCGTAGGCGGTGTTGCACAGCTGACCTCGCTGCCCGTTGCTTTCGCCCTCGTGACAGCGCTGGCAACGCTGATCTTCCTCGGCGGGAACGCCATTCGCCCAGCGGCCGCGGAGGCAATGCCTTCAGTGGCAAGCGAAATCCTCCCCGCATGACGGCAACTCGGGTTGCCGTAGTCGGGCTCGGCGACATCGCCGAAAAGGCCTACCTTCCGGTGATCGCCAGTCGCACAGACCTTTCAGTCATCCTCGTCACCCGCAACGCCGCAACATTGCGCCGGGTTGGCTCGCAGTACCGCCTCCCGGACCAATACACCGACCTGGACGCGGCGATTTCCTCCGGTCTCGATGCGGCGTTCGTTCACACCTCGACCGACTCGCACATCGCGGTCGTGTCGCGTCTGCTGACTGCCGGCATCCCAGTGTTCGTCGACAAGCCACTCGCCTATCGGTACGACGACGCGGCGCGACTCGTCGAGCTGTCACGGGTTTCCGGTGCACCGCTGATGGTCGGCTTCAACCGGCGCTACGCGCCCGCCTACGTCGAGATTGCCGGCTGGCCACGGCGCGACCTCGTGATTCTCCAGCGCAACAAGAACGGTCCGCTCGAGGATCCGCGCCGGTCGGTCTACGACGACTTCATCCACAACGTGGACACACTGCGTTTCCTCGGCGCGCGGGCCGGTTCGGCTTCGGTCGCCGGGAAGGTGGTCGACGGGCTCCTGCACCACGTCAGCGTCTCGCTCTCGGACGGCGTTGACGTCGCGATTGCCTTGATGAGCCGGGTTGCCGGGATGAGCGAGGAGTGCCTCGAGGTCCTTGCGCCGGGCCGCAAGCGCCGGGTGCTGAACATCGCGGAGACCATCGATTTCGAGGGTGGCGAGCAGAAGCACCGCCGGGACGAATGGCGACCAGTCGGCGTACAACGTGGGTTTTCCCAGATGTGCCAGGCGTTTCTCGATGGACTGAGCACCGGGGCGTGGCCCGACATCGCCGACGCGCTGGCGACCCACGAGCTGTGCGAAGACATCGTCACACGTCTCCAGGTCGCCGGTGGCTGAGCACTACTCGCACCTGGGTGTCTACAGCGACTGGGTCGCTGCGACGCCCAGCACCGACCGTCTGTCGCCGCCCGCATTCGACGAGGTACGCCGCGTGGTCCGGCAGGTGTTCGCGGTCCCGGCTGCCGCGTCCCGCCGGGACGCGGAGCACCCCCTGGAGGTGCGAGTCGACGACCGCTGGACAGCCGGCGGAATCGACGGCGAGGAAATCTCCTACTCCGTCGGCTTCGGCCCGAGGACGAGCGCCTGGCTACTCAAGCCGGCCGGTGTGGACCGGCCGCTGCCGGCCGTGCTGGCGCTGCACGGACACGACGCATTCAAGTTCTACGGCAAGGAGAAGATCGCCGACGGGCCGCAACCGCCGGTCCCCGTCGTCGCGGCCTTGCGGTCGGCGATGTACGGCGGATTGGCCTTCGCCAACGAGCTCGCCCGCCGCGGCTTCGTCGTACTGGTGCCTGATGTCTTCGGCTGGGGCAGCCGCCGTTTCCCGCTGGCCGAGATGCCGCCTCTGCTGCAGCGACTTGCAGCCGCGACAACAGACATCACCCCTCCCGACCGGGTGCCGGGCACGGTGCCGGCCGACATAGCGGAGTACAACTCGGCTGCTTGGCATCACGAGAGCGTCATCGAAAAGTACTGCTCGCTCCTCGGTACGACGCTGGCCGCGGTCGTCGCGCGGGAGGACCGGATCGCGCTCGACTACCTGCTGGACCGGCCGGACACCACCGATCGCGCGGGTTCGATCGGACTGTCCGGCGGCGGCTGCCGATCCGCTCTACTGCGTGCCACCAGCGAACGCGTCACCGCGTCGGTCGTCGTCGGGATGATGACCACCTATGCCGCGCTGCTCGACCACAACGTCGTGGATCACACCTGGATGCTGATGCCGGCGGGCTTCGCGCGCTTTGCTGACTGGCCGGATCTCGCAGCCAGCGCTGCACCCGCGCCGCTGCTGGTGCAGTACAACCGGCACGACCCGCTGTTCACCCTCGCGGGCGCCGAGGCGGCGCATGAGCGGATCTCGTCCTGGTACGCCGCGTCGGCGGACCCGGCGGCGTACACCGGGCAGTTCTTCGACGGGCTTCACAAGTTCGATTCGCCGATGCAGGCCTTGGCATTCGACTGGCTGAGCAGGCACCTGCAGTAGGGACTGACCGATTCACATCGGTTCCGGGAAGGCGTTGCTCACCTGCCTGCCGGCTGGCAGACATTCGGTTGCCCGGCCCGCCTGTGGATTGCCCCGCAACTCCTGTCGCCCCGGCGTCGTACGGTGCTGTGACACCTAACGAGGGATGCCATGGCGATCGCGGGCGCGGCAATCGACGAGACAGTTCTGCGCGAGCGGGCGGAGAGCTGCCTGCGATTGCTCGCTGGCGAGGGTAGCGCGCTGCGCGACGATCAGTGGACCGCCATCAGAGCGCTCGTTGTCGATCATCGGCGGGCACTCGTCGTACAACGCACGGGCTGGGGCAAGTCGGCTGTCTATTTCGTCGCGACGGCGCTGTTGCGGTCCGCTGGTGCCGGCCCGACCGTGATCGTCTCGCCGTTGCTCGCCCTGATGCGCAACCAGATCGCGGCGGCCGAGCGTGCCGGAATCCATGCGGTCACGGTCAATTCCGCCAACGTCGACGAGTGGCGCGATGTCTACGCGCAGGTGGTGGCAGGCGCGGTCGACGTACTGCTGGTCAGCCCCGAACGCCTCAACAACCCGGATTTCCGAGACAACGTGCTGCCATCACTGGCGGCCACCGCCGGACTGGTGGTGATCGATGAGGCGCACTGCATCTCCGACTGGGGACACGACTTCCGGCCCGACTACCGGCGGATAAGGACACTTCTCGGCGAGTTGCCTGCGGGCGCGCCGGTTCTCGCCACGACGGCGACCGCCAACGCTCGGGTCGCGGCCGATGTCGCCGAACAGCTCGGCGACGACACACTGGTGCTGCGGGGCACCCTCCAGCGCCAGAGCCTCGAGCTCACGGTCATGTCTCTGCCATCGGCGGCGCATCGTCTGGCCTGGCTGGCCGAGCACCTGGTCGACCTCCCGGGCTCGGGCATCATCTACACGCTCACCGTTGCGGCAGCCGAGCAGACGACGGCTTTCCTGCGCGACCGCGGCTTCGACGTGGCCGCCTACTCCGGCCAGTCCGACGACGCTGATCGCCGCGCGAGCGAGGACGACCTGCTCGCCAATCGAGTCAAGGCGCTGGTCGCGACGTCCGCTCTGGGCATGGGATTCGACAAGCCCGACCTCGGATTCGTGATCCACCTCGGCTCGCCGCAGTCCCCCATCGCCTACTACCAGCAGGTCGGCCGGGCCGGCCGCGGCGTCGATCGGGCGATCGTTGCGCTGATGCCCGGGCCTGAGGACGAGGCGATCTGGCGCTACTTCGCCGGGCTGGCCTTTCCCGCCGAGGCGCAGGTCACCGCGACCTTGCGGGTTCTGGCGGCGGCGGCCGGTCCGCTGTCGACTGCCGCCATCGAGCCGCTGGTGGATCTGCGGCGCAACCGGCTGGAGATGATGCTCAAGGTCCTCGACGTCGACGGTGCCGTACGCCGCGTCCGTGGCGGCTGGACCTCGACCGGCCGGCCCTGGGTCTACGACGCCGAACGCTACGAGCGCGTCGCCGCGGCCAGGTCAACCGAGCAGCAGGCCATGCGCGACTACATCGTCACGGACGACTGCCGTATGTCGTTCCTACGACGCCAGCTCGACGACGAACCAGCAGCGCCGTGCGGCCGCTGCGACAACTGCGGTGGCGTGTCGCTGCCCGTCGACGTGTCAGCCGCTGCGCTCGCCGCGGCGCAAACCCTTATCCATCAGCCCGGCGTGCTCCTTGAGGCGCGCAAGATGTGGCCTACCGGGCTGGCCTCTTTCACCGAAGGCGATTGCGAGTTCTTTGCCGGGCGGGGCGAA
>JBDTYE010000116.1:0-9842 GCA_040005895.1 Actinomycetota bacterium | reverse complement strand
TCTACCGTGATAACAGCAAAGTTGGACAGCCGCTTTCCGACGGCAAGGCCAAGGCCGTCGAACTCGTCAAGGAATCCGCCGTCGTCGAACACCGTCCGGTACGCCGCCGGCTCCCGAAGAAGCGTCCGTCGCAGACCGTGTCGTTTGCGGTGGGTGGCGCCGAGGGCTACATGACCGCGTCGTCTTACCCGGACGACGGTCTCGGCGAGCTGTTCATCAAGATGTCGAAGCAGGGTTCGACACTGGCCGGTGTGATGGATGCGTTCTCGATCGCTATCTCCATCGCGCTGCAGTACGGCGTGCCGCTCGAGACGTATGTCTCGAAGTTCACCAACATGCGCTTCGACCCGGCCGGCATGACCGACGACCCCGACATCCGGATGGCGCAGTCGGTCATGGACTACATCTTCCGCCGGCTCGCTCTCGACTACCTGCCGCGCGAGCAGCGCGAAGCGCTCGGCATCCTGTCCGCGGACGAGCGCACCGCTGCTGTCGCGGCGTCGTACAACTCGGTCGCGATGCCCGAGTCTTTGATCGACGAGGAAGCGGACGTCGAGACGCTGGCCCAGTCAGTGCCGATCGAGTCTCAGTCTGACTCGGCGGTGTCGATGAACGCAGTTGGCACCCTGTCCGTCGGGGGAGCAGGGATGGCGTTCAGCGACCAAACCGCGGTCGACGCGCCGCTCTGCTTCACCTGCGGCGTCAAGATGCGCCCGGCGGGCAGCTGCTACGTCTGCGAAAGCTGCGGCAGCACCAGCGGCTGCAGCTAGCTAGGAGCGCCGACAGCGAAGGCGAACGCCACCTGCGCAACCTCCATCACATCGGTGAACCCCGCCACTGGCCAGGCGTTGCTCCCGTGGAGTGGATAGGGGCGCCCGGCGAGGTGGAGATCAGCCAAGCAGTCGTCGTCTGGACTGGCTGGGCAGCGAGATTCGACCCAGCCGAGACGAGCTTCGTCTCGTGGAGCACTTTGGCGACCAGCGGGCGCGGGATCTGCTGCCGCTCCTCCGCCAGCTTGAAGACGAGTTCTACGCATCGGATGCCAGGTTCACGGTCGCTGACCTTGCGCAGATGGGCGATAAGGCCGCTTCGCGGTTCCGTCAACTCCATCCGGAGCTGACGCAGGACTCGATCGAAGCCTGCGCGTGGTGCTACAGCTACGACTTCGAGTAGCTGCGCGCACATGCTTGTGCGCTCGTATGCCTTGTCTGCGCGACCTGCTTCCTGCACCCGCACAGCAACTTGGTTAGAGCCGGCTGAGCTCCTCGGGCAATGAGTACCTCGACGCAGATTGGGCTCTCCAAGCGTTCGGAAGACGCCGCAGACTCCCCGCACTAGCGGAGTTCGTCCGAAGCTGACGGGAGGCCCGCATAACCGGCAGCCGATCGAATCGCCTACGGCACCGGCGGGATCTCACGCTGCCCGTTCTGGCGCTGTGCAATTGCGTGCATGTGGGGTCGCAGGTCAACGGCGTTCGCCGGCCAAGGCCGCCCGCGACTGCACCGCCGCATCTGACAAAGCGGCAAGCCGGTGCTGGCTCGGGCTTACTCCGTAGCGTGACCGGAACGCGCGGCTGAGGCCGGGCGCATCGGGCATGCCCCAACGCGCGCCGACGCTGGCCACCGAGCAATGAGCGAGCTGCGGGGCGCGCAGATCGTCGAAGCAATATCGCAGGCGCTCCTCGCGCAGCCAGCGCCCGAACGTCGTCCCGTCGCGTGCGAACAGCCGATGCAGCTGACGCAGCGAAACGTTGTGCGCGGCTGCTACCGCGGGCGGCGCGAGATGGGGGTCCGATAGGTGCATGTGCAGGTACAACTTGATGCGCTGCAGCAGCTCGTCACCGCTCTGAGGCACAGCGCTGTAGCTCGTGCCCGATGCGTCAGCGAGTGCCGCAGCCAGCAGGTCGAGGGACATCGCACCGAGTCGCTCACCTGTGTCGAGGCTCGTCTGCGCCGCGACCCGCGCGACGTTGATGAGGAACGGCGACACGAGCCGGCCGAATACCGACCCCGCAGAGATGCGGCGCGCCGTCGCCCGGGACGGGTCAATGGCGCGGTCAGCGAGAACGCTGCGCGGGAACTGCAGGACGAGATGGTCGAACGCCCGACCCTGGAAGTCGACGAAGTAGGGCCGGGTGCTGTCGAACAACGCGAGGTCGCCCGGCTCGAGTACGACGTCCCGGCCGTCCTGGCGACCAACGGTGCGGCCGCTCAACTGAAGGGCGACGAGGCAGCGCTCCTCCTCAGCAGCACGCAGATGTCGCCGCGACCGCGCCGCGACCATCGGGTCGGTTCTGATGCGAGTGACCTGTACCGCGCCGACCTGGTCCGTGCGTACGGCGCCGCGGAACATCCCAGCCTGCGTCTGCGTCACGTCGAGCTTGATGAACGTGTGGCAGATGACCTCGCGCCAGTACGCGAGCCGCTCCCGCGGTTCGACCTGCTCGGTGGAAAGCACATCAGCCACAGTGCAAAGGTAGGACCGGGCGAGACGCCCGCCAAGAGCGTGACTTGTCGCACAGTGCCAAACCTGTTGCCCACGCGTGCCAGCCCGCTGCCCGGCAGCCCTTGTCGCCCTACCGTGGCGTCCCCGGTACGCGGGGACAAGGAGGACGATCATGCAGGTTCGAGCAGGCATGCACGCGGCCGACGCTGCGCTTCGATTCGCGGATGCGACTGCCCTGACGTCGCCGCAGGGTTCGGAGACGTTCGGCGAGTTGGACGCGACAGCCAACCGGGTAGCCAGTGGCCTGCTCGCCTGCGGCCTTGCAGTCGGCGACCGGGTAGGTGTGCTCTCGTACAACCGCCCGGAGGTTGTCCATGCGTGGCTCGGCTGCGAACGTGCCGGGCTGGTGCGGGTCGTCCTGCACAGCCACTTCGAGTTCGCAACACATGTCGGACTGCTGCAGCACATCGGGGCCCGCGCCATCATCTTCGACACGCGCTTCGCGGACGCGGTCGCGGCGTACCGCTCCGACCTCGGTGGCGACGTGCTGCTGATCGCAATCGGCGATGACCCGCCGGATTGGTCTTTGAGCTGGCAGTCGGTTCTCGATGCCGGCTCGGCAGCACCAGCGCCGCTCGACGTCGATGAGACCACGCCGGCGTTCATCCAGCCGACAACGGGTACGACGGGTACGCCGAAGCCGTGGATCGTGACGCACCGGTCATGGACGGCAGTGATCAACCAGAACCTGCATCACCTCGATACGTTCGCGCCCGGCATCGCGTCGGCTGGTCCGCAGGATGTCGTGTTGCACGTGCACGCGCTGCAGTGGGCGACCGGCTTCCAACTGCTGTATCCGTATCTGATCCGCGGCGCCCGCACGGTCCTCGTCGACGACTCGGGTTTCGACCCCGCCGCGGTGCTCGACGTCATCGTCGACGAGCAGGTCACGAGTGTTCTGCTACCCGGGCCGATGCTGACGCCGCTCCTCGACGAGATCGATCGCCGGGGCGGAATCAAGCACTCGCTGACCCGGGTGGTGATCTTCTTCGCAACGCCGGAACTCCTCGAGCGGACGACCAAGCTGCTGGGTCCCGTGTGGTGCCACGGTTTCGGCTCCACCGAACAGGGCGCGGTGACCACGCGGCTGCTCGCCTCGGAGGTGGCCGAGGATCCAACGCGCCTCGGCAGCGTCGGGCGCGCGGGATCACCCTTCTTCGAAGTCGCGGTTGTCGACGGCGCAGGGCAGCGCGTCGCCCCAGGCCAAACCGGCGAGATCGTCGTACGCAGCGCGATGTCGACGAGCACTTACTGGGACATGCCGGACCGGACGGCAGCGGCGTTCCTGCCGGGCGACTGGTTCAGGCCCGAGGACGTCGGATACGTCGACGACGCGGGGTTCCTGTACTACGTCGACCGCGCGGGGGACTCGATCAAAACGAGCGTCGGCACGGTGTATCCGCACGCGGTGGAGGCCGCGGTGCTCCGCCACCCGTCCGTCGCGAACTGCGGTGTCGTCGGCCTCGGCGATGATCGTGTGGTTGCGGCTGTAGTGCTCAAGGACGGCGTCGCCCGGGACGGTTCGCTGCTCGACTCGATCTCGCAGGCAGCCGCTCCTGGCCTCAAGCCGCACGAGCAGCCGGAGATCATCGTCCTGGACGAGCTGCCCACGGTGCTCGGCGGCGCCAAGGTGCAGCGCGGCGTACTCCGCGATCGGCTTGCGCTGCTGGGCTCGTGAACACGACCCGCGTCGCGCTGGTCGATGCGGGCGCGCGGATCCTGCTCTCGGATCTCGCGGGACGGACGCGCAACGGAAACGAGCTCACCGAGTCCGTCGACCGGCTTGCCGGGGCGCTGTTTTCGCGTGGGCTCGCCGGTGCGCGGATCGGTCTGTGGCACACGAACAGCATCGCGGCCATCGAGGCGTCGCTCGCGGTCGAGTGGCTCGGCGGCACTCGCGTGCCGGTCGACCCGGATGCGGCCCCCGCTGAGGCGCGTGCCATATGGCAGGCGGCCGATGTCGACGCCGTGCTCGTCGACATGGAGCACGAGGCCGGCGCGGGCGGGGATGTGCTCGTCCACGACGATGCCCGGCCGCTTGCGGGCAGTGCGTTGCTGCCTGTCGCGGACGTGGATCCCCACCGGACGGTTCTTCTGTATCCGCGCGCGGTGCAAAGCGGAGAACTCTTCGCCGTGCCGATCTCATACGGCAACTGGGAAGCGACCTTGTCGGCGAACATTTCGCTCTACCGTCGCGGGGCGTACGGTCCGGGCTTCGGCCCCGACGAGTGCTTTCTCACGGTGCAGCAGATCATGCACGGGACCGGCCTCGTGGGCACTTTTCCCTTCCTGCGTATGGGATTGCCGCAGATCATCGTGGGTCGGTTCAACGCCGACGTCGTACTGGACCTGCTGCGCGACGGAGCCATCACGTCGGCGATGATGGTGACCGGCATGGTCACCAGGCTGGCAGCCGCGGCGGCTGCGCGTCCTGGTGGCATGGGTGGGCTGCGTCGGTTGCTGTACGGCGGCGCCCCCATGTCGGAACCCGAGTTGCGCGAGTCCGTGCGACACCTCGGTGACGTGCTCGTCCAGATCTATGGCCGGCTCGAGGGCGGCTGGCCGCTGACGGTTCTCGATCAGGGCGACCACAGGCGAATAGTCGACGGCGATGCTGACGCGGCGGGAAGCTGCGGCCGGCCGGTCCCCGAAGCGGGTCAGCTGATGTTGCGGCCGACTGCGGAGGTTTGCGTGCGTTCGTCGATGGTCGTGCGCGAGTACGCCGATGCAGATGGCTGGTGCTCGCTCGGTGATCTCGGCCGGCTGAAGGGCGACTATCTGCACCTGATTGGCCGGCTCGACCGGATGATCAACACCGGCTACCACGTGTATCCGGCGGAGATCGAGGAAGCCATTCGCGAGCACGCTGGAGTCCTGGATGCGCACGTCCGAGGGGAGTCGGACGAGCAGCACGGACAGGTGGTCGTCGCGTACGTCCGACCGGCGTCGGGCACAGATCCCGACGTGCTCGTTTCGGAGATGCGGACCGCACTCGGCACGCGTCTCGCAAAGTACAAGCTGCCGCGGCGCTATCACATCGTGGACGTGCTGCCGGAGGCGTGAAGTCGCCGGCCAGCGCCGCTCGCACCTCAGTAGCATCCAGCTCATGCAGAACGGCCATCATCCGGAGTTGATGGCCGTTCGCAGTCAGCTGGATCAGCGACCTACTGCGATGCGAGCTCCAGCCACGCCAGGTCACCAGTGATGCGCGTTTCGACTTTCATGGTGGTGTTGGCCTGCACCCACGCCCCGAGTGCTTCGTCCGCCGCCTTGGCGTGTTCTTCGGACTCCCACTGGCTGATGGACACCACTCGCTTGTCCTGGAACATCACCCCGTACGAGATGTATCCGGTTGAGCCTGTCACGATCGGGATCACCCCAGCCCGGGCCTTCGCCTCGAGCTCGTCCTTGTCTTCGTCGTGCGTGTACAAAACCACTCGTGCGTACATGCGGACTCCTCGCTCTAGGACCGATGTCAGGGTCGATCGGCTCTCCGGCGTCGTGCGGCCGACCGTAGCCCTGATCGACGTGGCGCGATAGGTGTGTCTGGACGTCGCCGAACGTGTGAGCGCCGATGCAAGATTTGCCCGCCGCGCGCATCGGCCCCGACGGCTAGGACTCGCGGCATTCAGCTGCGGCGCACCGCAAAGTCGGCCAGTACCTCGCGGATGACATATCGCGCCTCCGCGGCAAGCGGCTTGTTCGTGTCCTTGTAGTACGGCAGCTGCAAGCACGCCTGCGACAGCGCCCAGGCGCGACCACGTAGCCAGGTCGCGTCGTCGACGTCGAGAGCCGCGCGGAACGTCGGACGCAGTGCGGCCGGCAGCAGGTTCCATGCGAGCCCGAGGTCGACCGCCGGATCGCCGCGGCCGACGCCACTGAAGTCGATGAGGCCGCACAGCCGGCCGTCGCGCACCAGCAGGTTCCCCCGTGCCGTGTCCGAGTGAATCCACGTCCCCGGCGGTTCACACGGCGCAAGCTCGAACGCGGCGTCCCAGACCGCGGTGACGGCGTCCGTTTGCACCATGCCTTCCATCGCTGCGATGGACGTGCGAGTCTCGGTGTCTCGACCGTGGAACGTGAAGCCACGCCTGTTCACCGGTCCATCCGGCACGTCGATGGCGTGAACCGCGTTGAGGCACGAGGCGATGTCGCGCACCACCTCTTCGTTGAGGTCTTCGAGCGTGAGGTTGGCGCCGTCGAGCCACGTGTAGACCGACCAGTGCCACGGATAACCGAACGCGGGTTTGCCCATCGCGAGCGGCGTCGGCGTCGGGACGGGAATCGCGGGACCGATGATGGGCAGCCACGTCTGTTCGTGCGCCACCGACGCCGCTGCCCAATCGATGCGGGGCAGCCGCACGACCATCGCGTCGCCAAGCCGGAACATCGCGTTGTCCGTTCCGGACGATGACGCGTGTCGCGCTGGGAGGTCGGCCCATTGGGGGCACTGGTCGGCGATCAGGCGTCGCACGAGGTGGTTGTCAATGTGCACCTCGCGCTCGTGCATCTTCGGTGTCGTCACACGCCGCCTCGCCTTCTGGTCATCCGGCGATTGGACCGGCCTCTCGTCGTACGCACAAGTCGTTTTGAATCCCGGGGGACCGCGTCGCAGATCGCAAGTCGCATGGCGCGTGTCATCTGCCATACCGTGGCAGGACCTGACGGCTAGCGCGCAGGAAGGACCGTGCGTGAGAGTAGCTGGAACGTTCACGGTCGGGAACTTCACCCCGACTGCTGTCACGCCGGTCCCGTCCGTCGCGACCGGCACCGCCGTTGGCGTGGCAACGATGGACAAGCGGTTCGAGGGCGACATAGTCGGCCGCTCGGCGACTGTCTTCACCGCCGCGTATGACGGTTCGTCCGGCGTCGGCACCTACCTCGCAATGGAATCCTTCGAAGGCTCGCTGGCCGGCGTTGAAGGGACGTTCAACTTTGCGCATTCGGCGACGATGTCCGGCAGCGATCGCACCGCAGAGTTCTTTGTGATCGTGCCTTCGAGCGGGACCGGCATGCTCAGGGGCATCGCCGGAACCGGAGGCCTGGCGATCGACGCGGATGGGACGCATCGCTTGTGGTTCGACTACGAACTCGCTTGACGTTGCCCGGCGGTGCGAGTCGCGCGGGTTTTGCGCAAGAGCGTGATCGCGGATCTGTACGCCGCCCGCCGGCCCTAGATGCACGACATGTTGCGCGCCTGCAGAGGAGCTCGGTCAGTTCATGCCGCTGACACGTCTCAACTCGTTGTCGCCGAAGGCTGACTGCCACACCTGCGCGCCGACCAGAACGACATCGGTGTTGGCGGTGCGGACAGCCGTCGCGCCGTCGTACGCACCGATTGTGACCTCGCCCGATGCACTGTCGATGGCCGCGAGTCCGAGTGGATCCTCGACGCTGACGAACACACGCTGATCCGCCACGGCGACGGCATCGGGATGACCGGTGACGTTGACGCTCCGGAGCACGCGCCATCCGGTGGGGTCGATCTCGAGCACTTCGTCGTCATCGGTGCACGCGAGCCAGAGATGCGCTCCGGCGAACGCGAGGCCTTGCGGGCCGGCACACAACACCGGCGAGTTAGTGACCGCCATCGTTTTCGGATCGACGCGGCTGATCGTGCCTGCGGTGAAGTTGGTGACCCATAGTGCGCCGGCGGCCGGCGTGACAAGACGCGGACCTTTACCGGTCGACGCGACGCCATCGGGCTTGCCGGTACGGCCGCTGATCCGGTGCAGCTTCGCATCCTGCTGCGTGACCACGAACACATTGGGGCCGAGGACCGCGATGCCCTCCGCTTCCGGACCGGCCTTGATGGTCGCCGTCACGCGATTGGTCTTCACGTCGATGCGACTCACGGTGCCGTCACGGAAATTCGTGACCCACACCCCGTCCTTCCCGCCGGCCACGCGAAGCGGTACGCCGCCGACGGCAATACGCGCGCTCGCCACGCCCGTCCTGGCGTCGACTCGCACGACGGCGTTCTCGTTTGCCAGCGCCACCCACACATCGCCGCCCGCGAACGCGAGTCCCACGGGACCCTCGCCGACCGGCACCTTCGCCGACGCGAGCGGGGGCACCGTCGCGTCCGGCGTTGGAGACGCCTGCGGAGACGAGTTGCTGGCCGCCGTCGCGCTGGTCGGAGCGGGTGGCAGCGGCACGGACTCGCTGGCGGTCTGCGCGAATGACGACGTCGCAGGACTCGGTGCTGTACTCGAATGCTTCGGCGAGCTGCTGCAGGCGGATGACGCAGCGACGATCAACGCGGTGCATACGGCGAGTCGTGTCAATGGCGCGCCGAGCCCGATACTTGCCGATGGAACGGAAGTCACTGGAAGAACCTAACTTCGTTGGGCCCGTCTGGCCGCAGCCGCCGACGCGACGGTCTACGGACTGCGGCCGCACGTGAGACGGCGACGTACTCGAATCGATTTCTGGGGCACGCCATCGGCCACGGCAGAACCCGAGCGGCCGGACTCGCCCGGTCGTCAGCCGGGCGGGCTCAGCCCGGCGTAGTCGAACCAGTCGACGTCGGCGAAGCCCGTGCTGCCCGTCGCGTATGGGCCGACGAGCATCCCGAAGAAGTAGCCGTTGACGCGCTGGCCGAGAAAGCCGATGTCGAGGGTCGCGGCGGCGACCTGGCCCGCCCGTACGGTGAGCTGCCGCCCTTGAGCCTCTACTCCGAGCACCACCGGACCGCCCTCGACGACGAGCTCGGCGATGGTCGCGTCCGTCGAGTGCTCGCGCCGGATCACCCGTACTGCCAGGCCATCTGCCTCAACCCGCAGCTGGTCGGTGTCGTTCACCCAGACCGCAAGCCCGGCGACGCAGCCCGGTCCGGCCGGGGCGAAGTCCAGCGACATCGAGGCCCGCCAGTGCGCGTGCTCGACCCGTCGCAGCACCATGCTGGGGTTGCCGAAACTGTCGGGAGCTTCGGGCCGTAGCCGCAGCCGCAGCTGACCGGGTCGCTCGGACAGCGACCACCAGCGGCTGTGTGGCGTCCGCAGCATTGACCACTCGGGACTGAGCTCGGCATCGTCGAAGTCGTCGCGGGCAGCAGTGACCGGCCACGGGTGCGCCCGCAGGGAGGGCGACTCCAGGGTGAGAGGCACCCGGCCGACGCCCGGCGCGAACACCGGCCAGCCGTCCTCCCACCCCACCGGCACGAGGAACGTCTCGCGGCTGGTGCCCCACCAGTCGCCGTCACTCGGGCGAGCCGCCAGCAGGACGGCCCACCAGTCCCCGTCCTGCGTCTGCACGAGGTCTGCGTGGCCGGGACCGACGACGTCCACCTTGCGCCCGAGGTGCCGCGCCGACAGCACGGGGTTGCGCGGGCAGCC
>JBDTYE010000115.1:0-9972 GCA_040005895.1 Actinomycetota bacterium | reverse complement strand
TTCGGCAAGGGCGGCGTGGACGACGCCGAGGACGCCGAGGTGATCGTGCACGAGTACGGTCACGCGGTGCACGACGCCCAGGTGCCGGGATTCGGGTCGACACTCGAATCGGGATCGATCGGCGAGGCCTGGGGTGACTATCTCGCGGTCACCGTGACGAACGTGCTTGCGCCGACGCCGGACGCGCCGTGTGTCGCGGACTGGGACTCGACGTCGTACACCTCGACGGTGCCGCACTGCCTGCGCCGGATCGACGGCAACAAGCACTACCCCGCCGACGTGCGCGGCGAGGTGCACGCGGATGGCGAGATCTGGTCACGCGCGCTGTGGGACATCCGGCTCGCGCTGGGCCACACCAAGGCGGACACGCTGATCCTGCAGTCGCAGTTCTCCTACGCGCCGGACACGACATTCAACGCCGCGGCCGATGCGACAGTCAGCACGGCCAAGATATTTGCGGCGGCGGGCAAGCTCACCGCCGCGAACGTGACGGCGGTCCGCAAGGCGTTCACCGACCGCGGGTTCACCGTTACCCAGTAGCTTCGGGGACCACCAGAAGCGGCAGCAGCAGGTGCGCCAGCGGACCGATGCCGGCGGCGTACACCAGGGTGCCGATCCCGACGGTGCCACCGAGCAGCCAACCCAGGGCGAGCACACTGACCTCGAGCCCGGTGCGCACCAGCCGGATGGAATGCCCGCGCGCGGCGATGCCGGTCATCAGGCCGTCGCGCGGGCCGGGGCCGAAGCGGGCGCCGATGTAGGCCGCCGTCGCTATGCCGTTCAGCAACACACCGACCATGAGGTACGCCGATCTGGTCGCCAGGCCGTGCGGGACCGACAGCAGCGCCAGCGAGCCGTCCAGTGCCAGCCCGATGACGATGACGTTGCAGACCGTGCCGAAACCGGGGCGCTGACGCAGCGGGATCCACAGCAGCAGCACCACCAAGCCGACGATGTTGACCCACAACCCGATCGAGATCGGCGTGTGCCGCGACAGGCCCTGGTGCAGCACGTCCCACGGGGACAAGCCGAGCCCACCGTGCACGAGTAGTGCGTCGCTGAACCCGTAGAGCGTGAGTCCCGCGAACAGCTGGACGACCCGTCGCGGCAGGCGGGGAACACCGAGCAACGCGCTCGCGGGAGCAGTCCACTCGCTGATGATTGGCCTCTTATCGATCGATGCGACGTGGAACCAGCGGGGCCGCGGCGTGCCAGTCCAGACCGTCGCGGCTGTCGGCACCGTAGCGCACGCTGGCGATACCCATCAGCGATATGACGGCCAGGATCACGATCAGAGCCATTGCGAACCTCCCTTTACACACTGGGTGAGAATTGACTGTCTCCCCGAGTGGCTTGCCAATCCAGAGCCACTTGGGTAATAGTGGCCTCTATGGCTGCGTCGCTTTCGGGACCACAGGTGACGCGACTGCTCGGCTCGTGGCGATCAACCGGCCCGACCGGACCCGGCTACGACAAGCTCGCCACCGGCCTGCGCGCGCTGGTGCTGGACGGCCGCGTGCCGCTGACCGCCCGGTTCCCGGCGGAGCGGGCTCTAGCGCAAAGCCTCGGGCTGAGCCGCACGACCGTCGCGGCGGCATACGACCGCCTGCGGAGCGAGGGCTTCCTGGTCAGCCGCCGGGGTTCCGGCAGCTACGCCGCCATCCCCGCAGGTCTGTTGCCTGCGGCGTCGCGTTGGGCGCGCGGCGGTGCCGGGGCCGACGTCATCGATCTGAGCCTCGCCTCACCCGAGCCGCCCGCGATGCTGGCCGAGGCGGTCCAGCGGGCAGGGGGGCAGCTGGCGCTGCACGCCGGACACGGGTACGACGGCTTCGGGCTTTTGTCGCTGCGCGAGGCTTTGGCCGAGCGCTTCACGGCTCGCGGGCTGCGGACGACCGCGGACCAGCTGGTCATCACCTCCGGCGCCCTGGCGGCCATCGATCTCGTTGCCCGCACCGTGCTCGGTCCGCGCGACCTGGCGCTGGTCGAGTCGCCGACGTACCCGAACGCGATGGATGCGATGCGCCGTGCGGGCGCCCGCCTGCAGCCGGTGGGGCTGGTGCCCGGCGGCTGGGACGTCGAGCTGGTCACCAGCGCTATCCGGCAATCGATGCCGCGGCTCGCCTTCCTGGTGCCCGACTTCAACAACCCGACCGGTCAGCTGCTCGATGATGCGGGTCGTTCGGCAATCGTGGCGGCGGCCCGCCGTAGCGGCACGCTGATCGTGGCTGACGAGACGCTCGTCGATCTCGTTCTCGACGGCGACCTCGACCTGCCGCTGCCGATGGCTGCTCACGACCGCGACGACACCGCCGTGACGATCGGCTCGGCGAGCAAGTCCTACTGGGGTGGTTTGCGGATGGGCTGGATCCGAGCCTCCCGACCGCTCACGGAACGACTCGTCGACGTACGCCGCACGGTCGACATGGGTAGCCCGGTACTGGAGCAGCTGGTCCTGCTCGAGCTGCTCCAGCACTCGGGCGACCTCCTTGCCGCGCGGCGCGCGGCACTCAACACCCGCCTCCAAGCAGTGGAAACGGCACTGGGCGAGTACTGCCCGGACTGGCAGTGGGTCCGCCCGGTCGGCGGTCTGAGTCTGTGGGTCGAGCTCTCCGTGCCCATGAGCACATCGCTCGCGCAGGCAGCGTCGACGGTCGGCGTCCGGTTGATACCCGGCCCGCGATTCGCGGCCGACGGCACCTTGGAGAGGTATGTCCGGCTGCCCTTCGCACTCCCCGAGGCGCAACTCGTGGACGCCGTGCAGCGCCTCGCCCGCGCCCGCGACGACGTGCACGCCGGGGTGCCCGTGTCGTTCACCATCGCGCCGGTTGCCTGAGTTCAGACGCCGGTGATCCGCACTCCCGATCTCGCCTTGTAACGCTTGTTGACGCCCAGCAGCACCAGGGTCAGCGACTCGAGCACGGCCGACAGCCGCAGCGGGCCCACCTCGATGCCCCGCATGCCGCGGATCTGACCGGCGAGCGCGCAGACCAGGGCGTTGGCTTCCGCGTCGTCTCCGCAGACCAGCACGTCCGTCGGGACCGACGAACTCGAGCCGAGCAGTTTGCGAGCCGACACGTCATGGAACGCCGAAACGATCGTGCTGTCCGGCAGAACGGCGGCGGCCTCCTGCGCCGCGCTGCCTTCCGGTACGCCGATCATGCGCGGCCCGCCCGGACCGAACTCCATCGGGTTGACGCAGTCGACCAGGACCTTGCCGGCCAGGCTGCCGGCGAGACCCGCGAGCAACTCGCGATGCCCGTCGTACGGAACCGCGACGATGACGAGGTCGGCGCCGGCCGCCGCCTCGTGGTTGGTGGCGCCGGCAATCGGCAGCCGGCCGCGGGACGGCTGAATGCCCTCAGCGGCAGCGCTCGCGCGAGCCGCATCGCGGGAACCGAGAACGACGGAATGACCCACCCGAGCAAGGCGTTTCGCCAATCCGCGGCCTTGCTCACCGGTGCCGCCAAGTACCGCAATCGCCATCGGGGGAAGGCTTTGCGGCGCACTCATACGGGCTCGTCGCCGCTGAGTGCGGCATCGATGCGGTCGAGCACGACGTCGATGATCCGGCCGTCGATGTTGAGCGGCTCGGTGATCGTCCAGCGCACCTCGGGGTAGTCCTTCGAAACCTTTTCCAGCTCGTTGGGGATGTCGGCGTACGTGTGATTGCCGGGATAGAGGAAGTAGGGGTGCACCACGATGTCGGTGCAGCCCTCCCGCACCAGGATCTTGAAACCCTCGCTGATGGTCGGCCTGGCAATCTCGAGGTACGCCGCTTCGACGGACTGCCAGCCGAGCCTTTCGCGTACGTCGTTCGCAACTTCCATGAGCATGTCGTTGGCTTCGGAGCGGCGCGAGCCGTGCCCGATGATGAGCAGTCCTGGATGTGAGCCGATCGCCGAGTCGAGTGTCATACGCTCATCCTCCCCCGGCGCGGCTCGAGCGGGCCATTATGGGGCGGGTGAACTATGACGAGCTGGCCGCGTTCCGGCCGCTGCTCGACAGCGCCGGCATCGAGGAAGACGTCGTCAATCTCGCCGCGACGCTGGGCAGCGCGCCGCACGGCAGCGGCGGACTCCTGCTCGTCGGCACCGAGTCCGACGAACCCTGGCACTTCGCGGCGCACCTCGCCGACGAGTCGCGGTGGAACGCGCGACCGGATCTGGAGCCGACGCTGGTCCGCTGGCAGATCCCCGTTGGAGCCCCGCCGCACCTGGCGGTCGGTCTTGAGCGACTCGAACAGGTGCGCCGGTCGGAGACCCTCTTCGTGGTCGCCCCCACCCACGCTTCCGAAGGGCTGCTGGAGCGGGTCGCGGATGCGCGCCGACTCGGGGCGCTGGTGCTGTCCGTGCACGGAGGCGACCGTGAGCTGGGCGGGCTCGCTCACGAAGCCGTCGACGTACCGGATGCCGGGCTCCTGTCCTACCTGGAAATCGTGCAGCACGTAGTCAGCCAGAGTGCGCCGGGGGGCATGGCACGGCGACGGTCGGTTCGCGCCCGCATCAACCGCCTGCTCGACACCGCGCAGGGACTGCGCGCACCCGGCGCCTACGGCGACAGGGCGAACCGTCCGCGCTGGTGACGTGGCCCTCAGGCGCAGCTGATCTCCTTCGGAACGCCAGCGGAGGTGGGTACTTCCACCTCCTGAGTCACCGCGCCTTTGCCGGGTATGCGCGCGGTGAGGAAAGGCTCGACGGTGGCCAGAACGTCGTCCTGCGTCAGTGCGCGCACCCGGCAGTTGCCGTGCCCCGCACGCGAACCGGCGTTGCTGATGCGGACCGTGACGGTGACGCTGGATCCGTTCGGGCGCTGGCTCGTGATCTCGCCGCGAAACGGGCCGACCTTGCGCACCGAGAACGAGAACGCCAGGGCCATCAGCAGTACGCCGACCACGACGACCGCAGCGACGGTGCCGTGGGTCTGGATCTTCGATGGTGCGGCCGGCCGCTGGATATCAAGATCGGCGTCGCTCCCGGGGCCGGCGAACGGCTGCTCACAGCGGACGCAGACCTGAAGATCGCCACGCCGCGCCGTGCCGCAGTTCGGGCACCGCTCAACTGCCATCGAAAGTCGACCTGCCCATCATCGAGGTGGCCGGCTCGTCGCGGGGACGATCGGCGGACTTCCAGTTTACGTCGCGGAAAACCGCTCTCAGACCAGCGCGAAGGCGACCGTGCCGGCCGCCGGATCCGCGGCATCGAGGCGGAGCAGCACCGACTCCCCGAGCGGCAGTTTGCCCTTGACCCTGGCCCGCACGGCCGGCTCGGCGATCTGCGCCATTCCGCCCTCACTGTCGACTTCGGTCACCACTGCGTCGAACGTTTCCCCGACGTGGGACTTCAGCATTGCCGCCTCGACGTAGTCGAGGACGGCACGATCGAGTGCGCGGGCGCGCCGGTCCGAGTTGGTCATGAGCGCCGGCAGCTCCGGCAGCGCGGTGCGCACCCATTCGGGCACCTCGACTCCGGCGCAGACCGCGAGGCACACCTCGGAGACGAAGCGGTCCGCGAGCCGGCGCAGCGGGGCGGTTGCATGGGCATACGGAGCGGCGATGGCACTGTGTTCGTAGTGTGCCGGCGGGCTGCCGTTGAACGCGGTGTAGCCGGCGCCACGAAGCAGCGAGGTCGACAGGGTGAGCAGCGCCACGTGGGCGGGCTGCGAGCGGTCGAGTGACCGGACAAATGCCTGGTACGACTGGCTTTCCGGCCATATGACGTGCAACGCCAGGGCGCTGCGCCGCAGCGTGTCGATCGCCTTGGGGTCCGGCTCGGGAAGCGTGCGCAGGAGACCGATCCCGCCGTCGAGCATCAGCTGCGCGGCGGACATGCCGGTGAGCAGGCTGATCTGCGCATTGTGGTCCTCGACCGGCAGTGGAGCGCGGTACTGCAGCCGGTAGCTGCCGTTCTCGGCGACGACTTCCTGCTCGGGTACGTCGAGGCTGATGCCGCCGCGTGCGACTTCTATCGCCTGGCGCAGAACGCCCACTTCGCGCAGCAGCGACAGGGTCTCGAGCCCGTCCGGATTGGCCTGCGCCTGCTCATATGTGAGCTGGCGCCGGCTGCGTACGGTCGCCCGCCGCACCAGCGTCTCCTTCCACGCCCCGGTCGCGTCCAGCCGCAGGCGCCAGAGCACGGACGGACGGATCACCTCAGGGAGCAGGCTGGCGGCACCCTCTCCGAGGACCGGCGGGTAGAGCGGCGTACGCAGGTCCGGGCTGTAGAGAGTCTGACCGCGGAGCCTGGATTCCGCGTCCAGGCGGCTCCCCGGATCGACGAAGAATCCCGGATCGGCGATGGCGTAGTGCACGACGTAGCCGGCGCCGTCGCGGGCGATGTGCATCGCCTGGTCGAGGTCCTTGCTGCCGGGCGGGTCGATGGTGATCAACTCGAGGTCGGTGGCGTCGTCGTAGTTGCCCTCAGGTGTCCGCGTTGCAACGGTCATCGCTTCCGCCGTGACATCCGGGTCGAAGTCGGCGGGCAGTTGTAGCCGTTCGCGGACACGCGCGAAGCCGGCGGTGAGTTCGGCGACCGTCGGGGCGACGACGACGCGGAGGTTGGGGGTCACCAGGGAGCCTTGCAGATCATCGGCACACTTTAACGAGACCCGGCGCGCCCCGCCGGGTGAGGGTCTCGTCGCGGGCTAGCCTCGGCAGGTGAAGAGTCATGAATACGGCTGGGACGTTCTAGCTCCTGTTGCAGGCCCGGTCGCCGCGCCTGCCACCGTGCGCCCCGCGGTCTTGGGCGAAGTCGTCGAGGATGCCACGACGGGCTTCACCGGCGAGATCACCGAGGTCACCAGGGACTCCGTGACCCTGCTCGGCAGAGGCGACAGGAAGCGGGTGTTTCCCCTTACGCCAGCTGGCTTCCTGGTGGACGGCGAGCCCGTCACTCTGGTGCGTCCGGTCGCTGCCTCTGACGCGGTCGGGATCACGCGGCGTACCGCCTCGGGGTCGATCGCATCGACGGCTCGGCGGGCCCGTGTCGCCCGCGCGGGCCGCATCTTCGTCGAGGGCAAGCACGACGCCGAACTGGTGGAGAAGGTCTGGGGCGACGACCTGCGCAGCGAAGGCGTAGTGGTCGAGTCCCTCGACGGGATCGACGACCTGGCCGCCGTCGTGCGGTCCTTCGCGCCCTCGGCCGGCGCACGGCTCGGTGTGCTGGTCGACCACCTGGTCGCCGGCTCCAAGGAGACGCGAATCGTCGCCGGCGTTCAGCACCCCGACGTGCTGATTCTGGGCCATCCGTACGTCGACGTCTGGCAAGCCGTGAAGCCCGCGACCCTGGGGATGGCGGCTTGGCCGGTCATCCCGCGCGGCCTGGACTGGAAGCAGGGGGTCTGCGACGCCCTCGGCGTCACCGATCCGCAATCGATGTGGCGGCGCATCCTGGCCGCGGTCACGGCGTACACCGATCTCGAGGTGCCGCTGCTTCAGGCGATCGAGCACCTGATCGACTTCGTGACCAGCCAGCCGTGAGTCGGCACGTCAGCTCTGACTAATCCATGTGAAGCGCGCGTTTACAGGCCACCGGCGGGGTACTACCTGCGGAAGCCGGTGGTCGAGCGGGCTCGAGGTTCGCCGTCCGGTAACTGTCCAGCGTCGCTGGTCCGTCCGCACTAGAAAGGGCTGGTGAGTCACGTGGTAGTTCTCGGACTGATTCTGTTGATTATCGGTGTTGTCGCGAGCATCGGCATCCTCGTCACACTCGGCATCATTCTGATCGTCGTCGGCCTGATCCTGAACTTTGTGCCGATGGGCGGAACCCGTCGCCGCTGGTACTGACGCCGCTGGTACTTACGCCGCTGGTACTGACAGAGTGCGGGCGTCGGCTAGTACGAAACCCGATTCCTTCTCGCCGAGGCCGCATGCCGCTACCGTTGCCCGTTGACCGTCGCGGCACTGTGGCCTCGGCGACGATCTCGGGAGAGACGCATGACTGAATTCCCCAGCGTTGGACACGTCGCGGTAACCGTCAGGGATTTGTCGACGAGTGTTCCGTGGTATGAGCAGCTGATCGGGGCCGCGCCGGTTCTCGACGAGGACACCGGTCCGTTTCGCCATGTCGTCTTCGCACTCGGCAACACGTTGTTCGGACTCCACGAGTTCCCGGAGGGCGCTGTCGGCAGTGCATTCGACGAACGCCGGCTGGGGCTTGACCATGTGGCCTTCGGCTGCGCGAACCGCGACGAGTTGTCGACGTGGCAGGCGCGCCTGGAGGAACTGGGCATTGCGCATGGCGGCATCAAAGACGCGGGGTACGGTTCGGGGCTCTCGTTCCGCGACCCGGACAACATCGCGCTCGAATTCTTCGCCCCGCCCGGCTAGCAGGCGTCGGACATAGAGCGGCACGTCGTCTGGGCGGTTCGCCGCCTGGGCGGCGAGCCGTGCGAGCAGGGCCTGGTCCTCGGGTCAGACCAACGAGTCGTCTCGGTGCAGGTTCACCCTTGTCGCGCATCATGGTGAGTGCGCACAATGCGAGAGCTCACGCGCCACGACAACTGTCGTGGCGCGAATGTTGTCTCCGAGGGGGAGATCATGCAGCTTCGCAAGCGACTCGCAATGGCGGGAGTCGCAGCCGTAATGCCAGTCATGGCAATCGGTGCTTCCGCCCTAAGTTCCGTCACGGGGGTGCAGCTCGTCGCGCGGGGATCAGCGACTTCACTGCCCATCGCGCACCCCACCGTCTCCGACTGGGTTCAAGTGAACAGCTCGACCACGCCTCCCACCGAGGCGCAATGCTTCTCGGCCGGCCGGCGATGCTTCAGCCCGCAGGCGATCCAGGCGGCGTACAACGTCGGACCGCTGTATGCCGGCGGCTTCACCGGCAGGGGCCAGACCATCGCGATCGTCGACTCCTACGGCAGCGACACAATGGCGCACGATCTGCATGTCTTCAATCAGGCCTTCGGTCTCCAGCCGATGTGTGGCGAAGAGGGCGTGACCTGCGCGCCCGGGATGCCCACCTTCAGCACGCTCTCAATTCAAGGGTCGCCTGCGACCAAGGCACCCCCAGGCACCAGCAAGGGCACCGGCCAGGAAGACAAGTCCGCTTGGGCGCTCGAGGTTGCTCTCGACGTCGAGACCTCGCACGCGATGGCTCCCGGGGCAAACATCCTGCTGGTCCACACTCCGACCGCTGAAACCCTTGGTGTGCAAGGCTTCCCGCAGATGATGGCCGCCGAGCAGTATGTCGTCGATCACCACCTCGCGAATGTGATCTCGCAGAGCTTTGCCTCGGCGGAGGACGCGTTCGGGAGTCCGCAGTCGCTGCAGAATCTCAGGCACGCGTTCATCTCGGCCGCGGCGAACGGCGTGACCGTCCTGGGCTCATCCGGCGACGGCGGAACGGCGAACGCGAAGAAGACGCCGGTTCACGCGGGTGGCACCACGTTCCCGTTCCCCACGGTGGAGTGGCCCGCCTCCGACCCGCTGGTAACCGGCGTCGGTGGCACCTATCTCTGCACCGACCCCAACAACACCCTCACCCGGACGGTCGACAGCGCTGACCCGCCGGCGAAGTGCATCACCAACCCGGGTGCGGCCGAGGTCGGCTGGACCTTCTCCGGCGGCGGCTTCAGCCACGTGTTCTCGCGGCCGTCGTACCAGGACGTGCTTCCCACGGGCAGTACAGCGATCCCGGCCGGCACCCGTGGCGTGCCCGACATCGCGCTTCAGGCCAGCGCCGGCACGGGTGCACTCGTCTACATCTCGCTGCCGCCGGACGGCAACAGCGGGTTGAACTGTGCCGGTACGCCATGCAGCACCGGTTGGTTCGACATCGGCGGCACCTCGCTTTCCTGCCCGCAGTGGGCCGGTCTGGTTGCGATCGCCGATCAGATGAACGGCGGGGGGCTCGGGCTCATCAACCCGGCTCTCTACAAGATGGCTGCCAACCCGGCGCTCTACGCGAATGACTTCTTCGACGTGACGCTCGGTAACAACACCGCTGACCCGACGGTACCTGGCTACCCGGC
>JBDTYE010000114.1:0-10237 GCA_040005895.1 Actinomycetota bacterium | reverse complement strand
AGCTTGCCGACCACCCGTGCGGCGAGAGCCGATAGACCAAGTTCTTCGAGGAGCAGACCGCCGTCGCTGCGCGCCCGCTGCTTCGATGCGCCGCGCAGCCGGCCGGTCAGCTGCACCGCCATCGCCACGCTCATGTCGTCGAGTGCCGGTTCTTCCTGCGCGAGGTACGCCGTCGCGCGAGCCGCCAGCCCGCGCTCAGCCGCCAGATCGCGCCCGAATACCGAGACGGTGCCTTCGTGCGGGCGCAACAGCCCGACCAGTTGCCGCACCAGGGTTGACTTTCCGGCGCCGTTCGGGCCGAGCAGCCCGAAGATCTCCCCGCGCGCAACAGTCAGCGATACGTCGTCGGTCGCGACCAGATCGCCGTACCTGCGGGTCAGCCGGTCGACGACGTAGGCGTTGACCTGCCCGCCTGCGCCCGCCATGGCTCCTTCTGTTTCCCGCTGCTGGGCACCGAGGGTAGCGCGCCGGAGTGCGACACAATGCAGTCGATGCTCATCGCCCGCGCCGCCGCCGCTGCCGTTCTGCTGATCTCCGTCACGTCCTGCACCGGTCGCCACGAGGCGGCTGCGCCTCCCCCGTCGCCCGTCGCGACTTCTGCGGGTGCACCGTCCGACGTGACGGAAGCCGATTCGTCCGCTCCGGTCTCGGAGGCGCCGTTAGAGCCTCCCGTGGCGGCGACGCTGCCACCTGGCGCGCTGCTGGAGTTGGTGCCTTCGGCGGCCGACCTGCCGCCCGGGTACGACGTCACCGAGGGCGGCGGACCGAGGAGCGCACAAGAGATCGCCGACCTCGCCGACGATCCTGCAAACGCAATGCGGGCGCTCCAATCCAACGGCTTCAAGGATTGCTACTCCGCCGATTACGGCAACGTGCGTAGCGGCGCCTACATCTCGGTCCAGGTCATGCGCTTCAACACCGACGCAGGTGCGCGGGCGGACTATGCCAGACAGGTGCAGGAATCCGCTGCCGCGTCCGACCCACTTCAGATGGCCCCTGTCGGGGACGAGTCAGCGGCGTTCCGCGAGAAGGTGCCCGAGGGCGACGTGGCGGAAATCGTCTCGGTGCGCTTCCGGGTGAAGGACCTGGTGTGGCTGATCGAGACCGGCGGCCAGGATGTGTCCGACATTTCGATGGCGCGTGACCTCGCAACGAAACTGGTGCGGCGTACGTCGTGAGGTCAGCCGACGAGGCAGCCGGGTCCGAGCAGCGCCTTCAGGTCGGCGAACAATGACGGCGAGGCAGCGACGCGCAGCCCCTCGTCGAGCCGCAGCACGGTCGTGCGTAGGCCACCGATCAGGTGCAGGTGCACCTCGGTCGTGCCCGGATGCGTGCGCAGCACGTCCTTGAGCCCATCGACGAGCGGTTGGGTGCACCGACCGGTCTCGAGCTTGATGATGACCGGTCCGCGCGGCCCCTGCGAGATGTCCGGAACGCGCAGTTCCATCGCGATCAGCTTCGGGATGTCCTCGCGCTTGTCGAGGCGCCCCTTGATGATCACGACGGCGTCCTCGTTGAGCTGCGTCGCACACGCGAGATAACTCTGCGGGAAGAACATCACCTCGATGGCGCCCTCGAGGTCCTCGAGTGTCGCGATCGCCCAGCTGTTGCCCTGCTTGGTCACCTTGCGCGTCACTGAGGAGAGAATGCCGCCTACCGTCACGATCTGATCGTCGCTCGAGTTGTCAGCGGTCAGCAGAGCGATGGACGTGTCGCTGTTGGCGGCCAGGACATGTTCGACGCCGAAGAGCGGGTGGTCGCTCACGTATAGCCCGAGCATCTCGCGTTCGAAAGCGAGCAACGTCGTCTTGTCCCATTCCTGCATCGGGACGACGATCTCCGCGGTGTCGTCGGCAACGCCATCGCTCGCGACCTCGCCGAACAGGGAGAACTGCCCGATCGCCTCGGCCCGCTTGGTGTCCATGCACTGGTCGATGGCCTCGCCGTGGATCTGCAGCAGGCCGCGCCGGCTGTGGCCGAGCGAGTCGAAAGCACCGGCCTTGATCAGCGATTCGATCGTCTTCTTGTTGCACGCGGCCGGCTCGATCTTGTGCAGGAAATCGCCGAAGTCGCCAAACCGGCCTTTCGACTTGCGGGTGGAAATGAGCGAGTCGACGACGTTGCCACCGACGTTTCGGATCGCCGAAAGTCCGAAGCGGATGTCGGTGCCGCGCGGCGTGTAGTTGCGGTCGGATTCGTTGACGTCGGGCGGCAACACCTTGATGCCCATTCGCCGGCATTCGTTGAGGTAGAGCGCGCTCTTGTCCTTGTCATCCCTGACGCTGGTCAGCAGCGCGGCCATGTATTCGCTCGGGTACTTGGCCTTCAGGTAGGCCGTCCAGTAACTGACGAGGCCGTAACCCGCCGAGTGCGCCTTGTTGAAGGCGTAGTCGGCGAACGGGACGAGCACTTCCCAGAGCTTCGCGACCGCGGCTTCGCTGTAGCCGCCGGCGTGCATCCCGTCGCGGAACGGGATGTATTCCTTGTCGAGGATCTCCTTCTTCTTTTTGCCCATCGCCCGCCGTAGCAGGTCGGCCTGGCCGAGGGTGTAGCCGGCGACCTTCTGCGCCGCGGCCATCACCTGTTCCTGGTAGACGATGACGCCGTAGGTGTCGCCGAGCACCTCGGCCAGGGGTTCCTCGAGCTCCGGGTGGATCGGGGTCAGCGGCCGACGGCCGTGTTTGCGCTCGACGTAGTCGATGTGTGCGCCGACGCCCATCGGGCCAGGCCGGTACAAAGCGATGAGAGCCGAGATGTCCTCGAAGTTGTCCGGCTGCAACGAACGCATCAGCGAGCGCATCGGCCCGCCCTCGAGCTGGAAGACGCCGATCGACTCCCCGCGGCACAGCAGAGCGTAGGGCTCGGGATCGTCGAGGGGCGCGGTCTCCAGGACCACTTCCTCGCCGCGGTTGTCCTTGATGTGCTCGAGGCAGTCGTCTAGAACGGTCAGGTTGCGCAGCCCGAGGAAGTCCATCTTGAGCAGGCCGAGCTTTTCGCAGGTGCCCATGTCGAACTGCGTGATCACCGCGCCGTCGGCCTCCCGGCGCCAGACCGGGATGTGGTCGGTGATCGGGTCGCGGCAGATCACGACACCAGCGGCGTGCACACCTGCCTGGCGCTTCAATCCCTCCAGGCCCCTGGCGGTGTCGATCACCCGCTTGACGTCGGGGTCGTCCTCGTAGGCCTTGCGCAGCTCACCGGCTTCGCCGTAGCGACCCGCGGCCGGGTCGAAGCAGTCACCGAGCGGTACGTCGCGCCCCATCACCGCGGCCGGCATCAGCTTCGAGATCCGATCACCGACGGCGTACGGCATGCCGAGCACCCGGGACGAGTCCCTGATCGCCGCCTTCGCCTTGATCGTCCCGTAGGTGACGATCTGGGCGACCCGCTCCTCGCCGTACTTCTCGGTCGCGTAGCGGATCATGTCGCCGCGCCGTCGCTCGTCGAAGTCGATGTCGATGTCGGGCATGGACACGCGCTCGGGGTTGAGGAAGCGCTCGAAGACCAGTCCGTACTTCAGCGGGTCGAGCTCGGTGATGCCGAGGCAGTAGGACACCGACGAGCCGGCCGCGGAACCCCGGCCGGGTCCGACCCGGATACCGGTCGCCTTCGCGTAGGAGACCAGGTCGGCGACGATCAGGAAATAAGCGGGGAAGCCCATCTGCAGGATGACGCCAACTTCGAAGTCGACCTGCGCGCGCTGCTCAGGAGTCGGGTCGGCACCCCAGCGGTGGTGCATACCGCGGCTGGTCTCCTTACGGAACCAGCTCTCCTCGGACTCCCCCTCGGGTACGTCGAACCGCGGCAGCAGCCGCCGGTCCTCGACGATCGTGAGGTCGCAGCGCTCGGCGATCTCCAGCGTCGCGTCGCACGCTTCCGGATGGTCGCGCCACAGCTGACGCATCTCCTCGGCGCTCTTGAGGTAGAAGTCGTCGGCGTCGAACTTGAACCGAGTGGGGTCGGCGATCGTCGCGCCGGTCTGCACGCAGAGCAGCACCTCGTGCGCGACCGAGTCTTCTTTCCACGTGTAGTGCAGGTCGTTGGTGGCGACCGACTTGAGTCCAAGCTCCTTGCCGATCTTCATGAGATCGGGCATGGTCTGCCGCTCGATGTCCAGGCCGTGATCCATCAGCTCGACGTAGAAGTTTTCCTTGCCGAAGATGTCGGCGTAGTCGCTCATCGACTGCCGGGCGGCCAGATAGTTGCCCTGTTGCAGGAGCCGGTTGACCTCACCGGAGGCGCAGCCGCTCGTGGCGATCAGCCCGGCGGCGTACCGGCTCAGGAGTTCGCGGTCCATCCGCGGCTGGTAGTAGTAGCCCTCGAGGCTGGCCAGGCTGGAAAGTTTGATCAGATTGGCGTATCCCACGTCGGAGGACGCCAGGATCGTCATGTGCGTGTACTTGTCGCCCTTGCCGTCGGCGGCGCCGCCGAGCCCGACTTTGGTGCGGTCGAAGCGGCTTCCGGGAGCGAGGTAGGCCTCGATGCCGATGATCGGCTTGACCCCCGCCGCCCGGCCCTGCTTGTAGAAGTCGTAGGCGCCGAACATGTTGCCGTGGTCGGTCATCGCCAGGGCCGGCATGCCCATCCTGGCCGCTTCGGTGAACAGGTCCTTGACCCTGGCAGCGCCGTCGAGCATGGAGTATTCGGTGTGGGTGTGCAGGTGCACGAAGGAGTCGCGGGCCATGGTTGGGGCAGTGGCTCCTCTCCTGGCGCACGGGCAGGCGTGCAGGCGCGTGCGGCGCGGGGGAAGGCGGCCGGGCGTCTCGCGGGGTCGTGACGGTCAACGGAACGGCCTTGTTGCGCCGCCCGATGGTTCTACCACGCCCGGACGACGGACCCCGCGTTGCCACGCGGCACCGGTTCAATCGACCGGCGAGCAACTGCCCAACCACCCGTGATCCACGGCGGATGATCATGGTCAGGGCCATGATCACGTGCCGTGGATCACGAAGGTATTCGGCCGCGGGAGCGACCCGGGAAGGCTAGCGGGCGTTGACGAGGCCGAGGAAGTTGGGCTTGAGGCCAGGGAAGATCGTCGGCAGCGCGGTGCCGTTGCCCAGACGCGACGACACGATCTCGGCGTAGACGTTGCGCCAGTCGGTTGTCACCGGCAGGTCGCCATGGTCGAGGACCGAGTCGCTGACTCCGCGCCAGTTGCCGTAGATCTTGCCGCCACGCACTCCGCCGCCGAGCACCATCATCAGTCCGCCGTGCCCGTGGTCGACGCCGCCGTCACCGTTCTCCTCGACCCGGCGGCCGAACTCGCTGACGACTACGACCGTGGTGTCGGTCCACAGCGACCCGAGGTCGTTGCGCAGTGCAGCGAGAGCGGCCGCCAGATCGGCGAGCTTGCCGGCCAGTTCCCCGGTGCCGTTGTTGCCGAGTTCGGTGTGGTGGTCCCAGCCGCCGATGTCAACGGTCGCCGCTTCCAGCCCGACTGGGCCTTTGGCGCACTGCGCGACGTTGCGCAATGCCCTGCCGAAGTTGGAATCCGGGTACGCCGCCGAGGTCGACGTGGCGTACTGCGGCTGGTTGAGACTGCGCACCTGGCCGAGCGCACCGAGGGTGCCCAGGGCGCTGCCGGAGATCGGGTGGCTGATGCCGCTGTGCATGAGGTGCATGGCCCGCTCGTAGGCTACGCGGTCCTGCTGCCCCACATTGATCTTGAAGTTGTCCAGCGAACGCAGCGTGATTGCGTTGCGCTGACCCTGCAGCGAAAGGGATTGCGTCTCGCCTACGCCGACTGCGCGCAGCGCCGCGCCGGTCTGACCGCGCGCGGTCAGGTGCCGGGCCAGCCAGCCGGTGCGAACCGCGCTGGAGACCGGCGAGCCGCAGTCGATCGCGTCCTGCGATTCGAAGTGGCTGCGCTGTCCCTGCGGGTTTCCGACCGAGTGCACGAACGCGAGCTCGCCGGCCTGCCACATCGGCAGCAGTGGCGCGAGCGACGGGTGCAGCCCAAAGGTGCCGTCGAGCGGCAGCAGCATGCTGGCGGGCACCGCGATGCCGGGCCGGGCTGCACGGTAGGCGGGGTCACCGGCGGGAGCAACCGCACTGAGCGCGTCCATGCCGCCGCGCAGGAAGACCTGCACGAAACGGTCGGTGGCCGGCGCAGCCGCGGCCGCCGCAGGGCGCATGACACTGCCCGCGGCGACCGCGACCGCAACCCCCCCGCTCCGCTTCAGCAGCGAACGGCGGGACATCGCGTCGGGGCGCTCGCCCATCTCTTTCTCCTGGGAATTCATCGGACCTGCAGGTAGGGCGAGGCGAGGATCAGCGCGATGATGCGGGGCCCGCGCCATTTCAGGTTCTGATCGTCGAAGATCGTCGACTCGGACGCCTTGAGATATTCGATGATCGCGTTGCGGTGCGCCCGAGCGAACGCCTGCCCGGTGATCGCCAGCGTAAGGGCATCGACAAGGGCGCCCGCCTTGGCCGGTCTGTCCTTACCGCCCGCGAGTTCCTTCGCCTCGAGCATCTGGACGCCGTCGAACCAGTTGCCCGCGATGGCAAGTGAGGTGTTCCAACGGCCGAGTACGCCGACCGAACTCAGCCAAGCTTGCGCGGTATCCGGATAGCCGTCGGGGTCTATCCAGCCGAACGGCTCGTGGCCCATCTCCTGGATACGCCACAAGAGGTCGTTGGCACCCTCCTGGACCTGCTTCAGGTTGTAGGTGCCACGGGTCGCGCGGACCGCGGCGGTGACCATGTCGAACGGGCGGCGTACCTTTTGGCCGGTCGACGCGGCGAACTCGGGGGAACCCACGATGTGCCTCAGCAACGCCGGCACCGAGCCCTTGCTCGCTGTGAACACCTTTGTCGTGCTCGCGATCAGCGATGCCGGCGGGCTGTCGGAAACAAGGCGGCGGCACAGCTTCGTCGAGATGTGCCGCGCCGTCGCGGGGTGCGCGGCGAGGTAGTCGAGCAGCGACCGCCCGGTCTCGATGCCACCGGCGGTTCCGTCGATGTTGGGGTGCCGCCAGCCGAGCACCTTCAATGCGCCGTTGTAATGCACTTTCGGGTTGTATTTGTAGACCAGCGTCTTGTCGTCGTACGTCCAGCCTGTCATCGCCAGTGCCGCGTTGCGGACATCCGCCTCGGTGTAGCCGCCGGCCAGTCCGACCGTGTGCAGCTCGAGCAGCTCGCGACCGTAGTTCTCGTTGATGTCGTCTTCGCTGGACTCGTCGTTGTTGAGGAAGGCGAGCATCGCCGGGCTGCTGGCACTCAGGTGCAGGAGCCGGCCGAACGACGTGAATGTGTTGGCCCGCAGTCGCTTGTCCTCGTCGAACTTCCCCCACAGCGCGACGCCGTCGGCCGGGTGAGTGTGGAAGTGGTCACTCCAGAAGCCGTGTACGACTTCCTGGAGCTGCCGTTCGCTCCAGATGGCCCGAACAACCGTCGCGCACTGCAGCTCGCGGATCGCCCGCCACGCGTCGTCCTTGCGGCGTACATGCAACTGGGCACTGCTCAAAGCCATGTACGGGAAGGCTTTTTTGAGGATCGCGTCGACGTTCGTGTCAGCGATCTTCGCCGGCTGCATCTGCGCTTCTAGCCAGGCAGCGACGCCACTGGCCCGCACCCTCTTGACGAGTCCCGGTTCAGGACCGTAGGTCAACCGGCGCATTGCGTGCAGGACAGGGTCTTTGCTCAACGCGAGCGGCGGTGTGACAGCACCGCTGGCCGACTCTGCACTGACAACTCCCGCGGACACGAGCGCGCCCGCGACGGCAGTCGCCGCCGTGCCGCGCAGAACAGTCCGGCGACTCACCTGGGACGCACTCATACAGCCGACCTCCGCCTTGGTTGACGTGATCTTCATCGACTGCGAGCGGCGCAGTTCTTACTGCGCCGAACGGGTGATTAGTGAGCGGTCAGCCGCTTTTGCATCGTCACGTGCTCGATGCCGGCTTCCAGGAAACTTTCGCCCTGGGTGGCGTACCCGGCCCGTTGGTAGAAGGGCGCCGCGTGCAACTGGGCGTGCAACTCGACCACGTCACATCCCGATTCGGCCGCGGCCGCTTCGAGTTCGGTCAGCATTCGCGCACCGATGCCGCGGCGCCTGGCGGACGCCCGCACGGCCATCCGGCCCACCTTTCCGACCCCGCCTTCGACAACCAGCCGGCCGGCCCCGGCTGCGACCCCGTCGACGTACGCGACGACATGCTCCGCGGTCCGGTCGAGGTGATCGCGCTCTATCGACTCGGGCACCTGCTGCTCGATGATGAATACGTTGCGGCGTACGGCGTAGGCGTCCAGCAGCTCCCCCGCCGTGCGCACGCGCCGGACCTCCACCCCGTCGCCCACGGCTAGGTTTCGGCGCGCAGGAGGTCGAGCGCGCCGGTGAGGTCCTTGGGATATGGGCTTTCGAAGCTCATCTGCCGGCCGTCACCGGGGTGCACGAATGCGAGTCCCACCGCGTGCAGCCACTGCCTGGTCAGCCCGAGCCGGGCGCTCAGAGTGGGGTCCGCGCCGTACTGGCCGTCGCCGACGCACGGGTGCCGCATCGCTGCCATGTGCACCCGGATCTGATGCGTCCGGCCGGTCTCCAACCGCACTTCGAGCAGACAGGCGGCCCGGAAGGCCTCGATCATTTCGTAGTGGGTAACGCTGGGTTTGCCCTCGGCGACGACCGCGAATTTGTACGGGTGCGTCGGGTGCCGGTCGATCGGCGCGTCTATCGTGCCGCGGGTCGGGTCGATGAGTCCCTGGACGACCGTGTGGTAGCGCTTGTCGACCGTGCGATCCCGGAAGGCCTGCTTGAGCTGGGAGTAGGCGTGCTCGCTCTTGGCAACCACCATCAGCCCGGATGTGCCGACATCGAGCCTGTGTACGACGCCCTGCCGCTCCGCCGCGCCACTGGTCGAAACCCGGTGGCCGGCCGCCATCAGCCCGCCAACGACTGTCGGCCCTTCGTACCCCGGGCTCGGGTGCGAGGCCACACCCGCAGGCTTGTCGACGACGATGATGTCGTCGTCCTCGTAGTCCACCCGCAGGCCCACGACGACTTCCGGTGTTGCGACGATCGGCGTACGCGGATCGGGCAGCACGATTTCGAGCCACGCCTGCGCCTTGACCCGATCGGAACGCCCGCGCACCAGGCCATCGACGCTCACGTTGCCGGTGTCGGCAATTCCGGCCGCGGAGGTCCGGCTCAGCCCGAAGAGCCGCGCGACCGCGGCGTCGACGCGTAGCCCGTCGAGCCCTTCAGGGACCTGGAGAATCCGGCGATCAGGCACGGTCGCCTGACCCGCCGTCCCCGGCCGACGGCTCGAGATCTGCGGGATCCGGCTGCGCGTCGTCCTGCTGCGCCGGGTCCGTCGAGTGGGCGGCGTGGTGCCGGCTGCCGTCGATCTCCAAGCCGCGCATCGCGAGATATACGGCTACGACGCCGCCCGTGACGATGGCCGAGTCGGCCGCGTTGAAGAGGGGGAACCGGTCGGGACCGAAGTTGATCCAGTCGACGACGTGACCGCGCAGCGGTCCCGGAGAGCGCAGCAGCCGATCGATGAGGTTGCCCGTCGCGCCGCCGAGCAGCAGGCCGAGCACCAGCGCCCACGGCAACGACCGCAACTTCCGAGAGGTGCGGACGATCACCGCGATCACGCCAACCGCGACGACGCTGAAGACGATGGTGCTGCCGGTGGCCACGCCGAATGCCGCGCCGGGATTGCGGGTCTGCTGCAGGATCAACTTGCCGCCGAGCAGCGAGATCCGCCGGCTTTCACCCAGACTTTCGACCACCCACAGCTTGCTGCCGATGTCGAGTGCCACGACGGCCGAGGCGACGGCGGCGAGCCAGCCGACCAGCCGAGGATCCCGCCGAATGCCGCTGGCTGCCCCGAGCCCGATGCTCGGCGTCGGGCTGGGGTCGGGAGTCTCGATCAGCGGCGCTCCTCGCGCTGTTTGCAGGTCACGCAGAGGGTGGCCCGCGGGAACGCCTTCAGGCGCGCCTTCTCGATGGAATTGCCGCAGCTCTCGCACACGCCGTAGGTGCCGTCGTCGAGGCGTTCGAGCGCGCGCTCGACCTGCATGAGCAGGTCCCGGCTGTTGTTGGCGAGCGACAACTCGTGTTCGCGTTCGAACGTCTTGGTGCCGGCGTCCGCCTGATCGTCGCCGGCACCGTCGCCGCCGTCGCGTTGCATCTCATCCCAGGTCTCCTGGGCCTCGGTGATCTCCGCGTTGAGTTGCCGCGACTGCTCGTCGAGTTCGGCACGCACCTCGGCGAGTTCCTTGGCCGACC
>JBDTYE010000113.1:0-10339 GCA_040005895.1 Actinomycetota bacterium | reverse complement strand
AAGGGTCTCGGCGAGATGGACGCCGACCAGCTCGCAGAAACGACCATGGACCCGGCGCATCGGGTGCTGCGACGACTGACGATCAAGGATGTTCCCGGCGCCGAGGCGACTTTCGAACTACTGATGGGCAATGACGTCGCCCCGCGCAAGCAGTTCATCGTCGACTCGGCCGGTGATCTGGACCGCAGCCGCATCGACGCCTGAACCTCGCCGACGCAGAGCTGGACTGAGAACAGTCAGCGCGCGAGTTGGTTACTCGTGGGCACGAGCGCGAGCTCGCCGGTGCTGTCGGCACCCGAACCAGGCCGTCCGCCGGACGTGCGTCGATGTCCACGGCGTCGGCGTACGAGACCTGGCCGGGAGGGGCGCCGATCGGTCGGGAAACGGTTGTATCGACGCGCGAGGTCAGAGGCTCGAGATCGACTTTTCCCGGCCGCCGGGCGTCGCCACGATCGCTCTCACATCCGCGCCGGAGAGAAGCACCGCTCCAAGCCAGATCGGCACGATCTGGCCGAGAGCGAAGATCAGGCCGAGTAGGCCGAGCCACCACTTGGTGAGGTTCGTGCTGCGCGAGAGGTCTCGACGGGAGGACTGCGCGAGTTCCTTCGCATTGGTCGCCGCCGTCGCATAGCGATCGAGCAACGTGCCAACGTTGACCAGCTTTGCGTTCAGGGTCTCGAGGTCCCCACCGAGCCTGGCGACATCCGCGGACATGGCTTTGCTCTGTCCGGTCATGTTGTCGAAGCTGGCTCCAAGGGTTCGCAACTCATCCGGTAGTGGCTTCAGGGCTGTGGACAAGCGCCCGATCGCCTGGTCGAAGGGCTCCACCGGCTGGTAACTGGGACCGAAGGGCACCCGGTCGAGAAGCCGCAACGTGCTGTCGACGGACCCAGCGATGCTCTCGATCGTCGGCAAGACCCCGTTGACCGCTTCGAGTGCTTTCGGGAGCGAGCTGCCGAGGAGGGTCCCTCCCTGGGTCAGGGCGGTCGACGTGTCTGCCAGTGATGTCTCGACCGTTGTCATCGTCGTACGGATGCTGGTCATTCCGGTTCGAACACTCTCGACGATCGACTGGGTGGCAGTCACCGAATCACTGACTGTTGCCAGAGCTTCGGCCGTCAGGCGCAGGCGGTCGTCGCCGCTGCGCTCGACCTGGTGCGCCAAGCTCTGTCCCGCGAAGGCCGTCATAAGGCCGATCAGGATGCCCGCGACGCCGACTGCGATCATCGCCTTGCCGATCGTCCGCCGCGAAACGCCGTTGGTTACGACGACGAGCCGTCTCGATTTGGCCGGACCTGACCCGGAGTCGGCGATGGTCATCGAGCCACCTGGAGGCGTCGACGGGTGCCGAGCAGGGCAATCGCGAACATGACTACTCCGTAGCCGAACAGTTGCAGAGTGACGGCCCGGTCAAGACCGGCTCCGCGCAGCATGACATCGCGCAGCAGCGTCATCCCATACCTGACCGGCAGCAGATAGCCGGCGACTTTTGCCGCGCCTTCCATCTGTCCGGTGGCCAGGAAGAAGCCGCTGAAGAACAGGCTGGCCAACAGCACGATCATCGTGTACTGCACGGCTTGCGCGTCGCTGGTCGAGGCGAGCGAGATGACGAAGCCGATTCCGACCGACGCGAACAGGCTCAGTCCGATGGCGATCGCTACGGCACCGACGCTGCCCGCGATCGGGACGCCGAGCCCCAACACCACCATTGCCGTGAGCGATGCTGCCACGGCACTACCGATCAGCAGGTAGGCAAGGTATTTGCCGATCAGGGCCTCTGAAGCGTTGACCGGCGCGACGCGCAGCACTTCGACTATGCCGAGCTGGCGTTCCCGCACAAACGACAACGCACCGAATGCGACCCCGAACTGCTGCAGCATCAGCACGATAGCCGCAGGTGCGTACCAGTCGGTGACGTTGTCCCGCGCCGCGACTGCCAGCCGTACCTCGCGCTTGAACGGCCGGACGAGGACAGCGGGATTGACCACCCGCAACTTTTCGTAGCCGCTGGAGATTTTCTCCATGGAGGTCCGCACGTTTGCGACGTCCTGCGCGGTCGCTCCCGCATCAAGGTGGTTCACCGCATCGCGGAGTTCGGTCAAGTTCGCGTCGGCGGCAGCGATCGCAGCGTCGCTCGACCGCGCGGCTGCCAGCCGATCCGCAAGCGCCGAGTCGATCTTCCACGAGCCGGAGAGGTCGTCGGTAGCGGTCTGGACCTCTTCGATGGACTGCCTCACCGCGTTGGGGTCGCGCGAGTTTATGGCGGAGTCGAGGGATGCGAGCGACTGGTTGGCCGTCTCCAGCACCTTGGCCGCCGGGTCGCTGAACTCCTTTCCCTTCTGCACGACGGCCGCCAGAACTTGGCCGTTGATCTCCGCGACAGCGAGCTGCGAGGCGAAGTCGATTGCCGTCCGCTCGATCGGGTCGAGCCGGGTATGGACGACCGTGATCGTTGCCTGCTGGCCTTGCTCGACGGTGCCGATCGGGTCGTCGGGAAAGGTGACTATCAGGTCGATGTCGCCGGCCAGCAGCCGGCGCTGTGCTGCAACCGGATCGTTGCTGACGCCGGCGTAGTCGACATAGTCGCCCATCTGCTTGGCGAACGTGTCCACCTTCTCGAGCATCGGGCTGCCGGCCGGACCGACAAACAGCGTCCGCATCGGCTTCGCCGTGTCCCGGTAGCCGATTCCGAACACCGCCATGATGAGGAACGGGCCTATCACGAGGGTCAGGAGCAGCCGCGGCTGGCGCAGCACATCGATGCTCTCCTTGCGCAGGAACGTCGCGATCTGCAGGAGGCGGCGGAACATCGTCGGCTTCACGCGGCATCACGCTCGGCGGTGGTCGTGTGCGCGTCGATGATCTCGAAGAAAATTTCATCGAAGGTTGGCTGCAGCGGCTCGACAGGGGCGGTGCCGACTCCGGCCGTCGCGAAGAACTCCTCCAGCCGGCGGCCCTCGGTCTCGGCGTCGGCGACGACCACCATCAAGCCGTTGTCCGTTCTTGTGACACGGCGTACGAAGGGCTCGTCGCGGAGCCTCGCGAGGTCACTGCCGGACAGCCACGTATCGGTGAAGTCCACGCTCAGCAGTTCCCCGCCGTAGGCGAAACGCGCCAGTTCCGTCGGCGGCAGCACGGTGATCAGCCGCCCGTGCGCCATCACGGCGACGAAATCGCAGGTGACAGCCTCGCCGACGTACTGGGTCGGAACCACGATGGTTCGGCCTTCGTCTCGAAGCGCGCGGAAATGCGACCAGAACCGCTCGCGCAGGATCGGGTCGACGCCGGCGGTGGGCTCGTCCAGGTACAGCAACTCCGGATCGTGCACCAGCGTCGCGGCCAGGGAGAGTCGCCGCTGCATGCCACCCGAGCAGTCGGCCAGGCGCTTGTGCCGATGGTTGCCCATGTCCACCAGATCCAGCAGTTCCATCAGCCGGCGCCGCCGGTGCCGAAGGGACATTCCATAGACGGAGGTGACGAACGAAAGGTTGTTCCAGACGCTCAGGTTCGGAAACAGCACCGGGAGTTGTGGCATGTACCCGAACCGTCGCCGCTGCCGGACGCTGAAATGGGCCGGATCCGCATCGAACACCCGGATCTCGCCGGCAGTAGGGCTGATGATGCCGGTCAGCGATCGGACCAGGGTGGTCTTGCCGCACCCGCTCGGCCCGATCAGGCCGACGATCACGCCGCGTCCGATGGACAGGTCGATGCCGTCCAGCGCCCGCTGTTCGCCGAAGTCTTTGATCAGGCCGCGGGCCTGGACGATGATGCTGCCTTCGACGCCGGTCATTCTTCCTCGATCCGGGTGGCCCAGGGATGCGCAGGCAGGGTTCCCGATCGAGGCCGTCTGTAACCAGGTTAGGCGACAAATTCTGGGCCGGACCGGGCTCTCCGGAACGGCGCGTCGAGGATCAGGAGCAAAACGATGGCGACCGCGGTGGCGTTGACGATGTACCACGGCCAGGGGCCGAGAAATGAAAGCAGCGAAACGTGTTCGGGCACCGCCGCGAGGTACATGTAGTTCGAGTCGGAGACCCAGTCGAACAGGCCGACGAACGCCGTGTACGCGGCGGTGATCGCGAACACGCGCTGCACCGACCCACGCCGCGGCCGCACCCCGAGACCGACGACCAGGAACAAGGCCGCCATCACGATCCCGAGATGGCCGACGACGAACTCGAAGAACTCGACTTCAGGGAAGCGGGCGGACAGGTCAGGCGTGAGCACCGCCTGCAGGGTCCCGGCCAATCCCCAGAAGTAGGTGAGTTCGACCGCCAGCTGCCTTTGTGGTGACCAGCAGGCGATCGCTGCGACGACCGTCGCCACATCGCACAATGCCAGCGGCAACGAGGTGTGCACCGACCGGCCCGCCGTGAGTCCGGCGCTCGCGAACGCGATCGCATCGAGGATCAACACCACAGCGATCGCTCGACCGGCGTATCGGACCCAGCGACCGGGCTGGCGGCGGCAGGCCACGCAGAGGCCTGCCGACGCCAACGCGCCGGCCGTTACGGCGATCCAATACGCGACTGGCGTGCCCACCCCTCGATCTTCGGCCGAAACCGGCGGTTGCGGGCAGGCGCTATGCGGTGTCCAGGTCGATCGAGCCGGCGTGTGCGCGCTCGCCCTCGGAGGGCAGTCCCTCCGGTCGGGTCAGGTCGACGTTGGATGTGGCGGCCTGTCCGTCAGGGGATTGCGGAAGTCCGTGTCCGTCCGCGCGGCCGTGGTGCACCTCGGCAGGAAGCAGCCATAGCGCGAGCGCCGAAGCGACCAATGCGATGACGGCCGCGACGAGCAGCGCCTCCTGCATTCCGTCGACGAACGCCGTCTTGGCCGCGGTGACCAGCGCCTGACCGGCCGCGCCTCCCACTTTGCCGGCGACTGCGAGTGCACCACCTACCGAGCTTTGCGCCACTTCCTGTAGCTTGGGCGACAGACCCTTCACCGCCGGCGCAATAGCCGACGTGTAGTGCGACGACAGCAAGCTGCCGATCACCGCGACGCCCAGTGCGCCACCGAGTTCGCGGGTCGTGTCGTTCATTGCCGACCCGACGCCGGCCTTGGCCAGCGGCACCCCGGACATGATGGACGCGGTCGCGGGCGGCATCGTCAAGCCCATGCCGAACGCCGTGACCACCAGTGCCAGCGCGATGAAGCTATATCCGGTGTTGATCTCCATCCGCGAGAAGAGGAACAGCCCGAGCGCGACGACGGACAGCCCGGCGCCCACGGTGCGCTTGGTGCCGAACCTGGCTGCGAAGCCGGCGCTGCGCGGAGCGACGATCATCATCACGGCAGCCATCGGCAGGGTCCGGACGCCAGCCTGCAGCGGCGTGTAGCCGTGCACGAACTGGAGGTACTGCGTCAGCATGAAGAACGCACCGAAGAGCGCGAAGAAGTTGAGCGTGATGGCCAACGCGCCGCCACTGAAAGTCCGGTTCTTGAAGAAGCGCAGGTCCAGCATCGGGTCGGTGGTGTGCAGCTCCCACCAGCCGAAGGCGAGGAGAACGACGACCGCCACGGCGAAGCTGGCGACGATGAGCGAGTCACCCCAGCCGTAGACAGGCGCTTCGATGATCGCGTAGAGCAGTGCGGTGAGTCCGACGATGGACAGCCCAGCGCCCACGGGGTCGAGAGGTGTCTGGCGGGGGTCACGTGAATCCGGAACAAGGAATCGACCGGCGACCAGGGTGATTACCACCAGAGGCAGGTTGATCGAGAACACGGAGCCCCAGTAGAAATGCTGGAGCAGCCATCCACCGGTCACCGGCCCGATGGCCGCGCCCGCGCCCGCCACGCCCGCCCAAGTGGCGATCGCCTTGGCGCGTTCCTGGGGCGGGAAGACCGTGACCAGGATGGACAGTGTCGCCGGCATGATCAGCGCGCCGCCGAGCCCCATCACCGCGCGCGCGGTGATGAGCGCCACCGGCGAGCCGGCGAACATGGCTCCGAGTGAAGCTGCGCCGAAGATCAGCAGGCCGATCGTCAGTGCGCCTTTGCGGCCGTAGCGGTCCCCGAGCGCGCCGGCGGTGAGCAGCAACCCCGCGAACACGAGGGCGTAGGCCGCGACGACCCACTGCAGTTGCGTACTGGTGGCGCCGAGATCCTCGACCAGCCGCGGCAGCGTGACGTTAACGACGGTGTTGCCGACGACGACGATGAGTAGCGAAAGACAGAGGACCGCGAGGATCCAGTAACGCTTGGGATTGGCCTCGGGCGGGCTGGTGGTTGCGGCTTGCGATGTCACAGATGGCCTCCGAATCACTTTCGAATCACGTCAGTGCGCGTCTTCGCTCCGGTGATGTTCCGTACGACGACGAAGTCTGCCTGTTCCCAGTGACAAGTCGACGGAGTATCCGCTGCATTCCCTCAGCTCGGGATCTGAGGGCCGGATCCGGACGCGCGAAGCCATCCAATCGCCGGGCAGCGCGTCAGCCACCGGTCGCTCACCAACTGCAGACCGCCGCCACCGCGGCAATCGGTGCGGCAACCGCGACGCCGGAGCCGTCCCGACGACCGACCTCGAGGGGGAGCGAGACAGGTTCGCCCGTCACCGTCGCCGCCTGCGCGGGCGCCGGTCCCGCCCAGCCGCGCAGGAGAGTGTCCTCGCCCCTGAGAAAGCGGTGGCAGCGTACGCCGCCGGTGGCCCTTCCCTTGTAGGGGTACTCGCCCAGCGGGGTCACCTTGGTGGACCCCGTTTCGGTGCCGGGAAGCGCCGCCGTGCTCCCGGAAACGCTGACGACAAGGGCTTCGGCGGGCTCGACACCGGCGAAGAACACCACCCGCTCACCCGGCGCGCACTTGATGCCCGCGACGCCACCACCGGACCGCCCCTGCGGCCGCACCCCGGCGGCCGGCGTACGCAGCAGCTGCGCGTCCGAGGTTATGAAGACGAGGTCCTCCTCACCGGTCGTGAGCTCGGTGACACCCACGACCCGGTCACCCGGGTCGAGCCTGATCACCTCGAAGGCGTCGCCCTTGGCCGGGAAGTCGCGGTTGACGCGCTTGACGACGCCGGACGCCGTCCCGACCGCGATCCACGGGCCTTCGTCGCCGAGCGTGACAAGGGCCAGGACGTGCTCGCCGGGTACGAGATCGAGCAATTCCGCGACGGGCGCGCCGCCGCGGACGTTCAGCGGGCCGGCGACCGGCGGCAGGCCTGGGAGGTCGACGACCTCGAGTTTGACCAGCCGGCCGAGGTCGGTGACCGCACCGAGCATTCCGCGTGTCGTCGCGGGCGCCCAGGACACCACCACGTCGTGCCTGCTGCGCTGCGTGTCGTTGCCGCGCGCGGCCGACTCGTCGGAGATGCCGATCCTGGCCAGCAGGCCGGTCGAGGACAGCAGCACCCGGCACGGGCCGTCGGCCACTTCGAGCGGCACCGCTGAAGTGGGCACCTGGACCGCTTCGCGCAGCCTGGTACGCCGCGGGGTGCCGTAGGTCGCGGCCACCTCCGCGAGTTCGTCCGAGACCAGCTCCCGCAGCGCTGCGTCCGAGTCGAGGATTCGGGTCAGCTCGGCGATGGCCTCGTGCAGTTCGGCGAGCTCGTCGGTCAGTTTGAGCACCTCGAGGGCGACCAGCCGGCGCAGCGGCATGTCGAGGATGTAGACGGTCTGCACCTCGGTCAGATCGAAGATCTCCATCAGCCGGCGCTTGGCCTCTTCGGTGTCCTGCGAGGTCCTGATGACCTGCACGACCTCGTCGATGTTGGCGAGGGCAAGTAGCAGTCCCTCGACCAGATGCGCGCGGTCCTGCGCCTTGCGGCGGCGGTAGGCGCACCGGCGGCGTACGACGTCGAGCCGGTGATCGACGTACACGTGCAGCAGCTCGAGGAGTCCGAGGGTGCGCGGCTGGCCGTCGACGAGCGCGACCGCGTTGATGCCGAAGGTCTCCTCCATCGGGGTCAGCCGGTAGAGCTCGGCGAGCACTGCTTCCGGGTTGAAGCCGGGCTTGCACTCGATGACGAGCCGCAGGCCCTTCTGCCTGTCGGTCAGGTCTTTGACGTCGGAGATGCCCTGCAGCTTCTTGGCCTGCGTAAGTTCCTTGATCTTGGCGATCACCTTCTCCGGGCCGACGTTGTAGGGCAACTCGGTGACGACGATGCCGCGCCGGCGCGACGACACGTCGGTGATCTGCGCGGCCGCCCGGGTCCGGAAGGTTCCGCGCCCGCATTCATAGGCCTCGCGTACACCGTCGAGGCCGACGATCACGCCCCCTGTCGGCAGGTCGGGACCGGGGATGAACCGCATCACGTCGTCGAGCGACGTTCTCGGGTTGGCCAGCAGATGGCGGGCGGCGGCGATCACCTCGACGAGGTTGTGCGGCGCCATGTTGGTCGCCATGCCGACCGCGATCCCGGCCGCGCCGTTGACGAGCAGGTTGGGGTACGCCGCCGGCAGGACCGACGGTTCGCGCTCGCGCTCGTCGTAGTTGGGAACCATGTCGACGACGTCTTCGTCGAGCGAGTCCGTCATCAGCCGCGCCGCCGAGGCGAGCCGGCACTCGGTATAGCGCATCGCTGCAGGCGGGTCGTCGTTGCCGAGGCTGCCGAAGTTGCCGTGCCCGTCGACCAGGGGCAGCCGCATCGAGAACGGCTGCGCCATCCGCACCAGCGCCTCGTAGATCGCGCTGTCGCCGTGCGGGTGCAACTTACCCATGACCTCGCCGACGACGCGGGCGCTCTTGACGTGGCCGCGGTCGGGCCGCAGGCCCATCTCCGCCATCTGGAACAGGATCCGTCGGTGCACCGGCTTGAGGCCGTCCCGCGCATCGGGCAGCGCCCGCGAGTGGATGACCGAGTAGCTGTACTCGAGAAAGCTGCCCCGCATCTCCGCGGAGACGTCGATGTCGACGATGGTCCCGCCGGAAGAGGGCGACTGGGGTGGCTGGCTGTTGCGCGGGCTCATGGGCGCGATCGCTCCTGGACTGTCGGTTCGGTCATGCGGGTGGCACGCGTCATCAGGGCTGGGCGGGTCGTTCGGTCGCGTGAAACGACACGGGCGGCGGGCCTGTTACTCGGCATCGCCCGAGTTTGACGGGATCCCCGCGGTCTCGCGGATCTGCGTCCACGACGGTATTGACGCCCGGCGACCTGATCGCCCCGGCGGGCGCGCAGGCATCGCACGGGGGCCGGGCGGCTCGGGTAGCGGCAGCTCGGGCTGCTCCGCTTCCGGCTCCAGGTCCGGCACCGAACGTACGGGGCTGGTGGTCGCGATGCCGAATACGACGGAGGATCCGGCCAGTGCGGGGCCACCGGGTTCACCGACGGGTACGCCGCGCAGCAGCGACTGCGCCGGGGCATCGGTCGCGGTGACGCGCCGTGATTGCGGGTCCCAGACCCAGGAAGCGGAGTGCAGCCGGTCGTAGGCCCGGTAGACGAGTTGCACGGCCCAGCGGCCGTCGGCTCCACGCCAGGCGTCCCAGTCGGCTTCCACAACGCCCTGGTCCGCGAGCCGGCCGTCGACGAGGTCGCCCATCGTGGAGTTGCTGTCGGGTACCCGGGCGGCGCGTGCATCGCTGACCGCGTTGGCGCGTTCGGCGAGCACCGGGTGCGCGAAGTTGGCCACCCGCGCCTCCGGCAGGCCCGACAGCCGGGCGAGTTCGGCGACCGTCTCGCCGGCCCTGATCCGCGCCTGGATCTCGCGCGGCGTGAGTTCGGCGCCAGGCCGCATCTCCAGGAGGGCGTCGTCGAGATGCCCGCGTACGGCGGACCGAAGCCGGCCGTCGACCGGGATGCGGAACTGGGCGCCCGCCTCGACCGACTCGGCCAGGATCAGGTGCTGGCCGTCATCGGTGATGCCGAGCACATGCAGGTCGCGCACGCCACTCCTTCGGCGCCCGGGCGCCATCTGCCGCCGGGGTCACCCGACACCCTCACACAGTCGAAGGTGCAGGTCACCTACCCGGACGGCGCGGCGTACGTCGCGACTGCAGTCGCGGGGAGCGCCGGAACTGATCGACGGCACGTGATCATGGCCGGGACCATGATCACGTGCCGTGGATCACGCGCGTCGGTCAGTACTTCCTGCTTAGGTGACCGGGATCTCCCAGCTGGCGTTCCACAGGATCTCGGTCATCGTGTGGCCGGGGGTCTGGACCAGGCCCTTGGCCTCGATGAACGCCGCGGCGACGCGGGCCGACTCCGCACCGTGGTATCCGTCGACGACGATGTCCCAGCCGCGCTTGGCCATCTGCTCCTGCCACGCACGGACGTCTTCACGCGGCGTGCCCGTGACGTCGATCGCGAACGGCTGGACCGGAGGCCGCGGCGGCACGGAGACGGCGCCGACCGGAAGGACCTCGATCGTCGCGGCGCTCTGCTGTGCGGCGACGCTGG
>JBDTYE010000112.1:0-10343 GCA_040005895.1 Actinomycetota bacterium | reverse complement strand
GCTGCTCGACATGGGCAACGGATCGGTCGGTGCACTGCAGGAGTACGCCGACCTGTTGCGACCCGACGCGGTGTTCCTCTCACATCTGCACGCCGATCACTGCGTCGACCTCGTCGCCTACAGCTACGCCAGGCAGGCCCACCCGGGCGGGCTCGGACCGGTGGCGGTGCACGGCCCGTACGGCACCCGCGAACGTCTGACCGCCATCGGCGGCGGTGGCCGCACCGCGTTCGACGGCATATTCGACTTCGTCACCACGCGCCGCGGCAAGAGTGCCATCGGTCCTTTCGACGTGACGCTCGAGCCGGCAGCGCATCCGGTCGAGACCTACTCGATCCGCCTCGAAGCGGCCGACCGGACCGTTGTCTACTCGGGCGACAGCGGGCCGACGCCGGCCCTGGTGCGCAACGCGAAGGGCGCCGACCTGCTGCTGAGCGAGGCGACGTGGGACGACGTGGGCGTGCACCCGCCGGATCTGCATATGACGGCGCGTGAGGCGGGTCAGCACGCGCACCGAGCCGAGGCCGGGCGACTCTGGCTGGTGCACACGACGCCGTTCACCGACCCCGCGGCGTTGCGGGAGCAGGCAGCCGCGAGCTTCCAGGGCGAGCTCGACATCGCAGCCCCGGGCGCGGCGTACACGCTCTGAGGCCCTGGTGCACCAAACCGTGGAGCCGGCGCCCCGCCGCCGGAGCCGAAGGTGTCCGCCGTCTGGGTTAGGGTCGCCCGGTGACCAGACCAGACGAACGCAGCCCCGACGCCCTCCGCCCCATCACGATCACGCGGCACTGGCAGAAGTGGGCGGAGGGCTCGGCGCTGGTCGAGTTCGGCAACACGAAGGTGCTGTGCTCCGCAAGCGCCGAGGAGGGCGTGCCGCGCTGGCGCAAGGGATCGGGCGAAGGCTGGCTGACCAGCGAATACTCCATGCTGCCGCGGGCGACGCACACCCGGTCGCCGCGGGAGTCCGTAAAGGGCAGGATCGGCGGCCGCACGCACGAGATCTCGCGGCTCATCGGCCGGTCGCTGCGGGCCTGCATCGACCTGTCGGCGCTCGGCGAGAACACCATCTACCTCGACTGCGACGTGCTGCAGGCCGACGGCGGGACCCGCACCGCCGCAATCACAGGTGCCTACGTCGCGCTGGTCGACGCGGTCAACGCGCTCAAGGAGAAGAAGGCAGTCAAGGGCGATCCGATCATTTCCTCGGTGGCGGCAGTCAGCGTGGGAGTCATCGGCGGCGAGCCGCGCCTGGACCTCTGCTACGAGGAGGACGTCGCAGCCGAGGTCGACATGAACGTCGTCATGCTGGCCACCGGGGGTTTCGTCGAGGTGCAGGGCACCGGCGAGCACGGCACGTTCGACCGGCGCGGGCTGGACGGCCTGCTCGACCTGGCGGTCCTGGGCTGTACGCAGCTTGCTCAGTTCCAGACCGACGCGCTGGCCCGGGCGTGAGCCCAGGCGGGCAAGCGGTGGCCGCGGGCGAATCGGCGCGCGCGAGCGGAGGCAGACCACGCGTCGTACTCGCGACCCGCAACCCCGGCAAGATCGAGGAACTGCGGCGGATCCTCGCGGAGGTGATCGACGTCGAACTCGTCGGGCTCGCCGACCTTCCCGAACTCCCCGAGGTGGAGGAGACCGGAGACACGTTCGTCGCCAACGCGCTGCTCAAGGCGCGCGATGTCGCGGCCCGCACCGGGCTGCCCGCGATCGCGGACGACTCCGGGCTGTGCGTCGATTACCTGGACGGTGCACCCGGCGTACGCAGCGCGCGCTGGGCCGGCGAGCCGAGCGACGATGCGCGCAACCTCTCGCTCGTGCTGGCGCAGACCGTCTCCGCAGCCCCGGACGAGCGCGGAGCGCACTTCACCTGCGCCGCCGCAGCCGTCGTACCGGGGATGGGCGAACGGACCGCCGAAGGCGAGATGCACGGAGACCTGATCAGGGCGCCGCGGGGCGACGGCGGGTTCGGTTACGACCCGATCTTCGTCGCGGACGGCTACACCCAGACCACCGCAGAGTTGCCGGCCACGGAGAAGGATGCGATCAGCCACCGCGGCAAGGCGTTCCGCGCGCTGGCTCCGCTGCTGCGCGAACTCCTCGAAGCGCACGAACAACCGCAACAGCACTGAAGACTTACGACATCTCCGGGTGCGCCCGGAACCACTCGATCGTCTGCTTCAAGCCGTCCTCGACGGTGATCTGGGGACTCCAGCCGAGTGCGGTCTGCGCGAGGGTGATGTCGGGCTGGCGAACGCTCGGATCGTCGACCGGGCGCTCGATGGACTGGATCTCCGAAGCCGAACCGGTGAGATCCCGGATCATCTCGGCGATCTCGAGGACGGTCATCTCGCGCGGGTTGCCGATGTTGACCGGGCCGATCTCGTCCGACTGCAGAAGCCGGGCAATGCCGTCGATCAGGTCGTCGACGTAGCAGACGGAGCGCGTCTGCATGCCGTCGCCGGAGACGGTCAGCGGCTCACCTCGCAGCGCCTGGCGGATGAACGTCGGGATCGCGCGGCCGTCGTTGGGGCGCATCCGCGGGCCGTAGGTGTTGAAGATGCGCACGATTGCCGTGTCGACCTCGTGCGTGCGCCGGTAGGCCATTGTCATCGCCTCGGCGAACCGCTTCGCCTCGTCGTAGACCCCGCGCGGTCCAACCGGGTTGACGTGGCCCCAGTAGCTTTCCGGCTGCGGGTGGATCTGCGGGTCGCCGTAGGTCTCTGACGTCGATGCCAGCAGGAAGCGGGCGTTCTTCTCGCGGGCCAGGCCGAGACTGTGCATCGTGCCGATGCTGCCGACCTTCATGGTCTCCAGCGGCAGCTGCAGGTAGTCGATCGGGCTGGCGGGCGAGGCGAAATGGAGTACGACGTCGACGGGGCCGGACACATGGATGTAGTCGGTCACGTCGCATCGCAGCAGCCGGAAGCTCGGGGTGTTGGCGAGGTGTTCGACGTTGACAGCTGTGCCGGTGATGAAGTTGTCGAGGCAGAGCACCTCGTAGCCGTCATCGAGCAGTCGTTCGCACAGGTGGGAGCCGAGGAAGCCGGCGCCTCCGGTGACGACCGCGCGCTTGCTCACGTTGAAGAGCCTTCCTCGAGGTGCCGCCGGGAGCGGGTCTGGACGAGTGCGAGAGAGGGGAGTCGAACCCCTACGCCCGAGGGCACTGGAACCTAAATCCAGCGCGTCTGCCATTCCGCCACTCTCGCGATCGGGGTACATGGTGGCACGGCAGAGCTTCGGCTCGCTCAGGTGACGAGTTCGCGCACTACCCGATCGACATGTCCGGTTGCTTTGACGGCGTACATGGCCCGCTCGATCACGCCGTCGGTGCCGATGATGAATGTCGACCGGATCACCCCGGTGACGTCCCGGCCGTAGAGCTTCTTCGCGCCGTACGCGCCGTACGCCCTGAGGACGGTCTTGTCCGGGTCGGACAGCAGCGGGAAGTTGAGCCGGCCGGCGGCGCGGAACATCGAGAGTCGTGCCGGCTTGTCCGGCGATATGCCGACCACGGCGTAGCCGGCCCGCTCGAACACGTCGAGGTTGTCGCGGAAGCCGCAGGCCTCCTTGGTGCAGCCGGGTGTCAGCGCCGCTGGATAGAAGTACAGGACAACTTTCCGGCCGCGCAGATCCTTGAGTGACAGGTGACCGCCGGCGTCGTCAGGGAGGGTGAAATCCGGCGCAACATCTCCGGGAGCCAGGCGTACGTCGTCGTCCTCGGTCATCTGATTTCCCGTCGGTTCGGAGATGCAGAGCGAAACTACCTGACGTAGGATCCTGCGTAGTTGCACATGATGTGCAACTACTCATCTCATCCAATAGCGAATCGGGACTGGTTCACAGTGACCCCGCACCGACTATTCGTCACAGCCAGTGCAGTCGGATTGCTCTGCGTAACCGGCTGCTCCGCGTCGACCACGGCTTCCGCTGATGGTTCGCTGCGCGTCGTCACGACAGTGGCGCCGCTGACCTCCATCGTCTCTGCTGTCGGGGGCGACCTGGTCCACATAGACGGGCTGGTGCCCGAGGGCGTCAACTCCCACACGTTCGACCCGCCTCCCAGCGCGGCCAAGGTGCTCAGCAGGGCCGACCTGGTGTTCGTCAACGGGCTCAAGCTCGAGGATCCGACCAAGGAGCTGGCCCGCAGCAACCTCAAGAAGGGTGCGCAGATCGTCGAGATCGGCCCGCGTGTCCTGCCTGAGTCCGACTACATCTACGACTTCTCGTTCCCCAAGTCCGAGGGCAAGCCCAACCCACATCTGTGGACCGACCCGACCTACGCGATCAAGTACGCCGCCGTGGCGCGCGACGCGCTGGCCGCGGCGGACACCAGGCACGCGAGCAACTACGCCGCCAACTACGCGAAGTTCGAACAACAGGCGCAGGCTCTGGACGCAGCCTTGAGGGCTGATCAGCAGACGATCCCCGGCAATAAGAAGGAGCTCCTGACCTACCACGACGCCTACGCTTACTTCGCCAGGACATACGGCTGGAAGGTGATCGGCGCGGTGCAGCCCGACAACTTCGAGGACCCCACACCCAGGGAGGTGGCCGCCCTGATCGATCAGGTCAAAGCCGAAAAGGTGCCCGTGATCTTCGGCTCGGAGGTGTTCCCGTCCACCGTGCTCACCGAGATCGGCCGCGCGACCGGAGCGCGCTACGAGGAAACGCTGCGCGACGACGACCTGCCCGGTAAGCCGGGCGACCGGGAGCACTCATGGCTCGGGCTGATGCGCTACGACTTCGCCACGATGGTTCACGGGCTCGGCGGCACTGCGACCCAACTGGAAGCGCTGCAGACCAATCCGGACGTACCCGACACAGCGAATTACCCGCAATGACACTCTCGTCCGCCGACGACGTACTCGTCACGATCACCGGCGCCACCTTCGGGTACGACGCCTGCCCGGTCCTCTCCCACGTCGACCTCACGGTCGGTTCGCGTGACTTCATCGGAGTCGTCGGGCCGTCGGGTTCCGGTAAGACCTCGCTGCTCCGGCTCCTGCTCGGCACGGTGCGCCCGCAGAAGGGGTCGATATCTCGAAGGGCCGGCGTCGCCGTCGCCTACGTACCGCAGCTGGAGACCGTCAACTGGAACTTCCCGGTGACCGTCGCCGAGTGCGTGCTGATGTCGCGCACGACCCGCACGCTGCCGTGGGCCAGCAAGCTCGAACGCGCCGAAGTCGCCCAGCTGCTGGACCGGCTCGGCATCGGCGACCTGGGTCGCCGGCACATCCGGGACCTGTCCGGCGGCCAGCAGCAGCGGATGTTCATCGCCCGCGCGCTGCTACGCAGGCCGCAGTTGCTGCTACTCGACGAGCCCACCTCCGGTGTCGACGTGGCCAGCCGGCACGACATGCTGCACCTGCTCGGCGAGCTCAATGACGAGGGCGTGGCGATCCTGATCACCACCCACGACCTCAACGGCGTCGCTGCCCACCTGCCCAAGCTGGTGGCACTCAACAAGCGGGTGATCGCCGCGGGCACGCCGCGTGAGGTGATCACCCCGTCGGTTCTGGAACGCACTTTCGGCGCGCCGATGGAGGTACTCGAGCACCTGGGCATGCCGGTGGTCCTCGACACCTACGCCGGCACCGGCCGGGCGAGCGCGTGATGGTGACGCTGCTCGATCCGTTCCACTACGCCTTCTTCGTCAAGGGGCTGACTGTCGCGACTTTGGCCGGCGGCTTGTGCGGCCTGATCGGCGTCTACATCACCCTGCGCGGCATGAGCTACATCGGGCACGGCCTCTCGCACGCGATCTTCGGCGGTTTCGCGGCGAGCTCGATCATCGGTCTCAACTATTACCTCGGTGCTGGCGCCTGGGGGCTGGCCTCGGCCCTGGCCATCAACCGGGTGACCCGAAACCGGCGGATCGGCGCGGATGCCGCGATCGGCGTCATCACAACGGCTTCCTTCGCGCTCGGCGTCGCCCTGCTAACGCGCTACGGGCACAAGGGCCCGAGCTTCGACAACGCACTCTTCGGCAGCATCCTCGGCGTACGGGCATCGGACATCTGGGCGCTGCTGGCCATCTCGGTGCTCACCGGCATCGTGGTGTTCGCCAACTACCGCGCGTTGCTGTTCGCGACGTTCGATCCCGAGGTCGCCGATGTCAGCGGCGTTTCTGTCGCGCGCCTGGACGCCCTGCTGATGCTGGTTCTCTCGTTGTCCATCCTCGCGACCCTGACGATCATCGGCGTGACTTTGGTGGCTGCGACGCTGGTGATCCCCGCGGTCGTCGCGCGAATGCTGACGAACAAGTTCTCCACGATGCTGTGGCTTTCGACCGTAATCGGTGCGGCGTGTGGTTTCGTCGGCATGAACCTCAGCTACCACCTCGACGTACCCTCCGGTACGACGATCGTGCTGACGGGTGCGGCGTTATTCGGATTAGTGCTACTCGCGACCGGTGGCCGGCGGCTCTACCGCACCGCGGGGCTCGACCACCACGAGGCGCCGGCGGCAGTGCCCGCCACGAGCTGACGAGAGGATCCGCCGGTGCCGCTGCCGATCGAGGACTATGCGCTCGTCGGCGACACCCAGACCGCTGCGCTCATCGGGCGGGACGGTTCGGTCGACTGGCTGTGCTTCCCGCGGTTCGACTCCGACGCCTGCTTCGCCGCACTGCTGGGCGAGCCTTCGCACGGTCGCTGGCTGCTCGCACCCACCGCGCAGACGCAGCCTGCCAGCCGACGCTACCGGCCCGGATCGCTGGTGCTCGAGACGGAGCACACGACCCCGGAAGGCGTCGTACGCGTACTGGATTTCATGCCACCGCGCGGCCGCGCCCCCGACATCGTCAGGATCGTCGAGGGTGTCAGCGGCACCGTGACCATGAGCACCGAGTTGGCGATTCGGTTCGGGTACGGCGCCGTCGTGCCCTGGGTGCGCAGGGTCGGCGGTGACGTGGTCGCGGTCGCCGGGCCCGACGGGCTCTGCCTGCGTACGCCGATCGCGATGCGTGGCGAGAACATGCGCCATCAGGCACAGTTCTCCGTGACCGCCGGCGATCGGGTGCCGTTCGTGCTGACCTGGTTTCCGTCCCACGAACCGCTCCCCGAAGCAATCGACGCCGAGCACGCGCTCCGCGACACCGACGAATACTGGACCGAGTGGTCGAGCCGCTGCACCTATCAAGGACCGCACCGCGAGGCCGTCGTCCGGTCGCTGATCACGCTGAAGGCGCTGACGTACGGTCCGACCGGCGGCATCGTCGCGGCGCCGACCACGTCGCTCCCCGAGGCGATCGGCGGCGTACGCAATTGGGACTACCGCTACTGCTGGTTGCGAGACGCGACGTTCACCCTGGAGGCGTTTCTCAGTGCCGGTTACACGGATGAGGCGGCCGCCTGGCGCGACTGGCTGCTGCGCGCCGTCGCGGGCTCCCCGGCCGACCTGCAGATCCTCTACGGCCCGGCCGGCGAACGGCGCATCACCGAGTTCGAGTTGCCCTGGCTGCCGGGCTACGAGGGCTCGAGCCCGGTCCGGGTAGGGAACGCTGCTGCAGGTCAGCTCCAGCTCGACGTATACGGCGAGGTAATGAACTGCCTGTTCGACTCGGCCGCCGACGGGGTCGCCGATGACGCGTTCGCCTGGTCGCTGCAGAAGCAGCTGCTGGACCACCTCGAGCGCGCGTGGCGCGACCCTGATGAAGGCATCTGGGAGGTACGCGGCCCGCGCCGGCACTTCACGCACTCGAAGGTCATGGCGTGGGTCGCCTTCGACCGTGGGGCGCGCAGCGCCGAACGGATCGCCGGCGCCGGCGACGGCGCCGGCGCCGACCGGCGGCGGGCGCTGGCCGACGAGGTGCACGAACAGATCTGCCGGGAGGCGTACGACGCCGGGCGGGGCGCGTTCATGCAGTACTACGGTGCGCCGGGTCTGGACGCGAGTCTGCTGCTGATGCCGCTCGTCGGGTTCCTTCCCGCCACCGACCCGCGCATCGTCGGCACGATCGAGGCGATCGAGGGCGAACTGGTACGCGACGGGCTGGTGCTGCGCTACCTGACCGACCCCGACGTCGACGGGCTCCCCGCCGGCGAGGCTGCATTCCTTGCGTGCAGCTTCTGGCTGGCCGATTGCTACGCACTACTGGGGCGGGTCGAGGAGGCCACTACATTGCTCGACCGGCTCTGCGCGCTGGCAAACGACCTCGGACTGCTCGCCGAGGAGTACGACGTGCGGCTCGGCCGGCAGGTCGGCAACTTCCCGCAGGCGTTCAGCCACGTCTCGCTGGTCGCGACCGCTCTGCGAGTAACCGCCGCGAGTGAAGGGAATTCACCATCGCCAAGCTGATCTACTCGGTCATCACCTCGCTCGACGGTTACGTGGCCGACGAGGACGGCAACTTCGACTGGGCCGCGCCGGACGAGGAGGTTCACTCCTTCGTCAACGACCTCGAGCGACCCATCGGCACCTATCTCTGCGGCCGCCGGATGTACGACGTGATGCGCTACTGGGAGACCGCACCGAGCGGTCCGGACGAATCGCCGGTCACCGTCGACTACGCGGCGATCTGGCGGGCCGCGGACAAGATCGTCTACTCGAAGACTCTGGAAGCGGTGTCCAGCGCGCGGACGCGGATCGAACGCGATTTCGACCCGGACGCCGTCCGGGTGCTGAAATTGCGAGCCGAACGCGACATCAGCCTCGGCGGCCCAGGACTTGCGGCCCAGGCGCTGGCCGCGGGGTTGGTCGACGAATGTCATGTGTTCCTGACGCCGGTCCTGGTCGGTGGCGGCACCCGCTCGTTCCCCGACGAGCTGCGGCTGCGGCTCGAACTGATCGACGAGCGTCATTTCGGCAGCGGTGTCGTCCACCTGCACTACAGCGTCGCCACCTGAAAGGGTCGACCTGTCAGGTCGCCGCTGCCTCCTCCTGGTCCTCCTCCTCCGATTCTTCGCCGCGCCGCCGGAACAGCTTGGCGCCGGGCAGCCCGTTGATGATGTGCCGGACGTCGTCGACGATCTCCATCGTCGCGTGCACGTCCGGCCCCAGCTGATCGAGCAGCGGGAGGATGTCGCGCCTGAGCCGGTCCAGCATCGCCGGCAGTTCGTCGATCAGGCCCACGACTGCGTCGACCTCGGTCTCGCTAACGGTGTCGGCGATACGGCGTACGGCGGGTAGCAGTTTCTGTGCTGTCGGCCCGAGATCGGCCGTCTGCGCGAGCAGGGCGTCGACGCGGGCAAGGGCAGCTTCTGCCTGGACGCCGGCGGCATCGATGTGGTCGATGGTCACGCCGGCCCGAGTCGCTGCGGCGTCCACCTGTTCGATCGCGTCCTCGGCACGAGCCAGCGCCTTCTCGGCGCCATCGGCGATCCGCTCGATCTTGCCGACGAGTGCTTCGATCCGCGGCACCAGGGCGGCGGCCCTGGCGGTCGCGCCAGGCAGCCCCGCAACGGTTTCACTGAGCTCGCGTACGCCGCCCGCGGCCGCGCCCAGGGAGGGGATCGGCAGTTTCATCGGTTCGACCTGGAAAGCCGCATGCCGCACCACTACCCAGCGGCGGGCGGTGCACGCGTTCCCCGGTTACTGCGCCCGGTGCCGGACCAGCCAGGCCTCGAGCTCGTCGAGAGGTTCGGGGGCCAGCGAGTAGACCCGGTGCTGTGCGGCACCCTCCACCCGGACCAGTCCGGCCTCGCGCAGCACCCGCAGGTGCCGGGACACGGCCGGCCGGGAGACGTCGAACTTCGCGGCGATGTCTCCGGCAGTCATCGCGCGGAAGCCCAGCAGTTCGACGATTTGTCGCCTGATCGGGTCGGCCAGCGCCGCGAACACCATCACCCGCCTAGTGGAACATGGGCTTGCGTAACTGCCAAGCTACATTCGGTCTACCTGGCCAGATTTCTCAACTTTTCCGGCAACCGGCCGGTCCATCAGAAGGCTCTCCGGCACCGGACCACCGAGCCTGCGTTTGCACAGGCCTGCCAGCGCCTCGAGCACCACCCGGTTTGCGAGCATTGCGGTGATCTCCGACTGGTCGTACGGAGGGGCCACCTCGACCACGTCCATCCCCACGATCGGCAGTTCGAGCGCGCACCGACGCACCGCGTCGAGCAGTTCGCGACCGGTCAGCCCTCCCGCCTCGGGAGTGCCGGTGCCGGGTGCCATGCCCGGGTCGACGACGTCGATGTCGACCGAGAGGAAGACGCCGTCGCAGTCGTCGGTCGCGATCGCGAAGGCCTCGGTCAGGCAGGTGTCGAGCCCGCGGCGTACGACCTCGGTCATCTCGTAGGAGCGCATCCCCTGGCCGGCCATCCAGTCGAGGGTTTCCGGCTCCGGCCAGTAGCCGCGCAGGCCGATCTGCAGGAACCGGTCGCCGCGGACCGCGCCGGACTCGA
>JBDTYE010000111.1:0-10391 GCA_040005895.1 Actinomycetota bacterium | reverse complement strand
CGCCCGGAGCAGGAGACAAGGAGTGACCCGGGTTCACGAAGATCCGGGGAGCGTCGGCGACGACGTCACCATCCGACCATTGCGAGTAGATCGGATTGTTCGGGCCGGGCGGTGTGTACGTCGTTAGGTCCGATGCCGACAGGTCGATCGCGCGTACGCGCCAGCGGAAGGGCGTACCCGGAGTTGGATTGAAGCCGCTACTGAGCAAGCCAAAACAAGCGGTGGAGAACTTCTGCAACGTGGTCGCCCAACTTGCGGGATATGACGCCACGGCGTCGAAGGATGTCAGGTGCGTATCTGCAGTCGTGCACTTCATCATCTTGCTGTTGTCAGTGAACAGTGTGGCCCATGGTTCCCAACTCAGCCAGACTTCGTACGCCGTCGCGCGGGGAACGGCATCCCAGCTGAGTTCGAAGTCGTCGGTCAGCAACACCGGTGCTGGTGGTGCTGATGGCAGGGAGGGATGGGGAACGTCCGCCGGCGTGAGCCCGGTCGGCGCCGCTACGACCACGCCAGTCATGTTGCGGGCGGAAGTCGGGCCCCAGGCGCGAACGAACTGGCGATAGCCGGACGGCGGGCCCGAGTTGCCATTCGGATCCACCGCCGTGACCCGCCAGTAGTAGGCGCCGTTGATATACGAGCGCGGCGGCGAGTAGATGGTGCTGTAGACCTTGAACGGCGAACCGACCAGCCTGGAGGCAGATGAGAACAGCGGATCCGTTGCGACGTCCACCAGGTAAGTGGCTGCGCCATCCACCGGAGTCCAGCTGAGCTCGATGTCGCTAATCGGCGTGAACCCTGGCGGATCGTCAGCCGGCAGCAGCAGCGTCGGCGCCGAGTTCGGCCAGTCGATCGTGATGCCGGCCAAGGCGTACGACCAGTCGGTCGGGAGATGGGTGCCATTCATGATTCCGCGCACCCGCCAAAACCAAGGCTGGCCGCGGGTCAGTTGAGTTGGTGGCACGAAAGAAGACGCGGCCGTCGTACCGGACAGGGTGCCCCCGGGGAACGTGTCGCTCGTCGACCACTCGACCGTGTAGCTCTCGGCATCCGGCACGGGGTTCCACGTAAAGACAGGTGCTGTCGGGTAGTGGATCGTCGTCGCGCCGTTTGCGCCTGGTGTCAGACCCGTCGGGCCGGCGATTGAAGATCGGTCGAAGCTCGGAGCAACGGTCCACGCGCCGGCGCCTGAGGCGTCCACGGCGGCTACCCGCCAGTACCACGTGCCGGGAGGCACTGAAGAGGTCGGGGTCGCCTGCAGGGCGGACGTGAGCCCAGTCGTGTAGTAGGCCACTGAGAAGGTGGCCGAGTTCGACACTTCGACCTTGTACTGGCTCGCGCCCGGTACCGGCAGCCAGGCGAGGACCACGTCGCCGCTGGCGGGCGTCGAAGTGGCCGCCATGTTGATGACGGGAGCAACGGGTGCGGCCTGAGCCGGCGCCAGCGAGAGCAGCGAGAGCAACAGCGAGACGACGACAACGACCGCCCCGCGTATTCGTCCCGGCGCGCGGACGCGCCGAAAAGAGACATCGGCAAAGACATCGTTCATAAGACAGGGCCCCCCCTGGTCACGCGCCGCATACCTCAGACGCCCGGCGACCGTAGCGGTTGTGAGCTGCCGCGCAGGCTCGGTTCGGAAGATAGGAGCGCTTAGGCGTGGGAAATGACCTTCTGACCCGTCCGCGGCTAGCCCGATCGGACTATTCAAGCAACCGACCGTGTCGTCCGATGCAGCTTATTGAGCTTGCTGATCGATGCCACTTGAAGGGTGCGCAATGGGCGACATGAGCCGCAGCGGTCGACTGGACCGCGCGATGGCCGACCTGCTGAACCAGACGCCGGAGATCGAAGCGGCCGCTGTCGTGACGTTCGACGGCCTCCCGATGGCGTCCGCGCTGCCTGACAGCATGGACGAGGATCGGGTGGCCGCCATGAGCGCGGCACTACTCTCGCTCGGCGAGCGGGCGGCCAGCGGCCTCGGCCGCGGCGATCTCTCGCAGGTGTTCATCGAGGGCGACGAAGGCACCGTGTTCCTGCTCAGCTGCGACGGCGAGGCCGTGCTCGTGGCGGTGGCCGCCAAGGGCGCAAAGACCGGCCTGATGCTGTACGAGGTCAAGCGCACCGCCGCGGTCATCGGCAAGACACTGGCAGCCGCGTACGCCGCCGAGGAAGCAGCCGGCGCCGAGGCCGAAGTGGTCGAAGAGCCGGCACAGGTGCACGAAGAGGCAACCGAACCGGCGGTGAGTTCGCCCGCGACACCCATCCCGTCGTCGTACGTCGGTGCGGCCGTGGAAGCCCAGCAGACGTGGTACCCGGACGCGCTCAGCGAATCGGCGGCTCTGCCCGCTCAGCCCGTCTTCCCGACGCCTCCGGCGTACGTCCCCTACGGGACGGCCGCACCGGAGAGCAACGGTCACAACCAGTCCTGGTCCTGACGGAACTCCTCAACCACACGGAGCGCCGCCATGACACTTGAAGGCTCACTAGACGCCTTTAGCCTGCCTGACATCTTCCAGTTGCTGTCGTTCACGAAGAAGACCGGTGCCCTGCGCATCCAGTCGTCGTCGGCAACGGGCCTGGTCTTCTTCGCCACCGGTTCCATCACCGGCGGCACGTCCGACACCCACCGCCAGTCGCTCGGCCGGCGTGTCGTCGGCAAGGGGCTGGTCTCGGACGAGGTACTCAAGCAGGCCGTCACAGCTGTCCGTCTCGACAATTCGGCCGGTCTGGCGCGGGTCCTGCGCGACAGCGGCTCCATCGACGAGGCCCGGCTGCACGAGATCGCGATCGAGCAGGCGACCGATGCTGTCTTCGACCTGCTCCGGTGGGGCGACGGCGACTTCGCGTTCGAGACCGACGAAAGCAACCCGGACGATCTCGGCATCGCGCTCTCGGTCGAGGACATCATCGCCGAGGGCCGCCGCCGGCTGGAGACCTGGGAGACGCTCAGCCGGGTCGTGCCCTCCGCTGATGTGGTCGTCAGCGTGCCGTTGACGGCCTCTTCCCCCGAGACCATCCTGGGCGCCGAGGAGTGGACGCTGCTCGCGCTCGTCGATGGCGAGCGTTCCGTCGCTGACCTGGTGGATCTCACCGGGCGCGGCGAGTTCGCGATCGTCAGCGCCGTGGTGTCACTCGTCGAGCGCGGCCTGCTTGCTGTCGGCGAAGCGTCCTCGGAAGACTCCGCCGGGCTGCCTGCCCTGCTCCGCCGCCAGCGGATGCTGTCGGACCTCGAAGGCCGGCCGGAACCCGTCGGCGTACCTGATCCCGTTGTCCTGGTGGCCGACGCCGAACAGGACGACGACCAGCCGTCGTCCGGCCACGGTGAATCGACCGTCGTCCGGACCGACAAGCCGTTCCAGGCACCGCACCGCTCTACGGTGCTGACCAACGCGGCGCGCGCGCCGGAGCCGAGGTCCGCCGCAGTTGCTGCCGGCTCGGTGCCCCAGGTGGTGCCGACTCGACCGGACTATCTGCAGAACCGAACACCCGACTTCCCCGAAGGTCCCATTGCCGGCATCCGGCAGCCGATGTCGGGCGGAACCCGCACGATCGGTGCGACCGCCGTCGCGACCGATCCCTCAGTGTCGCCCGCAACGAATCCTGGTGCCCTCATCGAGCGCGATCCCAGCGTCAACAAGAGCCTGTTGCTCCGCCTCATCGCCGGCGTAAGGGGGCTCTGACATGCCACCACGCAAGAAGCACCACGGGCAGGCGGTCAAGATCGTCGTGACCGGGCCGTTCGCCGCAGGCAAGACGACCCTGATACGCACGATCAGCGAGATCACCGTGCTGTCGACGGAGAAGGGCATCACGGACGATACGAAGTCGCGCAAGAGCGACACCACCGTCGCGATGGACTTCGGCCGCATCACGATCGACCGCGACCTGGTGCTCTACCTCTTCGGTACGCCGGGCCAGGAGCGTTTCGACTTCATGTGGGAGATCCTCGGCGAGGGCATGCTGGGTTACATCCTGCTCTGCGACGCGACCCAGGAGGACTCGCTCGCCGAGGCGCGCAACATTCTCGATGCTTTCCGCAAGATGGCCAAGGTTCCCTTCGTCGTCGGCATGAACAGGTCCCAGGGCATCGATCCGGGGGAGGAGCAGACCGTCCGCGATCGGCTCGCCCTTGACCCGGACGTCCCCGTTGTTCCCTGCGACGCGACAGACCGTGAGAGCGTCAAGTCAGTCCTGCTCGCACTTCTGTACTCCGTCGTGGACACCATCGACTCGACGCAGCAGCCGGCCCGGGCCTAGTCCATGGGCTGGTTCCGCCGCTCGGCCGGCCGCCACTCGTACGGCGTACCCGTTGTCGCAGCGCCGGCTCCCGCCGTGCCAGCCGCGCCCGCCGTAGCGGTGATCGCTCTTGCGCCGCCCGCGCATCCGCCGGCGAGATCGCCCATGCCTGCCACGCCGTCCTCGCCGCTGTCCGCCATTCCGCCCCCGCCTCCTTTCCGCATGCCGACGCGGCTGCCCGATGACCGGACAACGGGGCAGATCGGCGGCAAGGTCGCCGAGGTGTTGTGGACCCACTACGCGTCGCAAGGCCTTACGGGAACGCCACTGACACCGTCGGCGGCGCAGATCGCGACGTCGCCGTCGTACGACGACGCCTACGCCGACACGTTGTTCGAACTGGCGCCACCGGTCGTTGTCGCGGCGCCGCAGCCGACGTTCACTCCAGTGCTTCACCGGCTGGGCGCCCCGGTTGTTGCGCCAGTGCGCTTCCAGGTGTTCGAGCGCCTTCGTCCCTTGCCGCCCGCAGCGGCAGTCGTGACGTCGGTGGTCACCACCACCGCGTCAGTGCAATTGGTTCACGATGAGCCTGCCCCTATGCCTGTCGAGCCCGAGGCGGAGGCGGCCGCCGTGACGGTCCCGCCAGTTCCGGAAAAGCGGTTCCACGTCGTACAGCTCGGCTTCCTCGACGGCTCGACAATGGACCTCGCCGGCGACCATCCCGCGTCGAAGGCGTTACGTGCCGCCGCGGCGGCCCTGACCCTGCGCGAGTAGTCAAGTCGTTAGGCCGAACGGCCGATAGCCAAGCATGTCCATTCTCACGGCTGGCCCCGTCGTAGCGGGACAAGACGCCGCGGAGCACCCCGCTCGGCAAGTCGCCCTGAGCCCCGCGGTCGAGGCGATTGCCGCACTAGCTGTTCTCTGGTCACTCTGGCGGGCGATTACGAACACGGGAGGGCGGGAGGGGAACGGGCTCATCGTCGGACTCGCGGTGACTCTCGCCGCCTTTCTGGCAATCCGCGGCTGGAGATTCCTGGGCATTCGCAATCTCGCCGCCGCTGCGCTCCTGACAACCGGTCCGTTGGTTGTGTGCTTGCTCTCGCCGATGGGTGCAGCCGGTCTGCGCGATGCAGCGTCGTACGCATACGCGGCCGTGACCTACGTCTTCGTCCGCGCGATCCTGCGCATCAGGAAACGGGAACAATTCTTCGCTCTCGCGGTGTGCCTGCTGACCCTTGACCAATTCAGCAAGGCTCTATTGCCCTGGTGGGGCGGTGGCGATCCCACACACCGGATGACCGGCACGTTCTATTGGCACAACCAGTTCGGCGCCTACATGATGGCACTGGCGTTGTTCACGGCATCCCTCGCGGTCTTCGGCAAGTCGCTCACCCGCAGATTCGGACTGCTCGTAGCTCCGATTGCCGCCGCCAGCGTGTTCTTCTCAGCCAGCCGAGGGTCGCTGCTGCTTCTCGCCGTGTTCTGGGTGTTCATCGGCTTGCTTGCCGCAGTGCAACGTACACGCGCCGTGCGAGGGATTGTCACCTGGCTGCTGATCGGCATCGCGACCGGTGTCCTGACGACGCTGCTCGGCAGCGGGCTGTTCTTCCAGACCCCGTCGACGGCGATCGGTGCCGTCCAGGCACGAAACGCCGAGCAGACGGCCGAGGGGAATCTGAGCTTCCGCATGGAGCATTCGCGTGCCGCGATCGCGGTCTTCCGCGAGCATCCCGTTGCCGGCACTGGATTAGGCGGGTACATGTCTTCAGCCTCTCGACACCTGCCATTCGGTCTACGTCGTTCACCCTGGGTTCACAACGGTTACCTCCAAGCGTTGGCAGAGGGCGGCCTCCTGCTGATGGTGCCCTTGGTGGTACTCCTGGGTGGAGGTCTCGTAGGAGTAGCGGCATTGGCTCGACGCAGGTTCCGCACCCTTGCGGTTTCGGCTCCGCGTGCTGCGGCGGGCATCGCCGCCGTGGCCCTGCTTGCGCACAGCGCCGTGGACATCGACTGGTCCTATCCGGTATTCGGCGCGCTCGCGGCGGCGATGCTCGCGTGCGCACTCGGTCCCGAGAAGATCCGCGAGCGATTGCATGCGGATGACAGAGCGGTAGCCCGTTTCAAGGCACCGGCCAAGATCCTCGTGATCATCACGCTCATCCTCGCGCTCGGCGCGTCGGCGCTCGGCCTTCAGCGATGGCAACATGTGACTGCGCTGCTGAACGCGCACGGCGCGACCGATCCCGCCGCTTGGGCCCAGGGCCTCCTGCGCGCGTCGCGAGGGCTTCCGGATGAGCGTCTCGCTGTGCGTCTCTTGGCGGCTGCGGTGCCACCGGACTTCGACGGGACGATCTTGCTGCCGGCAGGAGCTGTTGCGGTCGCAGTCGCCGATACACGGCGAGTGGGAGCCATCAATGGGATGGTCCAGATGCAGCGCGCCCAGGCGCTGGTCGGGCTCGGGCGGCCGGCCGAGGGGCGTGCAATCGCCGCTGGGGTCATCGCGCGCGAGGGCGTTGCGCGGCCGTTCCTACTCGGTGAATACGCGGAGGTGCTCAGCGCGGTCGGCGACAACCGGTCCGCGCAGGAGCTGCTGGTTGTAGCCCTTCGCGATCCACGTCCATTCGCGCTTGACGCTGCTCAGTACAAATCGCTGCTGGATGTGCTGACCCGAGTCTCGGCCAGCACCCCGGTGCCTGTGGCGATGTGCACGATTGCCCGTGCGAACGAAGCACTACCGCAGTTCGTGCACCCACCGTTGATTCAGCTGCCTGGCTGCTGAGCTCGCGCAGGTGCTACAGGGCCTTCGGCACCTCGCCGATAGCCAGATCGACCGACTTTCGTCCGCCGATTCCGGAAAGGGAGTAAGTGAAGCAGCTCGGCGACATACTCCTTGAGGGCGGCCTGGTTACCCGAGAGCAGCTCGGCGAAGCGATGGCCGAGCAGCAACGGGTCGGCCGCAGCCTGGGCCGTGTTCTCGTCGATCTCGGCATGGTGACCGAGTCGCAGCTGGTTGCCTCACTCGCCCAGCAGATCGGGCTCCCTTTCGTCGACCTGACGGAGTTCCAGATCGATCCGTCGGCATCCGCCCTTGTTCCCGATGTAGTCGCGCGGCGTCACAACGCCCTGCCGATCGGCTACGACGAGGGCCGGCTGATCGTGGCGATGGCTGACCCGGCGAATGTCTTCGCCCTCGACGACATCCGGTCATTGACGGGCATGGAGTGCAAGCCGGTAGTCGCCACCAAGGCTGACATCGTCAACGCAATAAATCGCATGAACCGCATGGACGCGGACATGGACGAGCTGACGATGTCCCTTGACGCCGACCAGGACGACGACCTCGCCAGCGTGAAGGAAATCGTCGAGGACGCGCCGATCGTCAAGTTCGTGAACCTGCTGATCACCCAGGCCATTCAGGATCGAGCGTCCGACATCCATATCGAGCCGACAGAACGCGACTTGCGCGTCAGGTTTCGAATCGACGGGGTGCTGCACGAGATCATGAAGTCACCCAAGACCATCCAGGCCGGCGTCATCTCGCGGTTGAAGATCATGGCCGACATCAACATCGCGGAGCGCCGGATCCCGCAGGACGGCCGCCTCAGCGTCAATGCGAGTGGCAAGAAGATAGACCTTCGCGTTGCGACGCTACCCACCGTGTGGGGCGAAAAGATCGTCATGCGCATCTTGGACAACTCGACGGCGATGATGCGGCTGACCGATCTCGGGTTCTCCGACAACAACTACGCGAGATTCGAAAAGAGCTTCGTCAAGCCGTACGGCATGATCCTGGTGACCGGGCCAACCGGTTCAGGCAAGTCCACCACCCTCTACGCGACACTCAACATCGTCAGTACCCCGGAGAAGAACGTCATCACTGTCGAAGACCCGGTCGAATACCGGATTCCGGGCATCAACCAGGTGCAGGTCAACGTAAAGGCGGGGCTCACTTTTGCGGCCGCCCTGCGGTCGATTCTCCGATCGGACCCGGACGTCGTACTGATCGGTGAGATCCGCGACCACGAGACTGCGCAAATCGCGATCGAAGCGTCTCTGACCGGTCACATGGTGCTGTCGACGCTGCACACCAACGACTCGCCGTCCGCTATCAGCCGACTCATCGAAATGGGGATCGAACCTTTCCTGGTGGGTTCAGCCCTGGATTCAGTGCTCGCGCAACGGCTTGCGCGCCGACTGTGCTCGAAGTGCCGAGAGGCCTACACACCCGAGCCGGAAACCCTGCTGAATGCGCGCTTCCCGTGGACCCGGGAGGAGGAGCTGCCGACTCTCTACCGAGCTATCGGATGCTCGGCCTGCAGTAAGACCGGCTACAAAGGCCGCCTTGCCTTGCATGAGGTGATGTCGGTCTCCGAGGAGATCGAGCGGCTCGCGGTATCGCGCTCGAGTGCCGAGGCCATTGGCCGGGTGGCTCGCGAAGAAGGAATGACGACGCTCCGCTCGGACGGCATGGCGAAGGTGCTGCTCGGGGTCACGACGCTCGAGGAAATCCTCCGCGTCGTGGTGTGAGGCCTTAGTGCGGTCGGCCCAACGCAGCCCTGCTGTCCGGCTCAAGCGATCGTTCGACCATGCCGATGCTCGGTGGGTGGATCGGGATGCGTCGAGTGACGCCCCGAGTAGAGCATCGAGAGGGGCCCGGCGTGACTTCTGAAGGTTTGGGCGCGGACGGGCTCCATTCGGCCGCACCGTCACTGGCTGACGCTTCCGTCGTCTCTGGAAAGGACGCCGCCGCGCTGCTCTTCGCACCTGCGCCGATCGAGAGCAGTTGGGGAGCGGTTGCGCCGTTCCTGCCGCCGCCTCCTCCGCCGCCCCCGCCCCCGGCGGCTCCGGTTACCGTGCCGGTTCAGCCGCAGGCGGCTGTCCCGTCGCTGCCGCAGCGAGACACGGCACCGCTGTCGACCGCACTGGCGGAAGCCGACGTGCCGGAGACCACGTACACCCGTGGGGGCATCGGCGAAGACGGATCGGGGTCCGGACAGGTCAACCTCGCCGACCTGCTCATTCGACTGCTCGACAAGGGCGGTTCTGACCTTCACCTGACTGCCGGCGCCCGCCCGACGATTCGCATCCACGGTCACCTGGAGCAGCAGGAAGACTTCCCGATCATGGATCCGCAAGAGCTGCAGCGGATGTTCTACACGATCATCACCCAGCGTCAGCGGGAGAAGTTCGAAGAGAACCTGGAACTGGACTTTGCCTACGCACTCCCTGGTCGGGCGCGGTTCCGCACCAACATGTACCGGCAGCGGGACGCTCTCGGAGCGGCATTTCGCGTCATCCCGTTCGAAATCAGGAAGCTCGAGGACCTCGGCGTCCCGACCTCGATCGCTAATTTCGCGATGTTGCCGCGCGGCTTCGTGCTGGTGACCGGCCCGACCGGATCCGGCAAGTCGACAACACTCGCCTCGATCGTCGACCTCGCCAACCGAAACCGGCAAGACCACATCATGACCGTCGAGGATCCGATCGAGTTCCTGCACAAACACCAGAACTGCATCGTCAACCAGCGCGAAGTCGGGGAGGACACGCACTCGTTCGCCAACGCGCTCAAGCACGTTCTGCGCCAAGACCCGGACATCATTCTGGTCGGCGAGATGAGAGACCTGGAGACGATCTCGATCGCGCTGACTGCCGCCGAGACCGGACACCTCGTCTATGGCACCCTGCACACCTCCGACGCTGCTCAGACGGTCGACCGCGTCATCGACGTCTTTCCGCCACACCAGCAGCAGCAGATTCGCGTGCAGTTGGCCGCGTCGCTGCAGGGCGTCGTCTGCCAGCAGCTGTGCCGCACTGCGGACGGGAAGGGCCGGGTCGTCGCTGCGGAGGTTCTCATCGTGACCCCCGCCGTACGCAACCTGATCCGCGAGGGCAAGACCCATCAGATCGGCTCCGCGATGCAGGCCGGCGCGAAATTCGGAATGGTCACGATGGACCAATCACTGGCGGAACTCGTCAGGCGCGGCCGGATCACGTATGAGACCGGAATCGAACGCTGCCACCACGTGGAAGATTTCAACCGCCTGTGCGGCCGGGCCTAGGGTAGGGAAAGAGCGAAATGGCAACCACATACGCTTATCAGGTCCGTGACCGCGCTGGCAAGGTCATCAGCGGGACGCTCGACGCCGAGAACCAGA
>JBDTYE010000110.1:0-10519 GCA_040005895.1 Actinomycetota bacterium | reverse complement strand
GCGGCGCCGTCCACGATGGCCTCTGAAGTCGCGTAGACGTTGGGGTACAGACGGCGCAACCGCCCGCTTGTGACCGCGGCCAACGGCCCCGTCCGAAAGATCCAGGTCGCGGCGTCGTACCAGTCCCGCGCTGGAGAAGTCGAGATCCACCAACATGACGGTTTCGCAGTCGCCGGTCGCGAAGGGCTGGTGTGCCCAATCTGTGGATAGCGGCCCCGAGATCGACTGTGCACGAAACGCCGGGACTCCGCCGGGCGCCCGGCGGTTCGCGCACACTTGATCTTGCGCGATCAGGGTTGGGCGTGGGTGGCCAGGTAGTCGATGAACTTCGCCCGCAGGATCGGTTCGTTCTCGTTGGTGACGTGCTCCGCCCGCAACTCGCGCCACAGCTCGAGGAAGTCCGACAGCGTGGTGCTCGGGCCGCTGAAGCCGTCGTCGGTCGACGCGTCCTGGCCGGCCGGCAGGTGCTTGGCCAGGTCCCAGAAGAAACCGAGGTCATGGCGCCGCTCGGCCAGTTTGACGGCTTTGGCCCGCAGCTCGTCGGTCGAGAGCGCATCAAGGTCGGCGCGTACTGCGTCGGTCATCAGGTCTCCAGTCGGGTTCGGTGCGACCACACTATGTCGCGCGATGCCTGTTGCCGCGGCACACTGGCCCGCGTGAGCCTCACCATGCTCGACTGGCGGCGCCGGATAACGGCGGCGTACGCCGATGTGCGCGCGTCCCGCGGCGTGGACGACGAGGGTGCTTGGCACCGCTGGCGAGCCGCGCGCGACGATCTGTTCGCCCGCCACCCGGACACGCCGATCGACGAGCCGTCCGGGTTCCGCGGGCTGCACTACGCGGCGTACGACGAGTCGTTGCGTTTCGAGGCGCCAGTGACGGACGCCGAGCCGCTCGCCCTCGAAGTGCAGACCTCGGACGGCGTCGTACCGTTGCGCCGGATCGGCACCGCGCAACTGCCGATGGGGTCGCTCGACGTCTGGTGGATCGCCACTTACGGCGGTGGCGTCTTCGTGCCGTTCGCGGACGCATCGAATGGCCACACGACGTACGGCGGCGGCCGCTACCTGATCGACACCATCAAGGGTGCCGATCTCGGGTCGGGCCAGGCGTCCTTGTGGCTGGACTTCAACTACGCCTATCACCCGTCGTGCTTCTACAGCGCCCGCTGGAGTTGTCCGCTGGCTCAGCCGGGAAACCGACTCGCCACAGAGATCAACGCAGGCGAGCTGGCGCAGCCCGTTTCAGCTACGCCAGCCCCGACCACCGCTTAGGCGAGGCCGTTGTCGGCCAGCCACTTGTTCGCCACGTCCGCCGCGTCGGCCTTGTCGATGTCGACCTGCTTGTTGAGAGCAGTCAGCGCCTCGGTGGTCAGCTTCGAGTCCACTCCGTCGATTGCCGCCTTCACCTCCGGGGAGTCGATGTCCTTGCGCAACACCGGAATGACGTTGTCCGCGGTCTGCAGGTGCTTGTCGTCTTCGAGCACCACGAAGTTGCGGGCAGCGATGCCGCCGTCGGAGGAGAAAACCAGACCGATGTCGATCTTGCCGTCGGTCAGGGCGTTCTTCGTCAGTGGACCGCCGGGGTCGAGCGCCTTGAACGCCTTGAATTTGAGCCCGTAGGTCTTCTCCAGACCGACCTGGCAGAACGGCCGCGTCGGGCACTCCGGCGGGCCGCCCAGTGTGAAGGTCGACGCGACCTTCGACAGATCGGACATCGTCTTGAGGCTGTTCTTGTCGGCGGTCGCCTTGGTGACCGCGAACGAGTTCTGGTCGGCTGCCGGCGACGGGTCGTAGGCGACCAGGTCCTTGGATGCGATGAGATCGCGAAGCGCGGCGGCCGTTGCAGCCGCGTCCGGGGTCGCCTTCGCGGGTGCGTCCTTGCCGTTGGCTGCGACGTTCCAGTATTCGGTGTCGGTGCCCACGTACTCCGCGGTCAGCTGAATGTCACCGCTGAGCAAGGCTTTCGCCAGCAGATCGCGAGTCAGGTTCCCCTTCTTGACCTCCGCCTTGAAGCCGGCTTTCTTCAGAGCGCCGACGTACATGTTGGCGAGGATCTCGCTCTCCCCGAAGTTGGCGGCTCCGACGACGATCTTCTTGCTCTTGTCGACGGTCGCCGGCGCAGAACTGCTCGCCGCCGAAGGGCTCTCCGCCGGCGCACTCGACGCGGCTGACGATTCCGGCGCGGACGACGATTCCGGCGCCGACGACGACGAGGTCGCCGCGCTCGATGAGGTCGCCGCGGCCGACGTCGAGCTCGAGGCTGAGGTCGTCTTCTTGTCCTTGCTGCATGCGGTCAGCACGACCGCGGCAACTACGACGATCGCGCCAAACCGGATGGTGCGACTGCCTTTGATTGTGGAGCTGTTCATCGGTAAAGCCTTCCTGCCCGGGCCCCGAGGGCCTCCTACCAGGGAGTGCATGGACGACCAGCCAACAACGTCACGGCTACCGCGGCAACGCGGAAACCCCTCCGGCCGGTCCAACTTCGCCAACCACCGGCCGGCCCGAAGGCTTCCCACCTGGGGTAACGATTCGCTGAACTCTTCCGAGCGACAGTTCGGTAACGACGGCGAACAGCGCTACCAAGAGGGCGCCCGCGAACAGTTGGACGTTGTCCTGCTGGGCGATGCCATCAATGATGTAGCGCCCCAGGCCACCGCCCGCGATCAACGCCGCCAGGGTCGCGGTCGCGATCACCTGGACGGCAGCGGTGCGGATCCCGGCCATGATTACCGGCATCGCAAGCGGCGCCTCGACCTGCCGAAGCATCTGCCCGCCGGTCATCCCCATGCCCCGCGCGGATTCGCGCACATCGGCGTCGACCGCGCGCACCCCGACATAGGTGTTGGTGAGGATCGGCGGCACGGCGAGCGCGATCAGCGCGATCAGCGCCGGCTTCGTACCGATGTCGTGCGTGGCCTGCTGCGCCAGCACCAGGATGGCGAAGGACGGAACTGCGCGGCCGATGTTGGAAACGTTGACGGCGAGGAAACCGCCGCGGCCGATGTGCCCCAGCACCAGCGCGATCGGAAGCGCGATCACCATCGCGACGAGGACGGCAGTGGCCGAGAGCTGCAGATGCTCCCAGAGCCGATGCGGCACGCCGTCGGCACCGGACCAGTGCTGGCTGTCCCGGAACCAGGCGAACACGTCGCGCCAGAACTTCATCGCGCCGCCGCCCCTCTCGTCCACGGTGTCAGCAGCCGTTGCAGCCCGAGCAGCAGCAGATCGGCTACCACTGCGAGAAGGAGCGACAACGCCGAGCCGACCACGAGCGGCGTACGGAAATCCTTTTGCAGGCCCAGCAGGATCAAGGTGCCGACGCCGCCGTAAGTGATGAGTGCGGTCACCGTGACGAGGCCGATCGTTCCGACCGTCGCATTGCGTACGCCAGCCATGATCGTGGGAATCGCCAGCGGCAACTCGACTCTGAGCAACTGCTGCAGCGGCGTGAGGCCCATCCCGCGGGCTGCTTCGCGGACGTCTTCCGGTACGCCGTCCAGGCCGGCGAGCGTGTTGCGGATGATCACGAGCAGCGTGTAGCTGATCAGCGCGATCTCGGCGGTGGTGAACGTCAGGCCGGTGAACGGGATCAGGAATCCGAAAAGCGCGAGCGAGGGGAATGTGTAAAGAATTCCGGTGCCTGACAGGATGACCGCAGCCGCGCGCCGCCTGCGCCAGGCCAGGTAGGACAGCGGCGCCGAAATGAGGAGTCCGATGGCGACGGCCACGACAGTGAGCTCGATGTGCTGGCGGACCGCGGCTGCGATGAGATCGCGGTGGTCGCCCACCCAGCCCCAGCAGACCCACGCCTTCGTGGCGGTGCACGGCACTCCACCAGCCCCGGCTGTCATGGCGGTCAGCGTAGCGGGGCTTGCGTGATAGAGCTCGAGCACGTGACCAAGAAATATGACGGCGGCAGTGTCGCGGTCGACGACCTCTCGCTGAGTGTCGACGCCGGCGAGCTGGTCGTTTTCGTCGGCCCGTCAGGCTGTGGCAAGACCACGACGATGAAGATGGTCAACCGCCTCATCGAGCCGACCAGCGGCCGCATCCTCATCGAAGGCCGCGACATCCTCGCGGAGGACCCTGTCGTCGTACGCCGCGGCATCGGCTACGTCATTCAGCAGGTCGGTCTTTTCCCGCACCAGACCATTGCCCAGAACGTGGCGACGGTGCCGCGTCTGCTCGGGTGGGACAAGACCCGTATCCGCAACCGCGTCAACGAGCTGCTCGAGCTGGTGGGTTTGCCGCCATCGTCCTATGCCGACCGCTACCCGCATCAGCTCTCCGGCGGCCAGCGCCAGCGCGTCGGGGTCGCGCGCGCTCTCGGCGCCGACCCGCCCGTGCTGCTGATGGACGAACCGTTCGGCGCCATCGACCCTGTCACCCGCAACAGGCTGCAGCAGGAGTTCCTGCGGCTGCAGGCCGAACTACGCAAGACCGTCATCTTCGTGACGCACGACATCGAGGAAGCCGTGCTGCTCGGCGACCGGATCGCGGTGCTGCGCGAGGGCGGCGTACTCGAGCAGTACGACACACCAGCGGACGTCCTCGGCCGGCCGGCGACGCCCTTCGTCGCTTCCTTCGTCGGCTCCGACCGCGGCCTCAAGCGGCTTTCGGTGACGCCCATCGACGTCGCCGACCTCGAGCACCCTGGCGTGATCCACCTGGGCGAGTCGCTGGCCGATGCGCGGCGCGCCTTAGGGGAGTCCGGCGCCGACTGGGCGATCGTGCTCGACGATTCGGAGGGCCTGCACGGGTACGTCGGCGGGCCGGGTAACGCCGGCGACGGCGGGCCGGGGCTCGCGGGCGAGGGCATCGTGGCCGACCGGGCCAAGCGCCTGCCTGCCTGGGTGCCGGTGAACGCGACCCTGAAGCGGGCTTTCGCCGAGATGCTGGCGCACGACGCCGGCTGGGTCGCGGTGCTCGACGGCGAGCGCTACCTCGGCGTACTGACTCCGGAATCGCTGCACTCCGCCCTGCGGCGATCGGTCGCGCAGAGCGCCGACGACTCCGTCGCGGCGGCGCCGACCCATTGACCGGGCGGCCGGCTGCGGGTGGCGGTCGGCACGTCGACGTCGCCCCCGAGCGGCTCGAGAAATGGCTCTCTGGTTTCGTCGAGAACCACGGGGCTGTGGTGTGCGACGCGACCCCTGCGCTGGTTCGGGTCATCGCCGCCGACGGAGCGCTGGCCGAGTGCGAGGTGCCCTTCCCGCCGCTCGCGGTTGACCACCCGGCGGCGTACGCCGATCTGGTCGCCCACGCCCTGCGGCCGCGGCGGATCGGGGTCCTGTTGGTGCGGCTGGGCGGTTACGCGGTCGGCGTCTTCGAGGGCAGCACCTTGGTTTCCTCGAAGGTCGGTTCGCGCCAGGTGCATGGCCGCAGCGCGGCCGGCGGCTGGTCACAGCAGCGGTTCGCGCGGCGGCGCGAGGGTCAGGCGCGCGACGCTCTCAGCGATGCCGCCGACACCGCGGTGCGCATCCTGCTCCCCGTCGCGCCCGGCCCGGCTCTGGACGCGATCGTTCTCGGCGGCGACAAACGCGCGGTGTCGGCCGTGATGGAGGACCCGCGGCTCGCCTCGCTGCGCCCGCGAGTGCAGCCCCGAGTGATCGACGTACCGGATCCGCGACTCCGGGTGTTGCAAGACTCACCGCGGCTGTTCCGCTCCGTCCGCATCCGGGTAGTCGACCCCTGAGATCGGCTCTTGACAGGCGATTCAGAAGTACTTAGATATCTAAATATCAAGCCTCAAAGGAGGCTACCCGAGTCCCGGAGGTACTGAGAATGGCGATCACCGCGCTCGTCCGGCACGCCGTAGAGGATTACGACACCTGGAAGCCCGGCTTCGATGGACACGAGGCCACCCGGCGGCTACACGGCGCCACCGGCCACCGCTTGATGCGCGATGGCAACAACGTGACGGTGCTCGTGGACTTTCCCGACAGGCAGGCCGCCGATGGCTTCATCGCCGACCCCTCCCTGCAAGACGTGATGACCAAGTTCGGCGTGATCGGTGCACCCGAGGTCAGCTTCCTCGATCCCGCCGAAGAGATCACGTATTGACCCTCGAAACCCCCGCCTCCGCTGAGCCCTCCGGCAACGGGGGGCTCGTGGCGTCGCCCCGCCGTGTCGATCGGGCGGCTTTCGCGCGCGAGTTCCCGTCCGGAGACGCGGCGGCGACCGAATGCGCGCAGAACCTGATCACGACGGCCAGCCGCTTCGCCGATGCGGACACGATGGCTTTGCGCCGTCACGGTTTGTCGATCGCGGCGCGGGTGATGTTGGCGACCATCGAAGGTGCGGGTGAGCCCCTGGCCGCCAGCGCGCTCGCGGACCGGCTGCTCGTCAGCGGAGCCAGCATCACGTCGTTGGTTGACACCCTCGAACGCAAGGGCCTGGTACGCCGCGTGCGCAGCGCTGACGACCGACGGCTGGTGCTGGTCGCGCTCACCGAAGCCGCGTCGCCGGTCATCGACGCCTTCCTCCCCGAGGTAACCGCCCTGCATGCGGCCGAGTTCGCGATCTTCTCGCCCGCGGAGCGCGAACAGTTCGTGATGCTGCTCGCCCGGCTGAACGCGCACATCGCATCACTTGACGTCGAGCGGGTCGCGGCCGGCGCGAAGCCGCGCCGCCGACCCGCGCGGCGTACCTGATCGAGGTACCGGATCCGGGGTCACCTGGCTGTTGGCTGCTGCACCGCGCGCGTAGCTGATCAGACTGGTTCGGGGATTTGTTGGTACGGCTAGCCGTACCAACAAGTGCCCAGATGCCGTCCGGAGGCCCTCAGTTGTCGGGGTCTTCGACGTTCTCCGGTGGGTGCCGGACCTTGCAGGCACGTTCCAGATACAGGGCGGCCGCGACGAGCAGCGCGGCGGTGGCGATGCCGATCCCGCCGAGCAGCGAATCGCGATCGGCGTAGGTGAAGCGTTGCCGGTGGGTCACCGCGTACGCGAAGACTCCGGTCCACACCCCGCCGGCGAGCGTGGCAGCCAACGACGACGCCTTGGCCAGCGCGGCGTAGCGGGCGACAAGGATCGGCATGATCGGTTTGGTGCCCGGCCGCCCGTCGAGGCGCGCGCGAAGAGCCAGCGCCGTGTAGGTCTCGAAGACCGCGATGATCACCAGAGTCAAGGGGGCGCTGAGCCTGAACCGCGGTAACCGCTCGTAGCTCTGGAAGGCGATGGCCCCGACGCCGACGGCGACGACCAGGTAGAGCCAGACAAGATCACGGATTCGCGTCGGCTTCATCCGGGCAGCTGCAGCACGATGTCGTCCCGCAGTCGTACGCCGTCCGTCTCGAGTTGCGCCAGCATCGACTCGACCGTACGGCCGTCGGGCAGGGCGGCCGCCGGCTCGACATCGCGCCACGGCGTGAGCACGAAGGCGCGCTCGGCCACCAGCGCGTGCGGCAGTGTCAGCCGTGGATCGTCGGACACGAGGTCGTCGTACACGACGATGTCGATGTCGACCGTGCGCGGTCCCCAGCGTTCGACCCGCACCCGGCCCAGAGCTGCTTCCACGCCCTGGGCGACTTCGAGCAGGTCGTACGGCGATCGGTCGGTTTCGACGACGGCGACGGCGTTGAGATAGTCGGGCTGCTCCGGGCCGCCGATCGGTTCGGTCTCGTACATCGGCGACACGGCGACGATCCGCACGTCGGCCGCCGCGAGCCCGGCCAGAGCGGCGTTGAGTGCCGCGACCCGATCGCCGAGGTTGCTGCCCAAGGAGAGCACCGCGCGGCTCATCGGAGTGCGCCCGGCCGAACCCGCGCGATCGTCACGGCGATGTCGTCGAACTGCCCGCTCACCGGCGCCTGCGGCTTGTGGACCGTGACCTCCACACCGGTGACCCGCGGGTCGAGCAGGCAAGCGTCGGCGATGCGGCTCGCGAGCGTCTCGATCAGGTTGACGGGCTCACCGGAAATGATCTTCGTGATCGTCTCCGCGACGCTCCCGTAGTCGACGGTGTCAGCGACCAGATCCGAGGCGCCTGCGGCCGCTAGTGACACCGACAGGTGCGCGTCGACGACGAAGTCCTGGCCGTTGCGCCGTTCGTGCTCGAACACGCCGTGCCGACCGTGGACCCGGAGCCCGGTGATCGAGATCCGATCGCTCACAGCTCCTCCTGCCGCTCCGAGAGCGCCGCCACCGGCGACCCGTGATGTATCCACAAACGCCATCCTCCGTCGCGCCTGCGGAACACGTTAGTGGCTGCTACTGATGCATCCCCGGTGTCGTCCCCCACCGAGGTGAGAATGCTCTCCGTGCAGGTGACGACGGCAACATCCCCTTCGATGTCGGCCCGCAGGTCGGTCAGGAAGAACTGGATGTACGGCGTGTTGGCGAAGATCAGCGCCCACGACCGCATGACCCGGCCACGGCCGCGCAGCAGCTGCCAGCCCGGGTGCACACAGGTCACGTCCTCGTCGTCGTCCCAGACCGCGTGCATGCGGTCGAGATCGGCGACCTCGAAGGCGGCGTAGAACTCCGCGTTCGCCGCCAGCACCGCGGCGTGATCCACGTGCTCCGCACCAGTCACGGCCGCGCCTCCCGGAGAGCGGCAACGACGCGGACCGCGTCGGCAGCCGGCCGCGCTTCATGTACCCGGACCCCCCAGATGCCCTCCCAGGCGCAGACCGCGGTGATCGCCTGGGTGGCGTCCTCGCGGTCGTCGACGGCGCGGCCATCGAGTAGCGAGCCGAGGAAGCTCTTGCGGGAGGCGCCAACCAGCAGCGGCGAACCGAGGGACTGCAGGGACGCGAGCAGCTGCACGTTGTGTTCGGCGGTCTTCGCGAAGCCGATGCCGGGGTCCAGCACTATTTGTTCGAGGTGCACGCCGGCGGCCGTCAGCGCGACCACCCGCGCCGCGAGTTCGTCGCGGACCTCGGCGACCACATCGGTGTACACAGCAAGGGATTGCATGTCGGTGCTTGTGCCGCGGGAGTGCATGACGACGTAGGCGACACCGCGGGAGGCGATCAGCGCTGGCATATTCGCGTCGCCGCGGCCGCCGGAAACGTCGTTGACCAGGACGGCTCCCGCGTCGACCGCCGCAGCGGCAACGGAGGCACGGGTCGTGTCGATGGATACGAGTACGCCGGCTGCAGCGAGCCGGCGGACGACCGGCAGGACCCGCTCCAGTTCCTCCTGAGCGCAGACCCGTGCGGCACCCGGTCGGGTGGACTCACCGCCGACATCGACGAGGTCGGCGCCGTCCGCGGCCAGGAGCAGTCCGTGCGCGACCGCCGCGTCGTGCGCGACGAACAGGCCGCCGTCGGAGAACGAGTCGGGCGTGACGTTGAGGACACCCAGCACCAAGGTCCGGTCGAGCAAAGGCAAACCGGGAAGCGCCGGGTGCACGGCAGAGCTCAACGGCCCAAGATCAGGCTCATCGCCTCGGCGCGAGTCGAGACGTTGTCCCGGAAACCCCCGCGGACGGCGGAGGTGATCGTCTTGTGCCCCGGCTTGCGGACACCGCGCATGGACATGCACAGGTGCTCGGCCTCGATGATCACAATGACGCCGCGCGGCTTGAGGTGTTCCTCGAGCGTGTCGGCGATCTGCGTGGTCAGCCGCTCCTGCACCTGCGGCCGCTTGGCGAAGCCCTCCACCACCCTGGCCAGCTTCGACAAGCCGGTGATCTCGCCCTGCACGTTCGGGATGTAGCCGACGTGCGCGACGCCGAAGAACGGCACCAGGTGGTGCTCGCACATCGAATACAGCTCCATGTCGCGGACGATGACCATCTCGTCGTGACTCTCGTCGAACCGCGTCGTGAGCAGCTCACCGGGGGCAATGCCAAGTCCCGCGAAAGCCTCGCGGTACATCCGCGCAACGCGCGCCGGCGTGTCCCGCAGTCCGTCGCGGTCGGGGTCCTCCCCGACCGCGATCAGAAGTTCACGGACGGCGGCTTCGGCGCGCGCCGCGTCGAAGTCGGCCATCGTTCAGACGGCGTTGTCGTCGGCGGAGACGCCCTTGTCGGCGGCGACCGCTTCGCTGACCGACCCGTTGGTCGCCGCGGCGGTGGACGTGCCGTTGCTGGAGCCGTTGGTACGCCGCGTGCCCGCTGACGGCGCCGTGATCCCGAGCAGTGCACTTTCGGCCGGCGTCATCACGGGCGGCCGGTCGGACGGCGTCCGCTTGCCATTGCCGACCCAGACCCCGCGGGACGGGCGCTTGCGAACGGTCTGGAAGACGCGGAGCACTGCGTCCTTGGCGAGTGTCTCCTTGTCCATCAGTTCGAGCACCAGGTCGTCGAGTACGTCGCGGTACTGCACGAGCACCTCCCATGCCTCGTCATGCGCTTCCTCGACCAGGCGGCGTACCTCGACGTCGATTTCGGCGGCGACGTCCTCGGAGTAGTCGCGCTGGTGACCCATGTCGCGGCCGAGGAAAGGCTCGTTGTTGTTGCTGCCGAACTTCAGCGCGCCCAGCCGGTCGCTCATGCCGTATTCGGTGACCATCGCGCGGGCGATCGCCGTCGCCTTCTCGATGTCGTTGGAGGCGCCGGTCGTC
>JBDTYE010000109.1:0-10644 GCA_040005895.1 Actinomycetota bacterium | reverse complement strand
GAGCCCGAGTCGGAGGATCCGCCCGAGCCCGAGCCTGAGCCCGAGGATCCGCCCGAGCCGGATCCGCCCGAGCCGGATCCGCCCGAGCCGGAGCCGGAAGGCGAAGATCCCGACTTGGGCGGCGTACCCGAGTCTGCGCTCGACGACCCGGTGGCCGAGCCGGAGTCGCTCTTTGCAGCGCTTTCCCTCTTGCCGTCAGACGAGCCGTTCGAGCCGTTCGAGCCGTTCTTCGATGAGCTGCGCGAATCGGTCTTGTAGAAGCCGGAGCCCTTGAACACGACGCCGACCGGGCTGAAGACCTTGCGCAGCAGCCCGCCGCACGACGGGCACTCGGTCAGCGAGCTGTCGGTGAACCGCTGGACGATCTCGAGCGGCGTACCGCAGTCGGTGCACGTGTACTCGTAGGTCGGCAAGGGGTTCGCTCCGTCAGCAGTTCGTGTTAGCACTCGCGTGTCGTGACTGCTAATAGTGCGCCACGCGGCCCGCTGCCGTCCAGCGTTCGCCCCAGCGTCGTGGCTGGTCAGCACGCCAGCACTCAGGGCAACTGCTTGAAGAACGCCCCCACGATCGGCGCGGCCACCTCGCCGCCGACACCGCCCCCCTCGACGATTACCGCGACGGCGATGTCACCCCGGAAGCCGACGAACCAGGCGTGTGTCGGCAGCGGCGGCTTGCTGCCGAACTCCGCGGTTCCGGTCTTGCCCGACACGGGTGCGCCGGGCGCGGCGGCGGCCTTGCCGGTGCCTTCGACGACCACCTGGCGCATCAGGTTTCGCAAAGAGGCCACCAGGGCCGGATCGAGCTGGGACGTCAGCTGCGGCTGCTCCGGAGCCGGGTCCTTGACCAGGATCGGTGAGCGCCAGGTGCCGCTGACGACCGCAGCCGCGATGAGGGCCATGTCGAGCGGGCTCACCAGGACCTGTCCCTGGCCGATCATGGATGCGGCGAGGTCGGTCGTGTCCTTCGGTGGCGGGACGCTGCCGCTGAACGCCGGCATCGGCAGCTTGTAGTCGCGGCCGACGCCGAACGCCGACGCCATCTCGGTCATCGAGGTGGGCTTCAGCCGGTCGACCAACGACACGAACGCGGTGTTGCACGAATGGACGAAGTCGGTCGAGAACGGGACGACGCCCCCCTTGGACTCGCCCTTGAAGTTGTGGAATGTCTTGCCGAGTACGAGCGCCTTGGGCGGGCAGGGCACCGGGTCGGTGGTCTTCACGCCCGCCTTCAGCAGCGCTGCTGTCGAGACCACCTTCATCGTCGAACCCGGCGGATAGCGGCCGACGAAGGCGCGATTGAACGCGCTGTTGTCCGGCCTGTTGGCGACCGCGAGAATTTCCCCGGTCGACGCCCGGATGGCGACCAGGGCGGCGGCTTGGGTCGGCTTGCCGAGAGCGCGTTCAGCAGCCGTCTGGATCGCGGTGTCGATCGTGGTTCTGACCGCTTGCGGCTGCTCGCCGGTGAATTGCTTGATCGATTCGACCGTCGTGATTCCGGTCTTGATGACGATCTCGCCGATCGGCGTACCCGTCAGCCTTGCCTGGTACGCCGCCTGGAGGCCGGACAGCCCTAACTTGTCGCCCGCCTGGAATTGGCCTCCCGCGCTGTCGAGCACCTCCGCGCTCGCCTCGCCGACCTTGCCGAGCAATGCCCGTGCGAAGCCGCTGCTGGAGGAGCTGATCTCGGCTTCGGTGCGGAAGATGACACCGGGCAACGGCCGCAGCCTGGCGTCCAGCGGAGTGAATTCCGCTCTGGTGTAGGTGATCACAGGCACGAACGCGTCCGGCTTGGCCGCGGCGACCTGCGCCTTGAGTGCGGGGATGTCGGCCTTCGTGATCAGCGCCAGGGCGGCGTACACCGGCGCCGGATCCGCCTTCAACTTCCGCGGTTCGATGCCGACGGTGATGCGGTCCTTCTTGGTGAACAGCGGCTTGCCCAGAGCGTCGAGGATGTCACCGCGTTCGGGCAGCGAACGGGTCATGGCCAGCCGTTGGCCCGCCAGTAGCCCCGGGTACACCACCGCGGGGGTCCACTTGACGACCCACTTGCCCTCGACCTTCTCCAGCGGCAGGACGTTGTCGTAGGACCACTCGCCAAGCCCGCGCAGGTTGAACTTGACGGTGAAAGCGGCTGTCGCCTTGTCGCCGGTTATGTCGACCGCACCGGCCGTCACGGTGGTCTCGGTGGCTTTCATGCTCTTTGCCGTGGCGTTATGGGAATCCTGCACATCAGCGGGGTCGGCGTCAGTTAGGAGCGCGGCGGCGGCGAAGTCGCCCGCCTGCCACAGCTCGAGGTATTTGTGCGCGACGTCCTCGGGGTTGCCGGGGTCGAGAGTCGCCGAAGCCGAAGCGGATGATGACGATTTCGTGCTCTGCCCGGGTGCGGGCTTGCCGTCGTTCTTCTTCTTGCCGCCGGTGCAGGCCGGCGCGACGGCGATCAGCAACGCGAGCGTCGCCAGGGTGGCTCGTCGGCTTCGAACCCGCACGCTAGTTGCCTCCGTTTTCGGTGGTGATCACGCGCGTCGGCGTGACGATCATCTGTACCGGCCGGTCGTGTAGTTGGACGGGAACCGAGTCGAAGATGTCGCAGTCAAGAGCGATGCCGATCGTCCGTACTGCCCGCGGCAGGTCTTTCAGCGCCCGATCGTACGACCCGCCGCCGCGGCCGAGCCGATTGCCGGAGCGGTCGTAGCACAATCCCGGCAGCACGACGACCTGCGCGTCGCTCAGCGCCCGAGCAGAATCGGAGCCCTGCGGTTCGAGCAGGCCGTGCCTGCCCGGGACCAGCTGCGAACGATCCGAGAGCGGCCGCCAGGTCAGCGAGCGGTCTGCTTCCAGGACCGGGAGCAGAACCGTCTGCCCGCTCTCGAGCAGCTCGTCGACGAGCCGCCCGGTGGGCACCTCGACGCCGACGCCTATGTACGCCGCCACGATGCGTGCGCTCTGAACGACCGGCAGCCCGCGCAGCCGTTCGGCGATCATGGCGCCGGCGAGGGCGAGGTCTTCGGCGCTCACCTCGGCGCGGCCCACGAGCACCCGCTCGCGTAGCGACCGCTTGGCGGCGCTCACATCGGATTCGAAACTGCCGTCCACAGTCCCTACCCTCTTCCGCGCGGCGGCTCCGCGCGTGACACGATCTCACCAGCGAACGGCCGGTGGGCGCTCCGGTCCGTTACCGCGCGTGGTCGTTGTGGTGCTGTTCTCGAGGAGGCCGATGCTCTTGCCGCTCCGCGTGCGGCTGTCGGTCGCGTTCATCGCAATCGTCCTGGTGCCGCTGGGGGTGACGGCGTTCCTGATCCAGCTTGTCTTCACGCGCACCGTTGAGGCGAGCACCAAGGACCAGCTGACCCGCGCCCAGCCCGCCCTCAACACGCTGATAGGTCAGCTCGACCGCCGCGCTGCCGCGGCTGCCCTCGATGTCGCCGAGGCCCCGGCGATCCAGCAAGGCGTCCGGGACGGCCACGCGACGACCGTTCAGATGCTGGTGCGCCAGCGACTCGAGTCGGCTCGGGCCGCCGGTGTCGCGCCTGACTTCATCGCCATCGCCGCACCCGAGGGCGAAGCCATCGCCTCCGCCGGACGGCAGGGGCAGTTCCTCCCCGGGTCGGTTCCACCCGAGCCGGTCCAGCTGGCGACCTCGGCCGAAACCTCGCCGTACGCCGTCTTCGCCCGCAACACGCTGCGTGGCAGCGAGGGTGTGCTCGCCACCGTCGTGGCGGGTTTTTGGGTCGACGAAGCAACACTGCGAGCTCTCAGTGCGGGCACCAAGACCATCGATTGGGTGGCACTCGCCGCCGACAAACCGATCGCCTCCGCGATCCCCAGTCCGTTTCCGACGCTCGCCGGAGGCCGCGACTCGGAGGAACCGGCGCGCGTCGGCGACTCGTTCGTGCTGCGCTACAACGCGGCCAACGGGCTGCGCTTCCTGTCGGTCGCGCACCGCTCGGCGTCGATCGCCGCTCAGGCGGACTTCTGGCCGACAGTGATACCGATCATGGGGGTTTTCGCCGTCCTGGCCGGCCTGCTCGGCTGGCTCCTCGCGCGGCTCACGACCAAGCCGCTGGAGGAACTCAGCGACGCGGCGATGAACATCGCCAGCGGCAAGTACGACACCCGCATCGTCGTGCCGCCCTCGGGCGAGGTCGGCCGGCTGGCCATTGCGTTCAACACGATGACCGATGAGGTCAGCACCTACATCGACGCGCTCGAGCACAGCCGTGACGAACTCCGGCGAAGTTTGACGCGGATGGGCGACACGCTGTCCAGCACGCACGACATGAACAAGATGCTCGCGGTGATCCTCGAGACCGCGATGGTGACGCTGCGCGCGGAGGCTGGAGCATTGATGCTCTACACCTCGAACCGGGACGAGCTCTACATCAAGGTCGGCCGGGGGCTCACCGGTCGCGTCGACCCTGATGTGGACCGCATCAAGATGGGGGAGGGCGTGGCTGGCGCCGTCGGTCGCTCCGGCGAACCGGTCCACGGCACGGTCGGCGACCGGCCGGGGGAGCTCAAACTCGCGCCTGCGGAGCCCAGGGCCCGCGCCGTGATTGCGATGCCGCTCAAGGCGCACGGCCGTACGCTCGGCGTACTCAATCTCTACGACAAGGAGTCGGCGCGCGATTTCGACGACACCGACGTCGCGACCATCAAGTCGTTCGCCAACCAGGCGACCGTCGCCATCGACAACGTCCTGCTGCACCAGGAGTCGCAGCGGCTCTCGATCACCGACGGGCTCACCGGGCTGTGGAATTACCGCTACTTCCAGATGACGATCGACAAGGAAATCGAGCGTGCCACCCGGTTCACCCGGCCGCTGTCGGTGCTGATGCTCGACCTCGACAAGTTCAAGGTGGTCAACGACACCCACGGCCACCAGCGCGGCGACTCGGTCCTGATCGAGCTGGCAACCCGCATCAAGGGCGCTATTCGCGAAGTTGACACGCTGGCGCGCTACGGCGGCGAGGAATTCGTTTTGATCCTCCCGGAAACCGATCTCGCGGGCGCCGAGCAGGCGGCCGAGAAGCTGTGCGAACTGGTGCGGCAACGACGTTTCGGCCACACCGACGAAGAGACCCTCAAACTGACCGTTTCGATCGGCGTCGCGGTCTACCCGCAGCATGCCTCGACCCCCAGTCTGCTGGTGAAGGCGGCCGACACCGCCCTCTACGCCGCTAAGGAGTCCGGGCGCGATCGTTACGTCGTGGCCGACGAGGCGGCAACCGACACCGACGACGAGGTTGCCGGCCAGCTGCCACCGCTGGACGGCCGAGCGAGGTCCGCCCTCGAATCGGCTGCTGCCTCCGTGACCGCCTCCGGCGCCGACGACGTCGACGTCGATGCCGCGCTCGGCGGCGCGTAACCAGCGGCACGTGCGAGCGGTCGGCGAGCCGTTAGGGTCTCGGCATGGCCATCGAGCAGCACGTGACGAAGGCAGTGATCCCGGCGGCCGGGCTCGGCACGCGGTTCCTGCCCGCGACGAAGGCGTCGCCGAAGGAAATGCTGCCCGTCGTCGACAAGCCGGCCATCCAGTACGTCGTCGAGGAAGCGGTCGACGCCGGTCTCACCGACATCCTGATGATCACCGGCCGCAACAAGCGCAGCCTCGAAGACCACTTCGACCGCCAGTGGGAACTCGAGGCCGCACTCGAGCTCAAGGGCGACTACAAGCGGCTCGCCGCGGTGCGCAAGTCGGCCGACCTGGCGAACGTGCACTATGTCCGGCAGGGCGACCCGCGCGGTCTGGGTCACGCGGTGCTGTGCGCCAAGCAGCACGTCGGCGATCAGCCGTTCGCGGTTCTGCTCGGTGACGACCTCATCGACGAGCGTGATCCACTGCTGACGCCGATGATCGACGTACAGAATCGCTTCGGTGGCAGTGTCATAGCGCTGATCGAAGTGCCACCCTCACAGATCTCGCTCTACGGCTGCGCTGCCGTCGAGGCGACGGACGTCGACGGGTTGCTGCGGATCACGGACCTGGTGGAGAAGCCGGATCCGGATGATGCGCCCAGCAATTTCGCCGTGATCGGCCGCTACATCCTCTCGCCGGGCGTATTCGACTCGCTCGAGCAGACCCGACCGGGGCAGGGTGGCGAGATCCAGCTCACCGACGGGTTGCGCGACATCATCGCCCGCGAGCCGGTGCACGGCCTGCTGTTCCGGGGTCGTCGCTACGACACCGGCGACCGGGCCGACTACCTCAAGGCGATCGTCCAGATCGCCTGCGACCGGACCGACCTCGGGCCGGAATTCCTGGAGTGGCTGGGCGAGTTCGTCAAGACCCGCAACACTGCCGGCGTCCAGAGCCCGGTCTAGCCCATGCGAAGCGTCGACGAGCATCTGGCCGAGATACTCGCGCGGGTGGCGCCGCTGCCTCCGATGGATCTCCACCTGCTCGACGCGCACGGCTGCGTGCTGGCCGAGGATGTCGTGGCGCCCGCTCCGCTGCCAGGCTTCGACAACTCGAGCATGGACGGGTACGCCGTGCACGCCGCCGACGTCGCCGGTGCGACGCCGCAGGCGCCTGTCTCGCTCCCGGTCATAGGCGACATCGCGGCAGGGACTTCCAGGGTGCTGACCGTGCAAGCCGGCATGTGCGCCCGCATCATGACGGGTGCGCCGATCCCGCCAGGCGCTGACGCGGTCGTGCCGCTCGAATGGACGGACGGCGACACTCGCCGGGTCCGCATCGGCAACCAGCCCGAGGTGGGCGCCTTCATCCGGCGCGCCGGCGAGGACGTGCGCGCAGGCGACGTGGTCCTCTCCGCGGGCGCGCTCGTCGGTGCGACGCAGGTCGGACTGCTGGCCGCGGTCGGCCGCCGCACCGTCGCCGTACGCCCGAAGCCGCGGGTCGTCGTCATCTCGACCGGCGCCGAACTCGTCGACCTCGGGAAGCCGCTGGGATACGGGCAACTCGTCGACTCCAACAGCTATGCGCTGACGGCGGCGGTCCGCGAGGCCGGAGCCATCGCCTACCAGGTGGGCATAGTCCCCGACGAGCCGCGGGCACTCACCCGGGCGATCGAGGACCACCTGATCCAGGCCGACCTGATCGTCACCAGTGGCGGGGTGAGCGTCGGCGCCTACGACGTCGTCAAGACGGTGCTGGGCCAACTCGGCACGGTCGCCTTCGAGAAGGTGGCGATGCAACCGGGCATGCCGCAGGCCTTCGGCGTGGTCGGGGACGACATCCCGATCTTCGGCTTGCCCGGCAACCCGGTCAGTGCACTGGTCTCGTTCGAGGTGTTCGTGCGGCCGGCGCTACGGCGGATGCTCGGCACCGAACCTCTCGGCCGCCCCGAGATCACGGCGGAACTCAGTGCGCCTGTCCGCAAGGCGGCCGGCAAGCGGCAATTCCTGCGGGTCTACGTGACCCGCCAAGGCAATCAGGTGATTGCGGAGCCGACGGGCGGTCAGGGCAGCCACATGCTCGCCGGACTCGCCGCCGCCAACGGCCTCGCCGTGCTGCCCGAGGACGTCAGGGAACTGCCGGCCGGGGCACCCGTCACGGTCTGGCTGCTGGAACGGCGGGGCCGATGAGCGAGCAGTGCCGATTGAGCGAGCAGTGCCGATGAGCGAACTCACGCATCTCGACGCGTCCGGGGCGGCCCGGATGGTCGACGTCGCGAGCAAGGACGTCACCGTGCGAACGGCCACGGCGTCCGGGCGGGTCCTCGTCAGCCCTGACGTCGTCGCGTTGCTGCGGGCGGGCGGCGTACCCAAGGGTGATGCACTGGCTGTTGCGCGCATCGCGGGGATCATGGGCGCGAAGAAGGTGCCCGACCTGGTGCCGCTCTGCCACCCGATCGCGCTGCACGGGGTGGAGATCTCGTTGCGGGTCGACGACGACGCGGTCGCGATCTCGGCGACCTGCAGGACCGCCGACCGCACAGGGGTGGAAATGGAGGCGCTCACAGCGGTCGCGGTCGCCGGGCTCGCTCTCGTCGACATGGTCAAGGGGGTCGACCCGTCGGCCGTCATCAGCGACGTCCGGGTCGAGTCGAAGACCGGCGGCAAGTCCGCCGACTGGCAGCGCCCGGGGCCGTCGTGACCCGTGTGCCCGATGGCGCGCGGGCCGTCGTCATCACCGTCAGCGACCGCTCCGCGGCGGGTTCGCGCGCGGACACATCGGGCCCGCTGGCCGCCGAACTCCTTACGCAGCAGGGTTTTGCGGTCGATCCGGTCCTTGTCGTCGCAGACGAGCGGACTGAGATCGTGGCAGCGTTGCGAGCCGCCGTGGCGGCGGGCACCGAGTTCATCTGTACGACGGGTGGCACCGGTCTGGCGCCGCGGGACGTCACCCCCGAGGCGACCAGGGACGTCATCGAGCGCGAGGCACCTGGCCTGGCCGAAGCGATCAGGGCCTTCGGCCGCGAGCGGGTCCCGACCTCTATCCTGTCCCGCGGCGTGGCCGGCGTAGCCGGCCGCAGTCTCGTCGTCAACCTTCCCGGCTCGACGGGCGGGGTACGTGACGGGGTTGCCGCTCTTGCTCCGGTGATCGGGCACGCTGTGGCGCAGCTGCGCGGAGGCGACCATTGATCCGTGAGCGTGCTCACGGGTGGCCGGTCGAGCTCAGTCATGGACCCGTCGGCGTACGGCCCCTGCGGCGCGGCGACGCACGCACGTGGAGCGAGATCCGCATCGCCAACGAGGAGTGGCTCACGCCCTGGGAGTCCACGCCTGCGGGTTCGCGCAGCAGTTACGCGGCGCGCCACAGCCCGGCGGCGTACACAGTGATGTGGCGGTCGTTGAGGGCGGCGACCCGGGCGGGTACCCACCTGCCGTTCGCCGTGACGTACGAGGGCAGGCTGGTCGGGCAGGTCACCGCGGGCAACCTGGTCCGGGGTTCCTTCAATAGCTGCTACCTGGGCTATTGGGTCGACCGGCGCGTTGCGGGCCGCGGAATCGGGTCAATCGCTGTGGCGTTGGTCACTGACCACTGCTTCGGACCGGCCCGGCTGCACCGGGTCGAGGCCAACGTCAGGCCGGAAAACATCGCGAGCCGGCGGCTGCTGGAAAAGCTTCAGTTTCGTGCGGAGGGCCTGCACGGCAACTACCTGATGATCGATGGCGAATACCGCGACCACGTCGGGTACGCGCTGACCACTGAAGACGTCCCTGACGGCGTGCTGGCGCGATACCTGGCCGGTCGGCGTACGCCGTAGGCTGCTCGGCGAGCCAGCGCGCGACACGCAAACTGTCGCACCCATGGTGTTAGACCCTTCGCGGCCTCCCGCATACCGTGGTCGCCAAGTCGATTCGGCGATTGTGCCGGTCGGCAAGAAGTCGCAAGAACGTCCGCGAGACCAAGACTTGGGAGAGCTGTCCTGGACTCGATCCTCGTACTGCTTGTGGTAGCCGGATGGGGCGCCTATCTGGTGCCCTTCTGGGTCCGCCGGCACGACGGTCCGGCTGCCGAGATGCGCTCCATACAGGGCTTCTCGACGGCGATGCGGACCCTGTCGAGGCGCAAGCCCGGTTACGTCGACGGCCGCTACGTCGTCATGCCCCGGACTCGCGCAAAGTCCGCGGTCCCGGAAGCTGTGCACGTTTCCGGCGCCAGTGTCAGGACGGCAGCCGACCACCGGCTGATTCACCGCCGCCAGGCGCTGTTCTCGCTCATGGTGATGTCGGTCGTCTCGGCGCCGCTTGCCTTCCTCGTCGGCGGTCTCACCGTGTGGCTGCTCGCCGGCAGCATGGCGACCACCCTCGGGTACGCCGTCGCGCTCCGCCGCGAGACGGTTCGCGCCCGCGAGCGGGCGCGGCGGGCCCGACAGCTCGCGCGCCGGCACAAAACGGAGACGGCCCGCGAGGAATACCGGCTGCGCGTCGAAGCGGCGGCCGCGGCGGCCGCAGCAGCCGCCGCCCGGCCGGCGCGGCAGCCGTTGGCCGCTCGCTACGTGCCCGAGCAGTCCGGACAGCCGGCCGAGGAGTACGTCGAGGACTGGCAGCGCGTCGTCGGCCAGTAGCCAGGGTGGGCGGTCACCGGCCAGACCCGTTGCGGCCGTGCACCGTGGTAGCGTTCCGCCCGGTCTACGGGGCTGTAGCTCAGTTGGTAGAGCGCTTCGTTCGCATCGAAGAGGCCAGGAGTTCGATTCTCCTCAGCTCCACCGTCAACCCGGCGACGATGTTGGTCAGACCCAGCTGGAAAACCACATCCGCAGCTGCCACGACCCGTACGGGATGATCTTGGCGGACAGCACCGGGTACATGAAGTAGAAGTTCCACAGCACCACGGCGAGGTAGGCGCCTGCCGCCGCCGCGCCCCAGAGACGGCGCTCGCTGCTCGCGCCACGCGGACCGATGGCCAGGCCGGCGCAGTACGCCAGTGCAAGGCACATGAACGGCAATGCGGGCAGCGCGTAGAACAAGAACATGGTGCGGCGGTGCATGTCGCTCCAGAACCATGGCAGGTACGTCGCCGCGAAGCCGGCCAGGATGTACGCCGCCCGCCAGTCGCGCGAGCTGATCCACTGCCAGAACACCGCGGCAAGGGCGAAGATGCTCGCCCACCAGATCGCCGGCGTACCGATGGCGAGCACGGCACTGGAATAGCCGGGCTCTGGGGTCGAGTAGAAGTACGAGACGGGACGCGCGAGCAGCAGCCAGCCCCAGGTGTGCGACTGGTAGGCGTGCGGGC
>JBDTYE010000108.1:0-10709 GCA_040005895.1 Actinomycetota bacterium | reverse complement strand
CGAGGTGGTGTTGATGGACATAAATCTGCCTGGCATCAATGGGATCGAGGCCACCAGACGCATCCTCGCCGACAACGACAAGGTCGCCGTCGTACTGCTTTCCACGTACGCCGCCGATGACCTGCCGGAGGACGTGACGTCCTGTGGCGCAGCGGCCTACGTGCGCAAGGACGACCTCACGCCGAAGCTGCTGCGGAGCCTTCTCGAGAAATGAGCCGTTGATCCAGCGGCGCTGCCGGGATGGAGCCGCGGATCGTCGTACCGGCACCCGGCGATGACATGACGTCGAGGCGACCGCCGACGGCGCCGAGCCGGTCCTGCATGTTGAGAAAGCCGCTGCCGGCGCGATCGTTGCCGGCGAAACCCATGCCGTCGTCCTGCACCTCGAACCAGATCTCGGTACCGCCACCGCCGACCCGCACGGATACTTGTGCCTGGTCACCGGCGTGCTTGCCTGCGTTCTGGAGCGCTTCGAGACAGCAGAAGTAGACGGCGGTTTCGACGTCCTGGGGGTAGCGCCCGGCCAGTTCGACCTCGAGAGTGCACGGCAGCGGGGAGCGGCTCGCCGCGGTGCGCAGCGCCTCGCCGAGGCCGCGGTCGCGCAGCAGCGGCGGGTAGATGCCATGTGCGAGTTCGCGCAGCTCCCGGATCGTCGCCTGTACGTCGCCGCGCAGCTCCTCGAGCATGTCGACGATCTCCGCCGGATCGTCCGCCGCCACCTGGCCGGCGATGTTGAGTTTCACCGCGAGAGCGACCAGATACTGCTGCGCGCCGTCGTGCAGATTTCGTTCGATCGACCGGCGCGACTCATCCGCTGCCGTGACGATGCGCAGCCGGGAGGCCTGCAGTTCGGCGTTGCGGCGCTTCAGCTCGTCGAGCGAGGCCTGCAGCGCCGAGTCGAGGCGCACGTTGTGCAGAGCCAGGCCGAGCTGCCGGGCGAGCTCGAGCAGCAGTCGCTCGTCGTCGTCGCTGAAAGCCGAGGAGTCGGCGCGCCGGCGTACGACGACGAGTCCGAGCAGTTCACCGAGATGCGAGATCGGGGCGACGCGCAGATCGGGCCGCACACCGTTGGCGGCGACGACGTCCGCCGCCACGGCGGGGAGCCACACGGAAGACCAGCTCTGCCCGCCCATCCTGGCCCGGGCGACGACGGTCCGCTCCTTCTCACCGATGTCGAGCCGGCCGCCTGCACGCCGCGGAACACTGACGGCACGCGTGAGCGTCCCCTCCTGTCCGACCCAGATCTCGGCGCCGGCGGTCGCGATCGTCGAGTGCAGCGACTCGGTGATCTGCAGCAGCAATTCGTCCATCGGTACCGCACGCGTCATCCGGGCGCCGAGCGTCGCGAGGATCTGCTCGGCGGATGCCCCCCGATCGCCGACGAAGACTCCGGCGAGGGCCAGCGCCCGCTGACGAACGGGAAGCGCGAGCACGGCGATGACCACGGCAGCGAACAGGCTCGACACCAGCACGTTGCGCTCGCCGCCCACGGGCACATGGCCGAGCCCGACCACCACCACCAGATAGACGGCCACGACGAACAGCGCCAGCACCGCCACCACAACCGATTCCACCAGGACGAGCTCGGCGGACTGCCTTACGTGGGGCGACGCGGCGAACGCCTGTCCCAGCGGGATCAGGACCAACGTCGCGATCAGCCACGGCGCCACCTCATGCGGTACGTCCACGAGGTAGTGCAGGGCGACCGCGACTGCGCACCCGGCCAACGCGAGTACGACCGTCGCGGCCAGCCACTGCAGGGTCCATTTTTCGTTTCGATCGGCCTTCCGACCATTGCTGAGACGGCGGGCCGGGATCGAAAGGCCGCACGCCAGCCAGGCGGCAATCACCAGCGGTGGGGACGGACTCCACGCCGCTGCAACCACGTGGACGCCGGCCGCGGCCGCGAACCAGGCGGCCGCGGGCCGCGCACCCGCCCGCCAGCTCGCGCCCGCCGCGATCGCCCACCCCGCTGCCAGCGAAGCCAGCGCTACCGAGAGGGCATCCAAACCGGTCATTCGGCCCGCAGAATGTGGCTGATGCGCAGTCGCGTCGCCTGCTGACCCGGCCACGCCGCGAGCAGGTTGCACACCAGCAGCGCGACCGGGCCGATCAGTACCAGCGCCCAGAAGGCGAACGGCGGCGCGTACTGCAGCGGGGTGAAGTCCGCGACGACCCGCCACACGGTCCGGCCCAGAGCCAGACCCAGCGGCACGCCGAACAACAGCCCTACCAGAGCGAGGACGCTCGCCTGTGTGATGACGACGACCCGGGTCTGCCGCCGCGTCATGCCCAGCGCTCGAAGTACGGCAAGGTCGTGCCGGCGGCGGCGTACCGCGGTCGCCAGTGCGTGGCCGACCGTCCCGATCGCGAGCAGCACCAAGAACACGCCGAGCACGAGCGGCAGCCTCTGCACCTGCTTCACCTGTAGTGCAGCGGTCGGCGGAGTCGCGAGACCAAAGGCGCCGCTCGCGCCGGCGAGCACCGCGTCGGCGGAGCTCTTGAGGTCCGCAAGCACGGCATTGGCATCGGCGCCCGGATTGACCGAGACGTACGCCGTGTGGAACTTGAAGTGGTTGCCGAACAATGCGTCATAGCCCGGTCGTGTCACCCAGCCGCCGGTCGAGTAGGAGTTGTGCGGTCCCTCCGGAACGAACCCGATGCCGGTGACCGTGAAAACTCGCGGTTGACTGTCGGTCCCTGACAGAGTCACTTTCGATCCGAGACCTGCCCGGAGAGCAGCCGAGCTCGACGGCGCGAGGACGACATCAGCGGGCTCGACCGGAAGCCGGCCGGATGTCAGGACCACGTCGAGAGGGCGACCAACCGGCTGGTACGTGTACAGCGGAACAGTCGTCTGGCCGTCGGCGGCGTTCGCCACGTCGAGCAACGCGTTGTCGACGCCGTCGACACCGGGAACACGCGAAACGGCCGCCAGGACTTGGTCGGCCGGACCGAAGTCCTCACTGTTTGCACCGAAGAAGCTGGTCACTTGATAGGTCTGACCGAACCGCCGCGGATTGCTGGCCGCGTCGGCAACACCACCGGAGAACGTGAAAGCCGCGAGTACGCCGATGACTCCGGTGACCGCTCCGACGAGGGCCGGCCGAACCGGCACGGCGGTCCGGCCGCGGCCGGTTTCGAGGGCAAGCCGGGTGCCGACGGTGACGGGCACCGGGAGACCAGCGCGGGTGACCGTCTTCGCCACCACCGATCGCCGGTCACTCGCCTGCGCTTGGCGAGCACGCGACGCAGCCCAAGCCGCTGTGAGCGCACCGAGCAGGACGACAACCGGGACGAGCACCCAGCCGGTCGCGAGGACCGCCCAGTCGAGGCTCATGCCGGGAGTCGGCTCGAACGCCGCTGCGGACCCGATCGGGAACCAACGCGACGCAACGGCCGCCGCCGCGACGCCCAGGGAGGCGCCGATCGACGCGGCCAGGATCGGTCCGGCCGCAGCGGCAACGGCGGATTGGCGCGACGTCATGCCCAGCGCCCGCAGCGTACGCAGATCCTCGACGGTGGCAGCGGTGTAGCGCGCAATCGCCTGACCGATGAGAAGCAAAGCGGCGACGAGCGCCGCCACTCCGAACGCCAGCAGGCAGGACGCCTCGAATCGCAAGGTGCGGTTCAGCTGTCGCGTCTGCTCGGGCAGGTTCCACGTGTCAATGTCGCCGCGTCCGGAGACCCTTGCGAGGTCGGCCCGGAATTGAGGCAGCGTCGCCTCGCCGCCACGCAGCCTGATCAGCGCGTTGATGTAACCGCCCGCCGGGTCGAGCAGGTTGGTTGGATAGCGCTTATACAGCCCGGGGCTCGCGGTCAGCACACCCGGGCGACCCGGGTCGCTGAACCATGTAGACCGCACTATGCCGACGATCCGCAGCGGAACCCGCGGACCGGCCGGTTCGCCCGGCTCAACTCCCCTGGAATGGCCAGCGGCCTGCTCTGGAGTCAGCAGCCTGGCGACAACGGTGTCGCCGACGCCCTTGCCGAACGTCGCCGGAAACCTCGCCGTGACAACAGCTTCATCCGCTCTGGCCGGGTCGGCAAGGCGACCGCTGAGCACGACGGGCCGTTCGATCGTCTGCATGATGCTGGCATCGGCCCAAGGGAAGTCGATGTTGTCGGCGTCCTCGGAACCCTCGAGCACGAAGCCCGCCACCGCGAACGTCGCCATCGCCTCGACCTCGGGCAGCGCGCGAACCTTGCTCCAGTCGAAGCCGGGCTGGTTCGGCAGTGCGACCGTGGTCGCCGGCAACGTGCGATCGCCAAGCCGCGCGACGGCCGTCATGCCGCGTCGCGCTCCCGCCGTCGCGGTGAGTACGGTGGCCGCGGCAATGGCGACCAGCAAAGCGAGGACTGTCAGCGAGCGCCACCGGCGCGGCAGGTCGAGGCGCAGCCAGGCCAGAATCGGTGCGCCCTCCTCCCGGTTCATGCCTGCAGCGCGGTCTCGGTCTCGAGTGACTGCCCGACGACAAGGCCGTCGCGCATCTGCACCTGCCGATCGGCGCCTGCGGCGACGTCCGCGGAGTGCGTGACCATCACGATCGTCTGGCCGTCCGCGTGCAGCCGGCGGAACAGTTCGAGCACCTCGAGCCCGCCATCGGTGTCGAGCGCCCCTGTCGGTTCGTCGGCGAGCAGCAGCGTCGGCTCGTTGACCAGCGCACGGGCGATCGCGAGTCGCTGCCGCTGGCCGCCGGAGAGAACGGCCGGCACCTGTTGCGCCCGGTCGCCCAGGCCGAGCAGGTCGAGCAGGTCGCGCGCCCGCGCCTCGGCCGCAGGCCTGCGCATGCCGCCGAGGACGGCCGGCAACGTGATGTTGTCGAGCGCGCTGACACCCTCGAGCAAATTGAAGAACTGGAAGACGATGCCGACGTGATGCCGGCGGAAACGCGCGAGCCAGTCGTCGCCGCGACCGCTGACGCGCTCCCCCGCGACTTCGATCGTGCCCTCGTCGATCGTGTCTAGACCGGCGATGACGTTGAGCAGCGTTGACTTGCCGCACCCCGACGGGCCCATGATCGCGACGAACTCGCCGGCATGCACGTCGAGGTCGACACCGCGCAGGGCGCGCACCGGCGCGATTTCTGCGGCGTAGGTTCGGCGGGCGCCGCGCACGCAGACTGTTGCCGGGAGTTCGGCGTACGCCGCCAAGTCGGCCGCGACACCGGTATCCGGATGTTGGGTGGTCAAGGCGAAACCTCCAGGTGTGTCGGGACTTGCGTGCTTTCGGCGCCTGTCACCGGGGCGAGGCGGAACGCGACAACCGGCGCGGCCCGGCCCTTTACCTCGCACGCGCCGAGCGGTTCCCAGTCGAAGTCGGCGGGCGCCGCGCTTGCTGCCAGCGCCTGGATCGTGGCTTCGCTTACGACGGTCGTGCCGGCCGGGCGGGCCAGGTCCTGAAGTCGCTGCGCGAGGTTCACGGTGTCGCCGACGAGGGTGTACTCGAGGCGCTCGTCGCTGCCGAGGAGCGCCGCCGCAACCTCGCCGGTCGACAGGCCGATGCCGAGCCCGAACGGCGCAAGACCGCGGGCCGCCCACTCCGAGTCGAGTTCGCGCTGCAGTCGGTGCATGTTCAGCGCCGCCTGCAGGGCGTGCATGGCGTGGTCCTCCTGGGGGTCCGGTGCTCCGAACACAGCCATGACGGCGTCCCCCACGTACTGCATGACGGTCCCGTGAACCGCCAGAATCGCAGAGTTCATGGCCCGCCGGTGCGCATTCAGCTGACTTGCCAACGCGGCGGGGTCGGAATTCTCGGCGATGCCCGAGTAGCCGCGCACGTCCGACATCAGGACCGTCACGACGAGGCGTTCGGTCCGGCCGACGGCGCCGCGATCCGCCTTGAGCTTCGCGGCCAGACCGCTGGGGAGCAGCCGGGACAGCGTCTCGCCCTGCTCCTCGCGTTCGAGGATTGCGGTGTGCAGCTGCCGCAGCCGGCGCAGCGCGTGTTCCTGACCCGCGGAAGCACCGCGGGCCAATGTCAGGAAAAGCGCCTCGATGGCGTCATTGACCGTTTCGGCTGTTTCGCCCTGGCTGCTGGCGATCGCCTTGACCGGGCGACCTTCGGCCACCTGGCGCAGCAGAGCCTCCTCACGATCGCTCAGCGCCCCCTCGACGCGAGCGGGCGTGACGAGTGCCCGGACGATCTCCGGATCGAGCATCGAACCGCCGGTAGCGACCTCGCGGATGGCGCGGGCGAGCCGGTCGGAATCGGCCAGCCGGTCCTTGAGCAAGTACGCGTAACCAGCCGCGCCGTCGGTGAGCAATTCGACGGCGTACTCAGGGCTGTCGTACTGACTGAGCACGACGACACCGGTGCCGGGCAGCCGCTTGCGCACTTCCTTGGCCGCGTCGATCCCCTCGCTCTGGAACGTCGGTGGCATCCGGATGTCGGTCACCACGACCTGCGGGTGCAACTCGATGCACCGCGCCACGAGTTCGTCGTAGTCACCGGCAACGCCGACGACGGCGATGCTCGGGTCGCGCGACAGCATGGCGCGCACGCCTTCCCTGACGATGAGGTTGTCGTCGGCGAGGACGACAGTCACTGCTTCCACGTGAGCATTCCCTCGCACCTCGCGCCGCCAGGCAAGGTGGTCAGGACGAAAGAGCCGGTGGTGCTAGCACCCGGCATCCGGCCGGTTGGCGCCCGTGCCCGTCGCCGTGCGCTCGACGTACGGTCGCTGGTGTCCGATCAGCACCCCTTGAACGAGGAGCCGGCCATGCGCGTTCATTCGACGGCAACGTCACTGTCGTGGATCCCGTCCGAGGCCGTTACGGGCGTCATGCGCTCGACGTTCTCGACCGGGATCGTTCACTACGACGAGCCGCCTCCGAGCCGGCTGGACGACCTCGAGAGGTTGCGCCAATCCGACGGGTTCCGTTTCGCGAACCGCATCGAGGCGTGGGCGGAGTTCTCGGGCAACGAACTGATTGACGCCGGCCAGACCGGTGGGGGGCTGATGGGAGCCACGACTGTGCGACTCGGTCACCTAGGGGCGACGTTCGCCGCCGTCTCCTTGCCCGACCTGCAACCAGACAGGGAGGTCGGCGACGGGTGGGTGCGTTTCACCCAGACCGTCGGAGGCCGGACCGCGCTGCCGTTGCCATCGAAGATTTCGAAGCCGCCGTTCTTCCGGCTGCACGCCCCGTTCGTCTGGTCGACATTGACCCTGACGCTGTACGCCGACGGGCACAGTGAGATGGCGATGCCCGGCGCGAGTCCGTTCCCGCGGCACTGGGTCTATGGCTCTACCGGCGAGCTGGAGCTCAAGACGGGCGTCGCCGATTGGGAGAGCTGGCTCGGCCAGCCGTCGTGGCACGCAACGCCCTGGGGTGACCAGGACTCTCCGGCGCTCGTCACCGCCGCCGAGACCGCCCTCGAGCGCGAACTGTCGACATTGATCATGCGAGGGTCCGCGGCCCCCCGGATCCGCACCTTCGCCACGGGCGACGTACTCGTCCGGCAGGGCGATCCGGGCGACAGTGTCTTTCTCCTGCTGGACGGAGTGCTATCGGTCACGGTCGACGGAGAGCCGCTCGCCGAGATCGGCCCGGGTGCGATCCTCGGCGAGCGCGCCATCATCGAGGCCGAGCGGCGTACCTCGACGTTGACGGCGGTAACGCCGGTCCGGATCGCCGAGGCCAGGGCGGATGTCATCGACCTGGACGCGCTGAGCCGGCTGTCGGAAGGGCACCGCCGTGAGGAGCTGTCGCACGTCGCCGAACCGCGTCCATGACCGCGGGCATTGAGGCAGCGATGGTGCGCCTCAACTAGGCCTGCTCCGCCCAGGGTTGCTCGTTTGCTTGCGCAGCGTCACGCCGATCCGTGCTGTCGTTACTGGTCCTGTTCGGTGGGACGAATCAGGATCTCGTTGACCGCGACGTGCCGGGGTCGCGTCACGATGTAGGCGATCGCGTCCGCGAGGTCCGATGATTCCAGGCGTTGCATCTCGGCGAACCGATGCTCGATCGCCGCCTGCACTTCAGGGCGGTTGTGCCCGACGAGTTCGGTGGCGACCGCTCCGGGTTCGATGAGAGAAACGCGGACATGGCGACGCGTCACCTCAAGACGCAGCGACTCGCTGAAAGCGCCGACCGCGTGCTTGGTCGCGTTGTAGACCCCGCTTCCGAGCCGGACCGTGCGCCCCGCCACCGAGGAAACGTTGACCAGGTCGGCAACGTGCCGCGGTCCCTGCTCCGCACTCGCGAGCAGATGCGGGAGCGCGGCTTTGGCGCAGTAGAGCAACCCGAACAGGTTGATCTCGACCATCCGCTGCCAGTCCTGCATGGGAGCGTCGAGAATCGGCCCGAGCAGCATTACTCCCGCGTTATTGATGAGCACTCCGAGCCCGCCGAGTTCGCTGACCGTCCGTTCGACCGCGGCCTCAGCCTCTGCCTGCTGGGTGACGTCCGCGACGATCACGAGCGCCTGCCCCCCGCTGGCGTGGATCTCTTTGGCGACGGCGTCGAGGCGTTCCTTCCGCCGCGCAACCAGGGACACCGTGGCGCCCAACTCGGCGAGCTGCCGAGCGGTCGCCTCGCCGATGCCGCTCGAAGCACCGGTGACCAGCGCGCTCGTACCTTTCAGGGGGGTGAGTGTCGACATGCTTCGAGCGTATGCAATTTCCGGCGACGGCTGCCAACGACTTAGCCGGTGCCACTGACGCCGCCCGCGCCAACCTGCGCCGGCTGCAGGATCCTGGTCTGCGGGGCGCCCGCGAGCGCAGGTGCGGCATCGCGCGAGGACCACACTTCGGCGTACAGGAAGGCGAGCAGCGCTTCTGCCTCGGCGACGCTGTCGAAGTCGAGATCAATGACGACGTAGTGCGGGTCGTCCACCGGTTGTTGGATTCGCTGTGCCCGGACGCCGGCCCTTTGCCGCATCTCGGCGAAGCGGTCGAACGCTGCCCGCCAGATTCCGAAGTCGCTGATCGGGTGCTCGATGTGCAGTGTGGCCATGGTTCCTCCTGGGCTTGGCTGAGCCGGCGACTTGCACGCTAGGGAGTCCGGCGTACGCCGCCCATCCCAGAAAGCTGGGGTATCGCGGCGCGTTAGTGTCCGAACGTGCCTGACTCGAGTGCCTACGCGCGGTCGCGAGCACGCGTCGTACGCATGGCGGAGAACGCCCACGATGACAGGGCCTTGCGCCGCGCCGTCATCGCCGAATTGCGCGACCTCATCGGCTTCGACGCCTACGCCTGGGTGCTGACCGATCCGGCGACATCCGTCGGTGCCGCGCCACTCGCAGAAGTCCCGTGGCTGGCGGAGTTGCCGCGGCACATCCGGCTGAAGTATCTGACACCGGTCAATCGCTGGACCGGACTCGACCGTCCCGCCGCTCTCCTGAATGACGTGACGGGCGGTGAACCCGCGCAAAGCCTTCTGTGGCGGGAGTTGCTGGCCGGGCACGGTGTCGGTGATGTCGCGTCCGCCGTCTTCCGCGACCGCTTCGGCTGTTGGGCCTTCCTCGAACTCATGCGGGACGCCGCCCGTGGCACTTTCACGCCCGGAGACCTCGCCTTTCTCACCGATCTCGCCGATCCGCTGACGTTTGCGTTGCGCCGGCTGCAGGCGGCGACGTTCGCAGCCTCATCGGTGACCGAGCTACCGCACGAGGGCCCGGTCGTCCTGCTGCTGTCGCCGGAACTGGAAGTGCGCGCGCAGACACAGGAAACACAGGACTACCTGGCGCGGTTGGTCCCGCCTGCAACGGGCCGGGCGCCGATCCCGGCGAGTGCCTACAACGTCGCGGCCCAGCTCCTCGCGGTTGAGGCCGGCGTCGACGCGAACCTTCCAACCGCGCGGGTACATCTCGTGGACGGCGTCTGGCTGACCCTGCGCGCTGCCCGCCTCGACGGGCCGGGTCGGCAACACGAACGCGACATCGCCGTGACCATCGAACCGACGCCGCCGGCTCAACGGATCGACCTTTTCGCGCGGGCGTTTGGCCTCAGTCCAAGGGAGAGCGAACTGCTGAACCATCTCGCCGCAGGCGCCGACACCCGGGAGCTGGCCGGTCGGCTCTTCCTCTCAGAACACACTGTGCAGGATCACCTGAAGTCGATCTTCGCGAAGACATCGACGCGCAGCCGAAGGACACTGCTGTCCCGAGCGCTCGGCACTTGACGCCCTGCAGGCGATCTACCTCATCTGAGGTCGGCCGCCCAGGCACCCAGGCCGTCCAGTACGCCCAGCAAACGCCGGCCGCGCGCGGACAGGCGCAGATCGCCGTTCTCGGGAACCAGTTCGACAACCTCGATGCGCCGCAGATCCTCGACGCGCTGCGTCACCACACTGCTGTTGTACGCCGACAGCCGGGTCGTGAGTGCCCGCTCACCAAGAGCACCAGAAGTCAGTACGCCGATGATGTCCATCGCCGCTCGGCGCGACAGCACCTCGACGATCTTCGCCGCGCCGCCGAGCGAGCCCGTCATCCGCCCTCGGCGAGCCGCCGCACGGTGTCGATCAGTTCATCGGGGTCGAAAGGCTTGGTGAGATAGGCGTCGACGCCGATCCTGCTGCCCTTGCGCAGGTCAGCCTCTTGCGCGCGCGCGCTCAGCAGAACGACCTTTATATGGCTGGTCTCTGGATCTGCACGAAGCTTGGCCGCGGCGTCCCAGCCGTCCAGGCGCGGCATCATGATGTCGAGGGTGATCACTGCCGGCTGCAGTTCGCGCGCCTTGGCGATTGCGTCCTCGCCGTCGTTT
>JBDTYE010000107.1:0-10854 GCA_040005895.1 Actinomycetota bacterium | reverse complement strand
CCTCTTCTACGTGCCGGGCGCCCTCGCGGGCGCCTCATCGGTTCTGGTGTGGCTGTTCATGCTCGACCCATCGGTCAGCCCCGGATCGTTCTTCGTGCACCACCTGCTCAACTCCCACCTTTTCGTGGAATCGATTGCTCCTGGCCACCTCCCCTTTATTTTCGCGATGATCGCATTCTGGACCGGTGCCGGCGGCTGGATCGTTGTGATGTACGGGGCGCTGAACACGATCCCAGCCGAGCTGGAGGACGCGGCGCGCATCGATGGGGCGGGCCCTATCGCGATAGCCCTGAGATTGAAGCTGCCGCTTATTCGCAAGTGGATCGCTTATATGGTCATCCTGTCTTTCGCCGTCGGCACGCAGCTCTTTATCGAACCGCAATTGGTGAACCAGGCCAGTCTCGGCTTGGTGCCGGACACGTGGTCGTCGAATCAACTGGCATTCCAGTTGGCCTTCCGGTACGGGAATTTCAACACCGCCGCGGCCATTGCAGTCGACCTGCTCGTGGTGGGCTTGTTCGCGGCTGTGGCCATCGTCACGCGCACGGGATTGTTCAAGGCGGAGGATTGATGCGGCTCGCCGTGCGCTCCGTTCGGTTCATGGTCCTCTCTGCGTTCGCCGTTTTCTTCATGGCGCCCGTACTGTGGCTCATCCTCGCGCCGACGAAGTCCGACGAAGCGCTCGTCACCAGCAGACCATTCGCTTTCGGCAGCTTCCATCAGGTCGCCTTGGCCTGGAAGCACCTGGACGCTTTCAGTGACCACCTCTATCGCGCGTTCATCGGCAACTCGCTGTTGTATTCGACCAGCGCAACCGCGATCGTGTTGGTGACAGCCATCCCGGCCGGCTACGGCCTCGCCATAGGTGATTTCCCGGGGCGGCGGCTCGTACTGATGTTGACGCTGGTGGTGATGATCATGCCAGCCGCGGCGCTGGTGCTCCCGATCTTCCTCGAGCTCAACTCGCTGCACCTGATCGGCAGCGTCCTGTCGGTAATCCTGCCCTTCGCGTTCTTCCCGTTCGGGGTATATCTCGCGTATATCTATTTCGCGACCACCATCCCGCGTGAGGTGCTCGACGCGGCCCGGGTGGACGGTTGCGGAGAGTGGTCCACGTTCCTGCGGGTTGCGCTTCCGATGGCCACACCGGTGGTGGCGCTCGTCGCGTTCTTCAGCTTCGTCGCCGACTGGAACAACTTCTTCCTGCCGTACGCGGTCCTCGCGAAGTCCTCGCAATATCCGATCCAGGTCGGTCTGTCGAACTTGCTGTCATCGACGCCCTCCTTCAACCCGGCGGTCGGCGGCGGCGGCCAGCAGGTGAACATCTTCCGGCCGGAACTGGCGCTCGCGACCCTGCTCGCGGTCGTGCCGATCGCGATCGTTTTCATGCTGTCGCAGCGCGCCCTGGTGCGCGGGCTCGTTGCTGGAGGAGTCAAGGGCTGACACCGATCTTGTGCACGTATTGGGCCGGGGCGCGAGCATCACGGGGGGCGAGCGGCGCCGGGGCTGCGTCGTTCGACGATGAGTCTGACCGTGCACGGCGGCGTCTGGTCACACTCGCCGGGGCTGGGCCGTCTGTGTAAGGGACGGACCCGAGCCGGAGATGGAAGGGTGACACCGTGGACCAGACGGAGATTTTCGAGGTGGAACGACCGCGGCTTCTAGGCATCGCCACCCGCGTGCTCGCCGACCACACCGAGGCCGAGGACATCGTGCAGCAGGCCTGGCTGCGGCTGCATCGGACCGAAGCCGACATCGAGAGTCTGCCCGCGTGGTTGACGACCGTGACCACCCGGCTGTGCCTGGACCGGTTGCGAGCACGGACGCCCGTCCCTCACGCCGAGATCCAGCCGGCTGAGACCGGGTCCGACCCGGCGGACGACGTCGCGCTCGCCGAAACCGTCGGCGTCGCCCTACAGGTGGTGCTGGACCGCCTCTCCCCCCAGGAGCGCATCGCTTTCGTGCTGCACGACAGTTTCGGCTTCGAGTTCTCCACGATTGCCGCCGTCCTCGACACCACGTCGGTGTCAGCGCGCAAGCTCGCCTCCCGCGCTCGCGCCAAGGTCGGCCAGCCTTCTTCCGAGGACCAGCTGGCCGACTGGGAGGTCGTCGACGCGTTCATGGCGGCCGCAAGAGAGGGTGACTTCCGACGTCTGATGGAGCTGCTCGCGCCCGAAGCGGCCGTGACGGCCGATGCCTCCGCGATCCTGGCCGGCACCCCGGAACGGATAGACGGTCCTCGCGAGGTGGCGACCTTCTTCGACGGCGCCGCAAAGACCGCGCTCCCCGTGTTCGTCGGCGACCGCCCAGCCGCTGCGTGGTTCCACCGTGGCCAGGCGATGGTCCTCTTCGACTTCACCATCGTCGACGGCCTCGTTCAGCGCATCACCTTCCGCGCCGAGGCGGAGATGCTGGCGCAGCTGGCACGACGAGACGGGAAGGAGCGGCGTGGCTGATCCGGTTGGTAGTCACAGCCGCCGAGCGCCCAACGTCAGAAACACGATCGGCCCGTACACCGGGTCGACTCACGAGGAAGGACGACGACCATGAAGACCATGACGTGCCGCCAATTGGGGGGACCCTGCGACCTCGAGCACCGTAATGAGAGCGCCGACGACGTCATCAAGGCTCAGGACCGACACCTCAAGGCGGCGGAAAAGGCCGGGGACGCCTCCCACCACGAGGCGCACGCCGCGATGAAGGGGCGGTGGCTGCATCCGAAGAAGTCGATGGACTGGTATCGCGACACGAAGAAGGCCTTCGCCGAACTCCCCGAGGACTGAGCGCCTCCGACAACCATCGGACCAGCGACACGAAAGCGAGAATCAGATGGCACTCACGACGAAGTCCGCCGGTTTCTCCGCCGACGAGAAGAAGGCGATGCGGGACCGCGCCAGCGAACTCAAGGCGCAGGCCAGTGGATCGGACGGCGAGGCGGACATCCTCGCCAAGATCGACGAGATGCCCGACGAGGACGGGGCCATGGCCACGAGCTTCCATCAGTTGGTACGTAGCGTCGCACCAGACCTCGTGCCCCGCACCTGGTATGGCATGCCGGCGTACGCGACGCCCGGCCGCGACGGCAAGGTGGTCTGCTTCTTCCAGAGCGCCGCGAAAATGAAGACCCGCTACAACTCGATCGGCTTCAGCGACACGGCTCGCCTGGACGAGGGATCGATGTGGTCGACGTCATTCGCGCTCCTGACGTGGAACGCCAGCAACGAGAAGCGGCTGCGCGCGATCGTGAAGAAGGCCGTCGCCTGAGGCAGTCTTGCCGGGCCGTGGTCGGCGTACCAAGGGCTGGTTCCGAACCAGCGACGACGACGGCCGGTTGTGCTGCCGTCGTCGTCGCTGCGTCCGACCCTGCTACGGCGTCAGCCGGCTGATCCTCGTCGACCAGTTGCCCAAAGCGCCCCTGGCGCCAGGGCCGTGACTCGCGCCGCCGCACGTACCGAGCAGGTTGTCTCCGGTACCGCCGGCGAAGAACGGGCCGCCCCAGTTGGGGTAGGTGCAGGCTTGGCCGATGTATTCACTGGCGATCCAGATCGAGTTGCCGTCGACCGCGGCGGCGCCGTAGTCGCCCCATCGGGTGCGCGGCGGGTTGCCCACTTCGGCCTTGTAGCTGCTGAAACCGTCGTCTTGTGCGGCGCCTTGCCCACCGGGGCCGGCGAACGACCAGTCACCCGTGCCGGCGTTCGCGTCGATCGGCGCGTACGCGGCGCTCGGGTTGGTGGTGTCACCGGTGTTGGTGAACGCCATCACGCCGCGGCCGCTCGCCGTGACGCCGATCGCCGGGTAGGTCAGGTCCGATCCGGCGACCCCGAGGTAGCCCTGCAGAGCCATCTTCGCCGCAAGTGATCCGGTCGAGACGTCGGGCTTGACGACGTACCACGCGATGCCGGCCCGCTGCGCCCCGCCGCCGGGGTTCAACGCCGTGTCGAGCGCGCCCCAGATCTTGCCGTTCGCGTACATCACCTGCTGCATGCGGGTGTCGTTGGAGTCGGGCCGGGAGATGACCTCGTTGTGCTGAGGTTCTCCGCCGAGCAGCAGGCGCCAGCAGCCGACGGCGCCATTGAATAGCTGCGTGGTCGTGTCGTTGATGCAGTTGCCGAGCGGGGTGTCGGCGGTCGCCGGCGTTCCGGAGCCTGGCTGCCGCTGCTTGGGGGGGATCGCGTACTGGTTCGCGCTGATCACCTTGTTGCTGAGGGTGAGCGACGGCGTCGCCGTGTTCAGGCTCGAGGTGTTGGACAGCGACCAGACGACCAGCTGGCTGGACGTGTAGTTGCCACCGGTGCCGGCGACCGGGTGCGTCGCCTCGTCGGCTGCGTTCGAGCTGAGAAGGTACTCGGTGCCACCCGCATTCGGGTCGAACGACCCGGTGCCAGGAGACTGTGCCGGCCAGACTGTGAAGCCCGGTTGGGTAGCGCCCGCATCGCTTGGTGCGTTCACCGTGCCGAACGTGTCGAGGTGCACGAGGTTGACAGCGGCCGAGCCGGACGCGAGTTGCGCCTTCGAGAACGCGTAGAGCTGCGCGCCGTCGAAGCCGTTGCCGCCCCACGGGTAGGCGTTCGTCGTGATGTAGAAGCCGTTCGCATCGGCACCTATGTGTGGGTAGTCACCCAGGCACGGGCAGGCATTGCCCGCGAGTGGGTTGGATCCGTCATTGGTCACGTCGAGCCGGTAGATGTTCCACAGGCCGGTCGGGTTCGAGGTCTGGCTGACCGCGAGGTCGAGGTGGTTGACCAGCGTGAACGCCCCGCCGGGAGTGGTGTCGAGCGTGAGCACCACGACGAAGAAGCGTTGCGTCGCCGCGTCGTACAGGCAGGTCGGGTCGGTCACGAACGGCCCGCGGACGCCCGTGGTCCGATTGATCGCGGGCGCGTAGCCGTAGAACGAGTTGAGGTCTACGGCGTGCTTCACATCGCGCGGAAAGCCCGCCACGATGTTGGTTGCGGTGTTGTCGGGCAGCACCGAATGGCCGGTGGAATCGAATACGTTGAGGACGTCGTTGACCGCCTCGAGCTCGAAGCCGTTGCCGACGCAGAGCGCCTGGTCAGGTGGCTCGACCGAGAACTGGTTTCCGCCGCGCGCGTAGCGCTGCTGGTAGAAGTTCAGCCCCTCGAAGCCGGTGTTGAACTGCGGCGACGACTTGGCCTTTTTGCCGCTGTTGACGGACGCACCGTTGCCCGTGCCACGGGACAGGCTGCGATCGACGATCGTGCCGGGATAGGCAGCGGGACCGGTCTCGGAATCCAGTTCGCCCGGGAACTCCGCCGCCGTGACGTCGTCGGCACCGGACGGTGTGAACGCCCCGGCCTGCAGCGACGACGTGCCGACAAGCCGCACCTGCTGGCTGGCGGCGGCCGCGGGCGACAACGGGATGAGGAAGGCCGCGACAGCGACCAGCGGCGCGGTGAGCACGGCCGCTCGCACGACCCGCGCCTTGCGACGTACAACCATAATGAGCCTTCCCTCCGTGGGAACCCGGGCGCCCCATTGCGCCCTGGCACGATCGCTTGCGAACGGCCGACCGCGGTCGAAGCTGGCTCCATGCCCCTGCCCCACCCGGCTACCGCCCCCTGCTACCGCGACTGTCCACGACGGACCCGCCGCTGTCTAGAGCCTGCCTCCGGCGACGTGTGCCCAGCGGTCGCAGCCCGGACACGCACAGCGGATCGGTGGTCACGCGGGTGAGGTTCTGTGCGGCACGGGCACCGGTCGACGTCAACGCTGCGGAGGGTTACCTTACCGGTCTCCGGAGGGAGCACCCCGTGCGCGTTCTGTGCGCCACGACGGCCGGCGCCGGCCATTTCGCCGGCCTGATTCCCTTCGCGCGGGCCTGTGCTCAGGCCGGGCACGAGGTGCGGGTGGCGGCTCCGGCCTCGTTCGCCGGCGCCGTCGAGGACGCGGGCTTCGTGCATGAGCCGCTCGCCGATGCCGATCCGGGGGCGCTGGGGGCCGTGTTCGGCCGGATTCCGACGCTGACGATGCGGGAGGCCGACGACCTGGTCGTGCAGGAGGTGTTCGGCCGGTTGGACCGGGACGCCGCGTTGCCCGGCATGCGGGCGGCCCTCGATCGTTGGCGGCCGAACGTCGTCCTGCGCGAACCGGCGGAGCTGGCGTCTTACGTGGCCGCTCACGAGCGCGGGATTCCGCACGTGCAGACCCAGATCGGCCTGAGCGTCATGGACGAGCGACTGCTTCCGCTGCTCGACGTGCCGCTCCAAGAGATCGGCTGCGACAGCGCGGCGCTGCGAAATGCCCCGCGCTGGACGATCGTGCCGCCCTCCTTCGACGTGCCGAGCAGCAGCACCGGACCCGTGACGTATGCGCGCGACCCGGCCCTGGACCTCGCGACCGAGGTGACCGCAGCGCCTCTGCCGAACTGGTGGTCGCCGCACGAGAACGACAAGCCGCTGGTGTACGTCACGTTCGGCAGCGTCGCGGCGAGCATCGGCCTGTTCCCGGCGTTCTACACGCGCGTGGTCGAACAGCTCGCCGAGGTCCCGGCACGTGTCCTACTTACCCTCGGGCAGGCCGGAAACCTGGAGGATCTGGGAACGCTGCCGCCGCACGTGCACGTGGAGCGCTGGTGGCCGCAGCGCGATGTCATGCCGGCTACCTCCGCTGTCGTCGGCCATGGCGGCTTCGGGACGACCCAGAGCACGCTCGCGGCGGGCGTTCCGCAGGTCGTGCTGCCGCTGTTCTCCTTCGACCAATTCCTCAACGCCGAGCGCGCCGCCGTAGTCGGTGTAGGTATGGCGTTGGTGGATTCGACAGCGGCGGAGCGCCGGGCCGGCGATGTGGTCCCGCGTGGGCCGCAGGCTACGGACCGATTGGCGGCCGGCGTCCTCGCGTTGCTCGCCGAACCGCAGTTCACAGCCGCGGCCACCGCCGTCGCTACGGAGATGGGCGGGCTCCCGCATATCAGAACCTGCGTTGCCTCGCTGGACGCCCTGACGGCCTGACGTGCGCGCCGGTGCGGAGGGGAGCCGGAGGGCGGGTCAGGCCGGGTGTCCACATCGCGACCAGCAACGGAGTCGGCGTTCGACGCCCGCATACCACCGTTCTGCCGCCAGTAAAAGGCTTCCGACACGCCGGAGCCGGGGTGTAGGACTGTCGAACACGCGTTCGAGCGGCGGAGGTGGTCCGGATGGCGGCTCTGCGTTCTCTTGACGACGTGTTGGCTGGTGAGTTGCCGCCTGCGCCGGGCGGTGCGGACCTGGTGCTACCTATCCGATGTTCGACGTCCGGCCCGCTGACGGGACCATTCGTCGCTCACGAACTGGTGATCCATGCGGACTGGTCGGTTGGGACCGTGCATGACCTGGAAGCGGAGCGGGTGGCGGCGGCGTTCGGCGGCTACCTGACCTGCCTGGAGTACGCCGACCGGGTCCTCCCGGCTGCCCGCCGGTGCGTGCAGGCGCGGGCGCGCCGGGGGCTGCCGGCTATCCGGTTGGAGCCGCTGGGCACGTGGACCCCGCGCGACCATTTCGGCGTCTGCTGCGCGAGCACGTTCGGTCTGACGCGCGCCGAGGCGGCGGCGCACGTGCGGTCGGGTGAGCATGCGGCCGCGCGGTACGGCGTACATCTGCTGCAGGTTGAGCCGGTGGTGCGCGCGGTCCTGAATAGGCATGCGATGGAGTTCGAGCCGCGGTTGCCGGCGGACGCCGAGGACATCGCGGGCCGGTGCGTGAATTACGGCGAGGATTTGGCCGGGCTGTGGGATGTGGGCGTTCCTCCGGCCTTGGTGCGCGCGATTCATGTGGCGCTGGGTATCGGCTGCCGGCCGATGCGGCCGGACTTCTACCTGCAAGTGCTCAGCCGCGACGCGGATCTGCGCTGGCTGAACGACCACGCGTTCACCGTGCCGGACAGTGTCCTGGGCCTGCCCTGGCCGCGGATCTGGCCGAAACGTCCGATCGACGAGATCGCGGTGGGCGTGCGCGCGTCGTGGCTGGTGCTCGGGTTGCCGACGCACCTGATCGAGGACCTGGACCGGGCCGGCTACCGCCCGTCGGACGTTCAGGCGCTGTCGCGGGCGACGGGCCGGCCGCCGATGGGGTCCGCCTCGGCGCTGGGAGGTTGGGTGGCGGCCGGTTGCCGGCCCTCGATCGGGCAGGTGATCGCGTTGCACGCCTCCGGTGTGACGCCGTTCTACCGGCCGAGCAAGCCGTCGATACGGCGGGCCTGCGACGCGCTGGCCGGGTCGCTGCCGCAGGCGTCGATCACCGACATCGGGCTGCTGCTGGCGGTCACCGGTTCGGTGCCGCTGGCGATCCGGTGGGGGCTGGCAGGCTTCGCCGACTTCGGCGTGGTTGCGCGGCTGATCACCGATGACCGGCCGGTGCCGGCATCGAAAACCGTTGCCATACAAGGGAATGCGGGGCAGTTGAGTGCACACGCGAGCTGAGTACGAGGTCATGTTGCAGGCGCTGGGGGTGTGCATCTGCGCGCGGGTGCCGTTCCTGTTGTGGGGCGATCCGGGGGAGGGTAAGACGGCGGTGGTCGAGTCGGCGCGGGCGCACGGCTGGCACGTGGAGACGCTGATCATCAGCCATCACGAGCCGTCGGATTTCGCCGGTCTGCCCGTTGTCGTCAAGGGCGGAGTGACGCTGGCACCGCCCTTGTGGGCGCAGCGCCTGGCCGCGCACGACGGGCCGTCGATCGCGTTCTTCGACGAGTGGACGACCGCGGCGCCGGCGGTGCAAGCCGCCGCGTTGCGGCCGCTGACGCACTACCAGGTCGGCGCTTTGCAACTGCCCGCAACGGTGTCGTTCGGCGCGGCGGCGAACCATGCGGACATCGCTACGGCGGGCTGGGAGCTGGCGGCGCCGACGGCGAACCGGTTCTGCCATTTCGAGTGGAACATGCCCCTGGAGGTGTACGCCGAGTCGCTGGTGACCCAGCAGTGGCCGGGCATTCCGCTGTATGCGGTTCCGGCGGCGTACGACGCGGGCATCGCCGCCGCTCGGGTGCAGGTCGCTGGTTTCCTGCGGGCTCGGGGGAGTCAGCTCAAGGCGATCCCGGGGGACGCGGACGGCCGCGGGCGGGCGTTCTGCACGCCGCGGACCTGGGACTACGCCGCGCGGCTGATGGCGCTGGCTGTTGCGGTCGGCGCGCACGAGGATGCGGTCCGGCTACTGGTATCTGGCACCATCGGCGCGGCGACGGCGCACGAGTTCGTCACCTGGATCGACCAGCAGGACCTGCCCGACCCGGAGGACCTGCTGGCCACCGAGAACGGCCGGGTGTTCGCGAAGATGCGCCCCGACCGGGTCTACGTCGTGCTGCAGTCGCTGCTCGCCGCGGTCGTCGCGCAGCCGACGCCGCAGCGCTGGGCTGCCGCGATTCGGCTGTGCGCGGCGGCCGCCGGTTTCGCCGGCCTGGACCCGGCGGTTCCGGTGGTTCGCGCGCTGGTGCGGGACGGGGTACGGCCGGCCGGGTCGCAGGTGCCGCCGGAGATCAAGGTGTTCGCCACGCCGCTCGCGCTGGCCGGGCTGCTGCAGGAGCCGGCCGCGTGACCGTCCGGCCGGACGACGCCCGGCTGGACTACGCCCGGCTGGCCGCGGCGAAGCTGTGGCTGATCACCGCGCCGACGCGGCGTACCGGGGCAGGGTTCGGCGACATGCCCTACCTGGCGCACGGCCTCTACGCGCTGGCAGCGGTCGGCTGCGCCGAGGTGCCGGCGGTGTCCGCCGACGAACACTGGCGGCTGTACATCAACCCGCAATGGCTTGCCGCCACGGACATTCCGGCGATCGGCGCGGAACTCGCGCACCTGCTCTGGCACCTGCTGCAGGAACACGACGGCCGCGCCTTCGACGTAGGTGTCAGCGTGCAGACCCGCGGGGCGTGGCGGGACGCCGCCGACGTCACCATCGCGGAAATCCTCTCCGGCGGCGGGCTGGCGCACGCACTGCCGACCGCAGGGCTGCTCGGCCTGCCGCCGGGCCGCTCCGCGGAGGAGTACTACGCGCGTTTGTCCGGGCTGCCAGCGGCCGGTTCGTCCGGCGAACGAACCGCACCCGGTACGCCGCGCGCGGGCGAATGCGGCAGCGCCGCGGACGGCGTACCCCGGCCCTATGAGCTGCCGCCGAGCGCGGACCTGCCCGGGCTGGCATCGGTTGCGCAGCAGGCGATCCGCCGTCGTATCGCGATCGAGTTCCGCGAGCACGTCACCGCGCGGGGCAGCGGCGCCGGGGACGGCATGCGCTGGGTGGACAGCGTGCTGGACCCGGTCGTGCCGTGGCCGCAGGTCCTCGCCGCCGCGGTGCGCTCCGCGGTCAGTTGGGCGGCCGGGCACACCGACTACACCTACAGCCGTCCGTCCCGACGGCAGGCCGCCTCGCCGTCGATCGTGCTGCCCGCGATGCGCAAACCGGTCCCATCAGTCGCGATCGTCGTCGACACCTCGGGCAGCGTCGACGACGGCCTGCTGCGGCAGGCCCTCGGCGAGGTCGACAGCGCGCTGCACAGCGTCGGCGTCGCCGGGGGATCGGTCACCGTCATCGCCTGCGACGCCGCGGCGCACGTCCTGGCCGACGTACGCCGCGCCCGCGACCTTCGGCTGCCCGGCGGCGGCGGCACCGACCTGCGCATCGGCATCCTCACCGCCGCCGCAATCCGACCACGCCCCGACGTCGTCGTCGTCGCTACCGACGGCTACACCCTCTGGCCCGACCAGCCCCCCGGCGGCATGGCCATCGTCGCCGCCATGCTCGGCCGCGACCCCGAACTGCTCCCGCCAACGCCCCGATGGGCAACGCGTGTCGAATGCATCCGGTAGCGCAGTCGCGTCAGATCATGCAACGCAGCCTCCACTGATCCCCGGGCTCAGCACCAACTTTGAGT
>JBDTYE010000106.1:0-10889 GCA_040005895.1 Actinomycetota bacterium | reverse complement strand
GACCCGGCCAGCGCCGATGAGCGGCACGAGACCGCGGTCGGCACCCGGCGGGTCATCCTCTGGCCCGAACCGGACGGCATGGCCACCCTGGCCGCGACACTGACCGCGGATGAGGCGATGACCGCCATGCGGGCCCTGACCGGGCTCGCCCACCTAGCCCGCGCCGCCGGCGATGACCGGCCGATCGACGTGCTCCGCGCCGACGTGTTCGCCGACACGTTCGCCGCCGCCCTCGCCGACCCGCGGCTGCCCGCCGAGCAACGCGCCCGGCCCGCCGTCGGCCTCACCATCGACCTGGCGACACTCGCCCACCTCGCCGAGCACCCCGGGCACCTCGACGGCTACGGACCCATACCTCCGGTCCTGGCCCGCCGCATCGCCGGCGGCGGCGACTGGCACCGCCTGATCACCGACCCGGTCTCCGGCGCCCTCCTCGACTACGGCCGCACCGCCTACCGCCCGCCCGCCGACCTCGTCGAATTCGTCGTCGCCCGAGACCGCACCTGCCGCTTCCCCACCTGCGCCCGGCCGGCCCGCCTCACCGACATCGACCACGCCCAGCCGTGGCACCAGGGCGGTTCGACCAGCGCCGCCAACTGCGGTGCGCTCTGCCGCAGCGACCACCGGCAGAAAACCTCCGGCAACACCCAACTCCACTCACACCCCGACGGATCCGCCACCTGGACGATGGCCAGCGGCCACACCTACCACCAGCCCGCCATCGACTTCTGCCCCGAACACACCCAGCACATGAAGACCATCCGCGCCGAAACCGCCAACAAAACCGACCGCTGGGACACCCACAGCGAAGCCCGGCCACCCGACCACTGCAAGCAACCATCAGCCGAAGCCGACGCCACCCACGATGCGCCGGCGCTCACGGCCACCACCGAAGATCACACCGGCAACGAGAGCGGAACCGACCCGCCGCCGTTCTGAATGTGCGGCGAGGCCGGGATTGGCGCTGCTAGCAAGGGCCTCCGGCTCGGAGCGGGCTGGGCGCGGCTCAGTCCTGGCGGCGCTTGGCCCAGCGGATCTCGGCCTCGACGAACATGTCGATCTCGCCGTCGAGCACCGCGCCGGTGTTGCCGGTCTCGACGTCGGTGCGCAGGTCCTTGACCATCTGGTAGGGGTGCAGGACGTAGTTGCGGATCTGCGAGCCGAACGCGATGTCCTGCCGGCCGCCGCGGATCGCATCCATCTTCTCCTCGGCCTCGCGGCGGCGGAGTTCGAGCAGACGCGCCTGCAGGATCGTCATCGCGGTGGCCCGGTTCTGGATCTGGCTGCGTTCGTTCTGGCAGGACACCACCAGTCCGGTCGGAATGTGCGTCAGACGGACCGCGGAGTCGGTCGTGTTGACGCCCTGCCCGCCTGGCCCGCTGGAGCGGTAGACGTCGACGCGCAGGTCCTTCTCGTCGATCTCGACGTGGTCGGTCGGCTCGACCACCGGCGTAACGTCTACCGCGGCGAACGAGGTCTGCCGGCGGTGCTGGTTGTCGAATGGCGAGATGCGCACCAGTCGGTGCACGCCGTGCTCACCGTGCAGAAGTCCATACGCGTACGGCGCTTTGACCGCGAAGGTCGCGGACTTGATGCCCGCTTCCTCTGCGTACTGGGTCTCGTAGACCTCGGCATTGAAGCCGCGCTGCTCGCACCAGCGCAGGTACATCCGCAGCAGCATCTCGGCCCAGTCCTGGCTGTCGACGCCGCCCGCGCCGGGGTTGATCGACACGAGAGCCTGCCGCTCGTCGTATTCCCCGGAGAGCAGCGTGCGCACCTCGATCGCGTCGATGTCCTTCTTCAACGCGGCGAGGTCGGCGATGACCTCGGCCTCGCTGGCCTCGTCCTCCTCGGCTGCGGCGAGTTCGTTGAGGACGGCGATGTCGTCGAGCCGGCGGCGCAGCGCCTCGACCCGGTCGATGTCGGACTCGATGTTGGACATCCGGCTCATCAGCTTCTGCGCGGTCTCGGGGTCGTCCCACAGATTCGGTACGCCGGCCTGCTCGCGCAGCTCCGCCAGCTCGGCCTGCATCCGCGGCAGGTCGAGGAAATGCTCGACCGATCCGAGCGTCGCTTCGAGGCTCTTGAGTTCCTCGCTGTGATCGGCGAACACGCGGTTGATCCCCTCGGTAAGGCGGCAAGCAGACGCAGCGAGCGTACCTGCACCCGGACTAGGGTCGGCGTCCAGGAGGCGACGTGTGCAGTGAAGCCAGCGGGCGGCGGCTGTTGGGCGCGCCGCTGTCGCGACGAGCGGTGCTCGCCTCCGTTTTGGCGTCGACCGGATTGCTCCCGCCGGCCGGGACCTCCGGACGCCCGGCGATCCGGCCGCGTTCGGCATGGGCCGGTGCCACCTGCCCGGTGCGCGCCGCGATGCCGTCAGAGGCGCCCGGCAATGTGCGGGTGTTGCTGGTGCACCACTCAGAAACGGGCAACAGCTATGGGTCGATGCAGGTGCCCGCGATCCTTCGCTCGTTCTACCGCTACCACGTCGGCAAGGGATGGCCTGATATCGCCTACAACTTCCTCGTCGACCGCTACGGCGGCATCTGGGAAGGCCGGGCTGGCAGCCTCGCCCAACCCGTCATGCCGTCGGCAACCGGTGGCTCGCAGGGCTATTCGCAGATCGCCTGCTGGGTGGGCAATCACCGCGCCACGGCACCGACCGCGGCGGCACAGCGATCGATGATCAGCCTGCTCGCCTGGCTCGCGAAGCGGTACGTGATAGACACCGCTCCCGGCGCGACCACGAGCTTCGTCTCGCGTGGATCGAGCAAGTGGCCACGGCGCGCACCCGTCACCACCCGCACCATCGAAGGCCACCGCAGCATGTCGAGCACGACGGACTGCCCGGGCGACGCGGCGTACGCCATCGTCAAGCGCACGTTCCAGCGCGACGTCTCTCGCGCCATGACCGGCTGGACGTGACATCGGGGCCGCGCATCTTCTGTATCCCGGCGACCCGCGCGCCGGTGCTCGCCGTCATCCGGCGGGGGCCGAGCAATTGGTCGCATGTCGGCGTGTGGGACATAGATCGGCCGGCGTACGAACCTGGTTCGTGGCTGCGCGGCCACATCTATCCGCAGCGCTGCGACCTCTCACCGGACGGCCGCTGGTTCTCCTACTTCGCGATCGCCGGGCACGCGGACTGGGCGCTCGGGACGACGTACATCGCAATCTCGCGGCTGCCGTGGCTGCAGGCCCTCGCCGCGTGGGGGACGGCCGGGACATGGACCCGCGGTGCGCAGTTCGAGAACGACCGGGAACTGTGGGACGTCGGCGACCCCATGCACGGGGACGTCAGCGCGCTGCGACGCAGGTATGGCCTGGCGCTCAGCACACCGGCGGCGTACGCCGTCGAGCGGCGCCGGGGTTGGACCGAGACGGACGACTCGCCTGCCCGCGGCCCGAACGACATGTGGGACGAGCGCCGCGCGGATTCGCTGTACCTGCGCAAACCCCGCCCGAACGACGCCGCGACGTCTCTTGTCGTGACCGGCTCCTACGCCGCGTTCCGGTCCGGTCCAGCGAACCTCGACGATGCGTTGTACTCGATCGAAGGGAAGGGCGGCGACGTACTCGAGAGTGTGCAGTGGGCCGACTGGTCCGCCGACGGGAGGCTGCTGATCGCCACCGCGGACGGCCGGCTGCAGATCAGGCAGTACGCCGCCACCGGCACGACCGTGACGTGGGAGACCGACCTCGCCGGGCTCGAACCGGACCCCACCCCGCCACCGGCAGAAGCCTCGCAATGGTGACCGCGATCAGCCGCAGGGCTTGCCTGAGACGCTCGACCGCGCGCGGGTCTGGTAGGTGACCATCCACGAGTTCACCTTGATGACTGGGATCCGCGGCAACTGCACGTCGAGGCGTCCGGTGACAACAACACCCGGGCCGCCGTCGACCGTCACCGGATCGGCTCTCAACTGCACACCGGCAGTCGAGTACGCCGCCAGGGCCGTGGCGACCGCCGCGGCGTCGAGCGGCAGGGACTCGACGCACTTGCCGGTGTAGTAACGGCCGTCGTCGACCTGCTGCGCGGCGCGGACGGCCGCCCCGTCGACGGCACTCGCGAGCCGCTGCCGGCCGAGAAATACGAGTGACGCGTCGACCGCGATCATGATGATCACCAGTGCGACGCCCGCGAACATCAGCATGAGGACTGTGATCTGGCCGGCGTCGGGCGGCTCGCTGACGGCGGGCGGGCTGACGGCGGGCGGGCTGACGGCGGGCGGTCTCAGCCGCACGGTGGCAGCCCCTGCAGTTCGTCGATGACCTCGGTATGCGTCGCCGACACGTTGAAAGTCGCCGCGCTCTTCGGCAGCAGCGGCAGGTGCGCGGAGCCGTGCAGCGTGATGGTCACGCGACCACCTCCGCAGAAGCCCTGCGGCGTGATCACCGTCATCTCGTCCGGCTTCAGCGGCGGCAAACCCTGGTCGACGACGGCGAGATTGGCAGCGAACAGCGCCCGCCCCGGCGCTTCGGTCCCGCCTCCCGCCGTCACATAGGCACGGCCACCTTGCCTGGCACCTTCGGCGACGGCGAAGGCGGTTCGCTGCGCCTCGAACATCGCGATGATCAGGTAGACGAGCGGCACCAGCAACGGCACGACGAGCAAGGTGAACTCGACCATGGCGCTGCCGGATTCGCTCCGCGACGACCGGAGCCGGCGGCGTACCGCCTGGATCATGGGGCCACTTCCCTTACCGCGTGCCCCTTGGCCGAGATGTGGACGCTCCCCCATGGCAGGAAGAACATCGGGACCGGTCCATCGACCCGGACCTCGACCAACTGCACCGGATCTGTGCCCGAGCCCCCTGTGACATAGCCGCCGGAACACGCAAGCGACCTGCGCACTGCAGGCAACGTCGTGTGGATCCGCCGGCAGGTCTGTGCTGCCCCCGCTGCCGCGTCGCTGTCGGCACTCGCCCCGTAGCGGGCTCCGACGGCTGCACTCGCGATGACGATGTTGCGCGCGTGCAGCACCAGCGCCAGTTGCACAATCGCGAGAAACAGCGGGATCAGGACGAACGCACCGACCAGCACAAATTCGACAACCGCCGCGCCGCCGTCGGGCGTGCCGGAGCGGAACTGTCGCCGAGCTGCCGTCACCCGCCGGGAGGCGTGGTGCCACCCGTTGGGCCGTTGCCGGTGACGCCATTGAGCGCGTTGGTCAGGACGTTCATGATGCTGCCGTTGACGAGACCCCAGATCGCCATCGAGACGGCCACCGTCATGAGCGTGATCATCACCCAACCCGGTATGTCGCCGCGTTCGCGTTCCGCGCTCTCGACTCGTATCCGCACGATGAGCGGGAGCAACCAGCGGTCGACCATATTCGTTCTCCTCAGTGGGCCGTGCAGGATCGATCAGGAGACGAGCTGCAGTCCGATAAAGCCTGGAAACAAAGCGAAAACGATGGTCAGTGGCAGGACGAAAAACACGACGGGAATGAGCATGCCGATCTCGCGCTTGCCCGCCGATTCGAGGAGCAGCCGCTTCCCTTCCTCGCGTACGTCGACGGCTTGCGCCCGCAGAACGTCGGCGAGCGGCGTGCCCCGCTCGACCGCGATGCTCATGCCGTCAACGAAGCGAGCCAGGGCAGGTAGCGACGTGCGGGCCGCGATCCCTTCCAGCGAGACGATCAGCGAGCTGCCAGACCGGGCCTCGTCGAGGGCCTTGCGGAGTTCGCGTGCGAGCTCGCCGCGACTCGTGCGGCAGACGCGCTCGATCGCTCCGACGGCGCCCTCGCCTGCGGTCACCGCGAGCGCCAGCAGCTCGGCGATGGTCGGGAACTCGGCCAGCATCGCCTTCTCGCGCTCGGCAACGCGGGTCGTGAGGCGCCGGTCGCGCGCGAGTACGCCGATCACCGCGAGCACAAGGCAGAGCATCAGCATCGGCAGCGGGCCAGGCCCAGAGCGTGTGGCCACCGACAGGAGCGCGGCGCCGATCCCGGCGAGCAGCCCGATCGCGCCCCAGATGACCTGCTCTGCCCGGAACTCTTCGATGGTCATGTCTCGGCCTGCCTGCAGCAGACGGCGCTTGATCGACGCCGAGCCGCCGAGCCAGCGTTCGAGCGCCAGGCTCAGGTCGCCGAGAACCGGTTTGAGGATCCGCTCGAGTGTCGGAAACGGCGTCGCCGACTGCTCGAGATGCAGCAGCCGGGACGGCCGCGGGGCGTCACGCAGGTAAGGCGCAAGTCGCGAGTCGAGCGACGTACGCCGCAGCACCGGGGAGTTGGTGACCGCGACGAACACACCACTGCCGGCCGCCGCCCCGACCAGGGCGCCACGGAGGACTTCGCTCACCGCAGGACCCGCTGTTCTTCCGGCAACCGCCCGATGCGCAGCATTACCCGATAGGCGATAGCGGAGGTGGCCGCTCCGAAGACAAGAACGATGGCACCCGCCCCGGTGCGGTAGGCGATGACCGCCTCAGGCCGGACCGAGAGCATCAGCAGCACGATCCAGGGAGCGGCGAGGGCCAGCCGGGCGGCGTTGACCGTCCAGCTCTGCCGGGTCTCGAGTTCGGCGCGAACGCGGGCGTCCTCGCGCAGGAAGGTCGACAGGGTACGCAGCAGCCGGCCGAGGTCGGTGCCGCCGACTTCGCGAGCCATCCGCAACGCCTCTACCACCCGGTCGCCGACAGGATCTGCCAAGGAATTCTTGAGCCGGTCGAGGCAGTCGTTGAAACGTCCGGTCGCGCGGAAGTCGCCGGCGAACCGCTCGAACGGCGAACGCAACAGTTCCGGCCCGCGAGTTCCGAGAGCACTGAGGGCTTCGGGCAGCGAGAGGCCCGCCCGGATTCCGGAGGCCAGGTTGTCGACCGCCTCCGGCCAGACGTCACGCAACTCGAGAGTCCGTTTTCTGCGCCGCGACTTGACCAGCGCCAACGGCCCAGCCGCGGCGAAGCAGGCGAACGAGAAAGCGATCATCTCGACCCGCGAGACACCCAGCATCAGCACGAACACGACGACGAACAACCCGACGCTCATGGACGCGAACTGGCGGGCACTGACGCCTTCGACCCCGGCCTGCAGCAGCATGTCGTCGGTGCGACTGCGCCACGTCGGTTTGCCGACACGCCTCCACGGTGCAGAAGGGCGATCGGTCAGGAATGCGAGCCCGACGAGGAACGCTCCCAGCCCGAACATCAGGCCGACGAAGACGCCCATCAGCGCGCGCCCGTCCACGCGGGTGGAGCGAGCAGCGCGGCGAGATCGAAGCCCGCGAGCTCGAAACGCTCCGTGTGCGGCGGGAACCCCTGCGCCCGCACGAGCTGGTCGTCGACCGATTCGAACACCTGCGACGTCTCGATGACGTCGCCCTCCACGCGCCCGGGTACGCCGATGATCTCGCGGATCCGCCGGTGGCCGTGGGCATCGGTGGCGACGTGGACCACGATGTCGATACTCGAGGCAACGGTCGGGACGACGAATGAATGGCCGACGTTCTCACCCGCGAGCAGCGGCAACGTGCACAACTTGACTACCGCTTCGCGTGCCGAGTTGGCGTGGATAGTGCACATCCCGGGCAACCCTGAGTTGAGTGCTATCAGTAGATCCAGGCATTCCTCTTGCCGAACCTCGCCGACGATGATGCGGTCGGGTCGCATCCGCAGCGCTTCCTTGACGAGGCGGCGCAGCCGAACCTCGCCGGCGCCTTCCAGGTTTGGCTGTCTCGTCTGCAGGGCCACGACGTCGGGCAGCGGGATACGCAACTCGAAGACTTCTTCGCAGGTCACGATTCGCTCGCGGGCCGGGATCGCGGCCGCGATGCAGTTGAGCAGGGTCGTCTTACCGGCCTGGGTGCCGCCGGCGACGATGACGTTGAGTCCGGCAACAGCGCAGGCCTCAAGGAAGCGAGCCGCCTGCTGGGTCAGCGAATTGAGAGTGACCAACTCGTCGAGCGAGTGCGCAAGCAGGAGAAACTTCCTGATGTTGACGGCCCAGTGCCGCCGGGTGATGTCGGGGATGACGACGTGCAGCCGGCTGCCGTCAGGCAGCACCGCGTCCACAAAAGGGGTCGAGAGGTCGACCCGCCGTCCCGAGGACTTCAGCATCTTCTCGACGAGATCCCGCACCTCCATCTCGCCGAGGATGGTGTTGGTCAGTTCGCTACGGCCGAGACGGGCGATGAACACGCGGCCCGGCTCGTTGATCCAGATTTCTTCTACGGTCGAGTCGTCGAGGTAGCGCTGCAGAGGACCGAATCCGGCGACGGCGTCGAAGACCGACTGCGCGGCCCGCCTGTTGTCCAGCAGCGGCTGCAGCGAGCTGGTGAGTGTCCGCTCGTCGTAGTCGGCGATGACTTCGTCGACGAGGCGGCGAACCGCGACGTGCTCGCTTGCCGGGTCGAGACCGCGGCGACGGACCAGCTCGCGAACTTCGCGCTCGACAACAGAGGTTGGATCCATCGTGCGTTTCCACCCCCCAGGCCGGCTGGCCGAGGGCAGAGTAGCCGCGATCCAGGAGCACCGGTGAAGTCCTTGTGGAAAAGCTGAGGAAGTGCGAACAGCCCGCCCCAGCAGCACCGCCGGAGTCTTTCTCTCGCACCCCAGTGACCACTCAGTCACGCATCCGGTACCGCGCAGCGACGGTGTGGGCAATGCTTGCTGCCCCGGCCGGGGGGCATCCGTCCGACCGATACGCCAGCGAAGCAGGGAGCGCCCTTGCGGTCCGGCCTGCCGGGCGTTCAGTGGGACGCGGCGATTGCCTCTGGGGCTGCCGTTCGGCCGGTTGTTCTACGCGTACTCGGCGACCTCCTGCAGTCTGCCGCCGTGAGCTCGGGCTCGAAGATCCGCTCAAACACCTGTTTCACTGGCGCGTCCCACCGGTCGCGATCAACGATCGCCGCGAGCGGAACCTTCCAACCACCAACTTTTGTGATGGGCGTGCTCAGCATGGTCCGTGGTGCCTTCCTACTCAAGGCAGAGCTGCCAGTACGGATGGCCAGACTGCCTCAGCCAACGCAGCGAGTCCCGTGATGTTCCGGTGGTTGAGGTCGGAAGACAGGAACTCGGCGCGGTTGACATAGGAGTGCAGGGCTCCCTTGTCGGTGGTGCATGTCTGGTATCGGGCGCAGACGCGGGCCTGCTCCGCCTCGTAGGCCTCGATGATCGCGGTCAGGGTCGCGACGTTGTTCGGCTGGGGTTCGCCCTTGTCGTTGTAGAACCCGCAGGGAGCGGGGCCCGTCGCGCTCTGGATGAACGCCGCCTTGTTGCTGCCCGCTGTCATCGCCGCGATGTCGGTCGCCGGGCGAGCCGGTTGGCTGAGGATGAGGATGCGGCTCTTAGGCGATCGATGAGCGATGAGTTGCAGAGCAGAGTCCACTGACTTCCCGAAGTCGCTGACATGCCCGGCGTCTCTACCGTCACAGGTGATGTCGTTGTCGATGGTTTCGATGATCACGAGCCGTGGGTTCGGTACCTGGGTGAGCGCCGAATCGGCCTGGTCCGCGAGCATGTCGGCAGTGGCGCCGCCCGTAGCGGTGTTCGCGACATGCCCCTGCGTATCAGGCCACTGGGCGATCATCCGTTGGTAGATGCTGTCGACCGCGGGGTTGTTACCCGTCGCCCAGGAGTTCTCGAACACAGGCGTGCCAGGATTGTTGGGGTCGGAGTTCTCTCCGGTCAGTGCAGAGTGTCCGATCGCGACGAGCCCCGCAGGCCCCGCAGGTGCGGCGCTGGACGTGGACGTTGATGAACTGGCGGCAGCCCCGGACGGGCCGTGGGTGCTTCCACCGCAGGCGGCCACGCAGAGGGCGGCTGCACCGGCTAGGACTGTCGCGCGGACGAGGCACGTTCCCATGAGTCTCCTCCGTGGGCACCCGACCGCGTCATGATCTCGAAAGGCGCTCCGTGCCGCAACAACAGTTGACGACGCTCCGGTCCGCTGCAACGACAGCTTCAGCTGCTGGACCAAAGTTTTCACCGGCCCGCGTACCGTCGGGTTGTGCGGCGTTTGCTGGAGTCTGCGCCGTTACCCTGGTGCCGGGTCGAGTTCACACTGCCACCCGACTGCGTGGAGTCCGGAGCAGGTCGCTAGCTACCTGCGCGCCCGCAGGCAACGCGCGTCCGCGACCTCGACGAACGCGTGCCAGCTGGCCCGAACCCACCGGTAAGTCGCTGGTTGATCCAAATTTGCGAACAGCCCGCCCCAGCAGCACTGCCGCAGGCTTTCTCTCGCACCCCAGTGACTACTCAGGCAGGCATCAGGTACCGCGCGGCAACTCCGTCGATGCCCGAGACAAGGTCCGGTAGCAGGCGTACCGCAAGCGATCCCGGAACCGAGCGGGCGATGTTCTCGAACTCGCGACGCTGGACGTCTGCGAGCAGTGTCGCCGCGATGCCGGGGCGGCGTTCTCGGGTGCCCGACACAGCGCACCGTTGCACAACCGTGACCTGCCATCTCGTCGCGAACCGTAGACGGCTGACCAATGGCAGCGCTAACATTCCGCCGAATTTGGCAGCGCTAACATTTGTCGCTCTTTCTTCGGGGAGCATTGTGCGAACGGTCTCGGGTCAGCCCGCAGCAGGCGAAGCAGGCGCAGCTCCTGCACGCCCCGCGGCGATCATGACCGACGTCGCCCGGCTGGCCGGTGTGTCCGCGCAGACGGTGTCCCGGGTGCTCAACAACCCCGATGCGGTAAAGCCTCGTACCCGCAAACGGGTACACGACGCGATCGCGCGCACCGGCTACCAGCGCAATCCGGCAGCACGCAGTCTGGTGACCCGGCGGTCGCACACACTGGGCATCCTTGCCATGGACACACTCCTCGTCGGCCCGTCGGCGGCGCTGCACGGAATGGTGAGCGCGGCAGAAACGGCCGGCTATTTCGTGAGCGTTGCCAGCGTGCGCTCGCTCGAGCCGGCGACCGTCGGGGCGGCGGTAC
>JBDTYE010000105.1:0-10971 GCA_040005895.1 Actinomycetota bacterium | reverse complement strand
CAGGAGATGTTGACCTCGATCAGCGCGACGCCCGGCTTGCCTCGCAGCTTCTGGGCGAGCTTGGCGTATTCCTCCACGGTCGAGCCCGCGATCGACACGATCGCGCGCGCGCCGCGTTCGGCCAGCCAGGGCAGGTCGCGCTCGATGAACCGGTCGATGCCGGGCCCCTGCAGGCCGATCGAGTTGAGCATGCCGCTGGGCGTCTCCGCCATCCGCGGCGTCGGCCGGCCGGCTCGCGCATCGAGCATGATGGATTTCGTCACGATCGCGCCGATTTTGGTGATGTCGAAGAACTGGTCGAGTTCCTGCCCGTACGCCGCGCAGCCCGAGGCCGTGAATACCGGATTGGGGAAAACGACACCGGCCAGCGTCGTCGTCATGTCGACGACCGGCGCGGGCCCGCCGTACGGCTTCGCGGGGCGGACCGTCACCTCGGTCACCGGGGTGCTCCGACACAGTCGGAGGGCACGGCGCCGAGGGAGTCCCAGCGGATCGAGTCACCCATGAAGACCGGTCCCTCCACACAGGTGCGAACCATCCGGGTGAGCCCGTCGTCGCCGCGTACCGGCAGCACGCACGTCATGCACACGCCGATGCCGCAGGCCATGGCCTCTTCGACCGCGAGCTGGCTTGGAATGCCGTGCGCTTCAGCTATCTCCGCGACCGCCCGGAGCATCCCCATCGGGCCGCAGGCGTAGACGACGTCGGCGCCACTCTTGTCGATGAGGTCGGCGAGCACGTCGGACACCCGGCCCTGCTCCCCCTGGGATCCGTCTTCCGTGGTGAACGCGACCAGGGTGCTGATGCGCTTGGCCTCCAGTGCGCCGAAAAGCTTGTCCGCGGTTGCCGCGCCGAGTACGAAGCTCACCTTGCAACCGCGGGCACGCAGGATCTCCGCCAGCGAGAACAGCGGCGCGCTGCCGTAGCCGCCGCCGACGAGGGTGCAGACGGCGGGATTGGCCGGTAGCTTGAACGGCTTGCCCAGCGGCCCGACGACATCGACCGGATCATGCGGCCGCAGCTTGGACAGCCATTCGGTGCCCTTGCCCGCAACGGAGAAGATGAACTCGACGGTGCCGCCGTAGACGCCGCGTTCCTTGACGGCGTAGATCGAGAACGCCCGGCGCAGGATCAGGCCGCTCTCCTGGCCGCCGATCGCGACGGCGACGAACTGACCGGGCCTGGCTCCTTCGGCCACACCAGGTGCCACGAGCGTCATCGAGACGTAGGCCCCGGCGCGCTTCACGGCCAGCACTTCGCCGACCACCTGAACAGGAGGCATCAGGACTTCGCCTCCTTCGGCAGCAGCGGACGGGCACTGGCCCGCAGCGCCGCATGGTAGTCCTGCAACGGCCGAACACCGACGTCGCCCCGGATCAGCGACTCGATCCCCTGCACTGCGGCGGCCGCACCCTGGATCGTCGTGATGCACGGCACCGACCGGTCGACCGCGGCGGTGCGGATCTCGTATCCGTCCAGACGCGCTCCCCCGGTGCCGAACGGAGTGTTGATGACCAGGTCGACCTCGTCGGCGTAGATCAGCTCCACGACGCTGCTGCTGCCCTCGCTGAACTTGCCCAGGATGGTTGCCGGTACGCCGTTGCGGCGCAGCACCTCGCCGGTGCCGGCGGTCGCGAGGATCTCGAAGCCCAGATCGTGCAGCCGCTTGATCGGGAAGAGCATGGCGCGCTTGTCCCGGTTGGCGACGCTGACGAAGACTTTGCCCTTGGTCGGCAGTGACCCGTATGCCGCCGCCTGACTCTTGGCGTACGCCGTGCCGAAGACCGCGTCGATGCCCATCACCTCGCCGGTGGATTTCATCTCGGGTCCGAGGGTGGTGTCGACGCCGGGGAACCGGTGGAAGGGCAGCACCGCTTCCTTCACCGAGATGTGGCAGTCGCCCGGCATCGTGCCGCCGTCGCCGCTGGCGGGGAGCAGACCCTCTGCGCGCAGTTCGGAAATGGTCGCACCGAGCATGACCCGAGCGGCGGCCTTTGCCAGCGGAACCGCGGTCGCCTTCGAGACGAACGGAACGGTGCGCGAAGCCCGCGGGTTGGCCTCCAGGACGAACAGGGTCGACTCCTTCAGGGCGTACTGCACGTTGAGGAGGCCGAGCACGCCGACACCGCGCGCGATCGCTTCGGTCGACTCCCTGATCCTGGCGATCTCGGTGCGGCCGAGGGTGATGGGCGGCAGCGCGCAGGCCGAGTCGCCGGAGTGGATCCCGGCCTCTTCGATGTGCTCCATCACACCGCCCAGGTAGAGCTCGGTGCCGTCGAAGAGCGCGTCCACGTCGATCTCGACCGCGTCCTCGAGGAACCGATCGACCAGCACCGGGTGCTCGGGAGTGACCTGCGTCGCGCGCTCGATGTAGGAGACCAGCATGGCGTCGTCGTAGACGATCTCCATGCCCCGCCCGCCGAGCACGTAGGAAGGCCGGATCAGCACCGGATAGCCGACGGCATCGGCGATTTCCTTCGCTTCGTCGTACGACGTAGCAACGCCGTGCTTCGGCGCCGGGAGACCGGCCTGGGCGAGAACACGGCCGAACGCGCCGCGTTCCTCGGCCAGGTGGATGGCTTCCGGGGTGGTGCCGACGATGGGCACGCCGGCGTCCTTGAGCGCCTGGGCGAGCCGCAACGGGGTCTGCCCGCCGAGCTGCACGATGACGCCGGCAACGTGCCCTGCGGACTGTTCGGCGTGCACGACTTCGAGCACGTCTTCGACCGTCAGCGGCTCGAAATACAGGCGGTCACTGGTGTCGTAGTCGGTGGAGACCGTCTCCGGGTTGCAGTTGACCATCACCGTCTCGTAGCCCGCTTCGCGCAGCGCATAGCTGGCGTGCACGCAGGCATAGTCGAACTCGATGCCCTGCCCGATCCGGTTGGGTCCGGAGCCCAAAATGATGACCTTCGGCTTCGTCGACGGCCGGACCTCGGTCTCCTCGTCGTACGTCGAGTAGTGGTAGGGCGTGTCGGCTTCGAACTCGGCCGCGCAGGTGTCGACGGTCTTGAACACGGGGCGGACCCCGAGCGACCACCGGTGCGCGCGCACCGCATTCTCGGTGCTGCCGAGGATCGCGGCGAGCTGCCGGTCGGAGAAGCCGGCCCGCTTGAACCGGCGCATCGTGTCGGTGTCCAGGTAGGCCTCGGCAGCCACCTTTTCCTGTTGCTGCGCAAGGATTTCGGCAAGTTCGGCCCACATCTCCACCAGCGCGGCGACCTGGTCGACGAACCACGGGTCGATGCCGCTCGCGGCACTGACGGCCGGCACCGACACACCGAGCCGCAGCGCCCGCTCGATCGTATAGAGGCGACCGTCATGCGGCCTGCGGAGGGCCGCCAGGAGCTCCTCCACTGACGGGCTGGCGCCGCCGACGAGCGTTGCGTCGGGCACCGTCCAGAAGCCGAGGGCACTCTGCTCCATCGAGCGCATCGCCTTCTGCAGCGCCTCGCCGAAGCTGCGGCCTATCGACATCGCCTCGCCGACGCTCTTCATCGTCGTCGTGAGGGTTGTGTCGGCGCCGGGGAACTTCTCGAACGTGAACCGCGGGATCTTGACGACGACGTAGTCCAGACTCGGCTCGAAGCTCGCTGGTGTCTCCTTGGTGATGTCGTTGGTGATCTCGGCCAGCGTGTATCCGATCGCCAGCTTCGCCGCGATCTTGGCGATGGGGAACCCAGTTGCTTTCGACGCGAGCGCGCTCGACCTGGAGACGCGGGGGTTCATCTCGATGACGACCATCCGGCCGTCCTTGGGGTCTATCGCGAACTGGATGTTGGACCCGCCCGTGTCGACGCCGACGGCGCGGATGATCGCTATCGCGCAGTCGCGCATGTGCTGGTATTCGCGGTCGGTCAGCGTCATGGCCGGCGCCACCGTCACCGAGTCGCCCGTGTGCACGCCCATCGCGTCGACGTTCTCGATGGAGCAGATGACCACGACGTTGTCGGCCGTGTCGCGCATCAGTTCGAGTTCATATTCCTTCCAGCCGATCACACTCTCCTCGATCAGCACCTCGGTCGTGGGGCTGGCGAGCAGCCCGGCGCCGGCGATCGTGCGCAGGTCGGCGGCGTCGTACGCGAGGCCGGATCCCTTGCCACCCATGGTGAAACTTGGCCGTACGACGACCGGGTAGTCGAGTACCTCAACAGCGGCGAAGCATTCTTCGATTGTGTGGCAGACCACGCTGCGCGCGCATTCGTAGCCGGCTGCGCGCACCAGGTCCTTGAACTTCTGCCGGTCCTCGCCCTTTTCGATCGCATCGATGTTGGCACCGATCAGTTCGACGCCGTACTCCTCCAGCACCCCCGCGTGCGCGAGTGCGACGGCGACGTTGAGTGCGGTCTGCCCGCCCAGCGTCGCGAGCAGCGCGTCGGGGCGCTCGCGGGCGATGACCTGCGCAACGACCTCGGGGGTGATCGGCTCGATGTAGGTCGCGTCGGCGAACTCGGGGTCGGTCATGATGGTCGCCGGGTTGGAGTTGACCAGCGCGACCCGCAGCCCTTCCTCGCGTAGGACGCGGCATGCCTGCGTCCCGGAGTAGTCGAACTCGCAGGCCTGGCCGATCACGATCGGGCCCGACCCGATCACCAGCACGGAGCGCAGGTCGGTGCGCTTCGGCATCGGCTAGCCGACCTTGTCGGCGAGGATGAACGCGAGGACCACGCACACTGCGATGGTGACCGCGGCGATGCCGGCAGCCGTCAGCACCCAGGCGGGTGTCGGCGGCAGCGCGACGAGTACCCCGGCATTCGGGTCGGCGCCGTGGCCACCGCCCGAATCGTGATCGTCATGCGCCTCCACGGCCTCGATCCGTGACCCGTCGTCGTGCGACATCAATGCTCTCCCTCGATCGATCCGTGCGACGTGTCTTCGGCTTCTGCAGCGTGTTCGCTCGATGACCGGTCGTGCAGTCCGGATTGGCGTGCCTCGGTCCAGATCGCCCGCGCTTCAGCCGGCGCGATGAGCTCGAGGAGGAGTGCCAGTCGGGTCATGCCTTCGAGCCGTGCAGCCATCGCGTCGAGCCGCGACGAGGACGACGCCGGCGCGCCGTGCTTCTTCTCCTCGGCGAACTCCGCGCGCAGCCGGGTCAGCAGGGCCACTTCATCGCGCAACACCTGCATCGCGCGGTCGGCCAGCTGCTGCGCCGGCTCGGAACGCTCCGGCACCGCTCCCCCGGCCTCGACGGCTCCGAGGTTTCGCGCCGCCGATCCGATGTTCTTGCCGGCCGCCCGTGCTGCCGTCGTGGCGAGTTCGAGATCGTCGGTCATGCCGATATCACCTGACCTGACATGAGTTGGGCGAAGGAGTCGAAGAGCCCGGTCGCGTCGTGCGGGCCGGGCGCCGACTCGGGGTGGTACTGCACGGAGAACGCCGCAATGTCGAGGCAGCGCAGGCCTTCGACAACGCCGTCGTTGAGGTCGACGTGACTCACCACTGCGCGCCCGAATTCGCCTGTGCTCATGCCGCCATGGCCACCTGCAGTTTCGTCGCCGGCCGGCGCAACGACCGCAAAACCGTGGTTGTGGCTGGTGATCGCGACCCGCCCGGTCAGCAGGTCCTGAACCGGCTGATTTACCCCACGGTGGCCGAACCGCAGCTTGTAGGTCTGCATCCCGAGGGCGCGCGCCAGCATCTGATGCCCGAGACAGATGCCGAACACCGGGCGTATGCCGAGGACTCCGCGCATGGCCTCGACGGCGTACGCCGTGGCGGCCGGATCCCCCGGGCCGTTGGAGAAGAAGACCCCATCCGGCTCCAGGGCGAGCAGCTCGGCAGCAGTCGCAGTGGCTGGCAGGACGTGCACTTCGCAGCCGTGCTCGCTGAGGTAGCGCGGCGTCGAGCGCTTCATCCCGAGGTCGAGGGCGGCGACCCGGAACCGCCGCTCCCCGGCCGATTCGACGACGTACGGCGCCGTGGTGGTGACCTCTCGGGCGAGATCGGCGCCGGTCATGTCGGGGCTTTCGAGGACCCGGGCAACGAGACCATCGACCTCCCCCGGCTCAGTCGTCACCAGGCATCGCATGGCGCCGCGGTCGCGCAGGTGCCGGGTGATGGCGCGGGTGTCTACGCCGCTGATGCCGACGACTCCCTGGGCACGCAGCTCGGCGTCGAGCGAGCGCGTGGCGCGCCAGTTCGAGGTGACCCGGGCCGGATCGCGGACGACGTAGCCGGCGACCCAGATGCGATCGGATTCCGGGTCGTCGTCGTTGACGCCGGTGTTGCCGATGTGGGGCGCGGTCATCACGACGACCTGCCGGTGGAAGGACGGGTCTGTGAGTGTTTCCTGATATCCGGTCATGCCGGTGCTGAACACCGCTTCGCCGAAGACCTCGCCGTCCGCACCGAAGGCGTCGCCCCGGAAGGATCGGCCGTCCTCGAGGACGAGCAGCGCCGGACGTCGCGCTCGACGGATGAATGCGGGAGCGTCGGTCACTGGGACTCCTTCGCAGGTTGGCGGGACTGGGCCGGGACCAACCCGGAGATCGCGGCGCACACCGGAGCATGCCCGCCGCGATCGTCCCCGCGGAAACCGGTGTCGAGCCGCCGGCCGCCGTGTCGCCAGCCGACGATGACGACGCCATCAGCCCCGACTACCCGACCGGCGTGGCCTTTGTCCGTGCGCACCGACTCGAGCGTGCCCGCCGGGATGAACAGATCGTCGTACGAAGGCCGTCTGATCAGGACGCCGGTCGGCACCACCCGCAGCCAACCGCTGCTGCGCTCGCCGAGACGGCCGGCCGCGACTCTGTCGAGCCAGCCGTCGGCGGCGGTCGTGCCGAGGTAGAGACCGATAAGTGGCTGGACGAGGTCGGCGCCGGGGACCTCGGGGGCGACCGGCAGGTCTGCGATCGCCGTGCGTGCCACCCGCGCGCGCCAGCCGCGCCACATCCCCCAGACGCCGAGCAGCCACACCGCCAGCACGCCGGCGGTGAGCGCGATCCGGCTCACGTCAGCTTCCCGTCGAGCACGGTGGGGCGGCCGCGGAGGAACGTGGCCAGCACCCGTGCCGGAAGGGTGCGGCCGGCGTAGGGCGTGTTGCGGCTGCGCGAGGCGAGCTGGCCGGGATCCACGGTCCAACTCGCCGCCTCCTCGATCAGCGTGAGGTTGGCTGGTACCCCGACGGCGAGTCCCAGCCCCTGGCCGCTGAGCCCGCCGATGCGAGCCGGGCGTACGGACATCCGGTCGGCGACGTCGTACCAGCTCATCCGGCCGGTCGCCACCATTGACTCGACGACGATCGACAGCGCGGTCTCCAGCCCGAGCATGCCGAAAGCGGCGCAGTCCCACTCGCTCTCCTTGTCCTCGAGCGCATGCGGCGCGTGGTCGGTGGCGACCGCGTCGATAGTGCCGTCGGCGAGGCCGTCGCGCAGCGCCTCGACGTCGGCGTGCGTGCGCAGCGGCGGGTTGACCTTGAACAGCGGGTCGTAGCCCTCGGCGAGGTCGTCGGTCAGGCAGAGGTGGTGCGGGGTCACCTCGGCGGTGACGCGCCAGCCCTTGGACTTCGCCCACCGGATCAGCTCGACGGAGCCCGCGGTGGAGACGTGGCAGACGTGCAGCCGGCTCCCGGTGTGGGCCGCGAGCAGGCAGTCGCGGGCGATGATCGACTCCTCCGCGGCCGCCGGCCAACCCTGGAGTCCGAGCCGCGCGGAGACGATCCCCTCGTGCATCTGCGCCCCCTCGGTGAGGGTTGGCTCCTGCGCGTGCTGGGCGATGACGCCGTCGAAGGCCTTGACGTAGTCGAGGGCCCGCCGCATCAGGCCCGCGTCACTGACACAACGCCCATCGTCGGAGAAAACCCTTACCCGCGCGGCACTATCGGCCATGGCCCCGAGTTCGGCGAGGGCCTTGCCCTGCAATCCCAAGGTCACGGCACCGATGGGATGTACGTCGCAGTGCCCGGCATCTCGCCCCAGCCGCCACACCTGTTCGACGACGCCTGCGGTGTCGGCCACCGGATCGGTGTTGGCCATCGCGTGGACCGCAGTGAAGCCGCCGAGAGCAGCTGCGCGGGTTCCGGTCTCGACGGTCTCAGCGTCCTCCCTGCCGGGTTCGCGCAGGTGGGTGTGCAGATCGACCAGCCCGGGCAGGGCGACCAGCCCGGCGCCTTCGAGGCATTGGTCGTCGCCCTGACTGAGCTGCGTACCGATCTCCGCGATGATGCCGTCGGCCAGGCGCAGGTCGACGACGTCATCGGGTCCTTCGGCGGCGGGCAGCCGTACGTCCTTCAACAGCCAACCGCTCATGCGCCTGCCACCTCTTCCGCGGGTTGGCTGAATGCTGCCTCGGAACCGCCGAGCAGCAGGTAGAGCACCGCCATTCGGACGCTCACGCCGTTGGCGACCTGGTCGACGATCGTCGAGCGGACCGAGTCGGCGACCTCCGCCGCGATCTCCATCCCGCGGTTCATCGGGCCTGGGTGCATGACGATCGTGTCGTCGGCCAGCATCGCCATCCGGTCGCGGTCCAGGCCGTAGCGCCGGCTGTATTCGCGGGCGCTGGGGAAGAAGGCCGCACCCATCCGCTCCCGCTGTACCCGCAGCATCATCACGACGTCGCTCTTGGGCAGCACAGAATCGATGTCGTAGCTCACCTGCACCGGCCAGCCCTCGATTCCGACGGGCAGCAGCGTCGGCGGCGCGACCAGCGTCACGTCGGCGCCCAGGGTGTGCAGAAGCAGCACATTCGACCGGGCGACCCGGCTGTGCAGGATGTCGCCGATGATCGCCACGCGCAGGCCCTCGAGGCGGCCCATCCGCGCCCGCATCGTGAACGCGTCGAGCAGCGCCTGCGTCGGGTGCTCGTGGGTGCCGTCGCCCGCGTTGACGACGCTGCCCTGGATCCAGTCGGCGAGCCGGTGGGGGGCGCCGCTGGCGTGGTGCCGGCACACGACGGCGTCGGCCCCCATCGCCTCCAGTGTCAGCGCGGTGTCCTTGAGGCTCTCGCCCTTGGAGACGCTGGATCCCTTGGCGGAGAACGTGACGACGTCAGCGGACAGCCGCTTCGCCGCCACCTCGAAGCTGAGCCGGGTGCGGGTGGAGTCCTCGTAGAAAAGGTTGACGACGGTGCGGCCACGCAGGGTCGGGAGCCTCTTGATGGCGCGGTCGGAGACCCGTGCCAGCTGGCCCGCGGCGTCGAGGATCAGCAGCGCGTCGTCGAGGGAGAGGTCCGCGGCGGACAGCAGGTGACGTTTCACTGCATGGCTCCCTGGTCGGCGGCCGGCCCGAGCAAGACCGCGTCGCGGCCGTCGTACTCGGCGAGCAGCACCTGGACCGTCTCGCGCAGGCTGGTCGGGAGGTTCTTGCCGACGTAGTCGGCCCGGATCGGCAGCTGGCGGTGGCCGCGGTCGACGAGGACCGCCAGCTGCACCGCGTGCGGCCGGCCGTAGTCGCCGAGCGCGTCGAGTGCCGAGCGAACCGTCCGGCCGGAGAACAGCACATCGTCGACGAGTACGACGACCAGTCCATCCACGCTGCCCCCGGGCACCTCGGTCTCGGCGAGCGGGCGCGGCTTTCGCAGCCGCAGGTCGTCGCGGTACATGGTCGCGTCCAGCGAGCCGACGGGCACCGGAACCCCCTCGACGTCGCCGATGCGCGCCGCCAGCCGCTGGGCGAGGGCAACTCCTCGGGTCGGGATACCGAGCAGTACGACGTCGCGGCCACCCTTGGTCCGCTCGAGGATCTCGTGCGAGATGCGCGTGAGTGCGCGCTGTATGTCAGCTTCGTCGAGGACCTCGCGGGCAGCGGCGAGATCGCCGGAAGCGGGTCGGGACGCGGGGACAGCAGCCACCGGTACCTCCTTCCCCGCCTCACAGGACGGGTCTTAAAGGAGCTGTGCGGGGAAGTCACCCGGGGACGGGCGGCGCAGCAACGGTAGCAGCAGACCACGCCGGTGAGCCACGCAGTAACGCGGCGGTGTGCGGTCTGCGTTCTGCCGGCCGGCGCCGTGGCGACACTCGTCGCCGGCGAGTCCTGACGACAGACGCAGCGTCGTCAGCCGGGCGGACGCAGGGTGACATCCTTGTGACTATCTTGGAATCTAGTTACTCGTTGTGCTTGACCGACCCCACACTCGGCCCTAACGTCACTGTCTGTAATCGTCCCCGCAAGGAGACGAGCGCGGCGAAAGCTGTGATCCCGGGGTGCTCTCGGTCACCGACACCGTTTCGGCGGTGTAGCCCCGGTGGAGCAAATGGTGAGACCGGCGCCCGCGTTGTCCGCTCTCACGCCGCCTGGCGTGGCGAACGACGAGGAGTAGGCCGGATGTCCGAGTACGCCAAGGCGCTGGGTGGGCGTCTGCGCGCGATCCGCACGCAGCAGGGCCTGTCCCTGCACGGGGTCGAAGAAAAGTCACAAGGCCGCTGGAAAGCCGTCGTCGTGGGTTCCTACGAGCGCGGCGACCGCGCCGTCACCGTGCAGCGACTCGCCGAACTCGCCGAGTTCTACGGAGTGCCGGTCGCCGAGCTGCTCCCGGACGCGAGCAACGTCCCCAACATGGAGCCGCCGCCGCGCCTGATCATCGACCTGGAGAAGCTGCAGCGGGTGCCGGCCGAGCGCGCCGCTCCGCTGGCACGGTACGCCGCAACCATCCAGAGCCAGCGCGGTGATTACAACGGCCGGGTGCTCTCGATCCGGCACGAAGACCTGCGGTCACTCGCCGTCATCTACGACGAGTCACCGTCGCAACTCACCGAACAGCTGATCCACTGGGGCGTACTGGGGGCAGACGCCCGAAGGGCGATGGAGGAGCTGGTCTAGCTCGGGGGAACCATCGCAAGAGGAACCGCAGCGCAGGGGTGGGCTGCGGTTTCTTGCTGTTCCGGGGCTGGCTCGGCTCGGTCGATGCTGGCGCCGGCTAGATCAGCGAGGGTTTGAGTTCGAGGATGCGAGCGAGCATGCCGTTGACGAACTTGGGCGAGTCGTCGGTCGAGAGGCTGCGAGCGAGCTCGACCCACTCACTGACGACGAC
>JBDTYE010000104.1:0-10989 GCA_040005895.1 Actinomycetota bacterium | reverse complement strand
CGAGCAGCTGCTCGCCGGGCCGGACATCCTCTCCCCACGGGTGCGCTCCTTCGCCGGTATCAACAGCAACCAGGGCATCGGCGTTTCCGAGGCACCGCGCGGCACGCTGCTCCACCACTACAAGGTCGACGACGACGGCATCGTGCAGTGGGCCAACCTGGTGATTGCGACCGGCCACAACAACCTCGCGATGAACCGCAGCGTCAAGCAGGTGGCGCAGCACTACGTGAAGAGTGCGGAGCTGACCGAACCGATGCTCAACCGGGTCGAGGCCGTCATCCGCTGCTACGACCCGTGCCTGTCGTGCTCGACCCACGCGATCGGCGAGATGGCGCTGCACCTACAGCTCATCGGGCCGGATGGCTCGGTCCTCCAGGAATTGAAGCGGTGACCGCGGGACCTCTCGTTGTCGGCTACGGCAATCCGCTGCGCAGCGACGACGGCCTCGGCTGGCATGCCGCCGAGACCCTCGGCTCCGACCCACGACTCGACGGCGTGCTCGTGTTGCAGCGGCACCAGCTGACACCCGAACTCGCGCTCGACATCAGCGCCGCGACGGTGGTGGTGCTCGTCGACGCCACGAGCGCGGCGCCTGCCGGAACGGTGACCGTCAACAAGGTCGACCACTGCGCTGGGGCGCAACGACCTGGTCCCACCACATCGACCCGCCCACCCTCGTCGCGCTGGCCGCCGAGTTGTACGGACGCGCGCCCGAGGTCTACATGGTCAGCTGCGGCGTTGCCTCGATGGACGCCGGCACCGAGCTCTCGGCTGCGGTCGAGGCCGCGTTGCCTGCCGTCATCGATGCCGTCGCCGCGCTGATCTCCTCGCACTGGTGTGACTCGATCGCTGCCCCATTCACGGAGCCGAGCGATGCATGAGGTCTCGCTCGTCGCCGAACTCGTGGCCGAGTGCGAACGCCGCGCTGTCGGTCAGCCGATCGAATCGGTCCGAGTCAGGTACGCCTCCAGCATTCCGGAAGCCGGTCTGCGGCAGGCCTTTTCGGCTTTGACGGCTACGGGCTGCGCTGCCGGCGCGACCCTCGAAGCCGAGATGTTCGACGTACACCTGGCATGCCCTTGCGGCTTCGACGGCGTGCTCGGACACGATGACCTGGTGACCACGTCCGTGGCGGTCTGCCCGGAGTGCGGCGACGTCTCGACCCTGCACCGCACCGCCGACCTCGAACTGGTAGAGGTCCAGCTCACCGCCTGAGCGAGCTTGTCGGCGCGCCGCACGGCGCACTTGTGTGAATCTTCGTACACAGGCCACGCTCAGCAGGCCTGCATTTCCGTACGACGTTTCACACCAGTCGCGAGCAGAAGGGCGGTCGACCGCATGTGTTGGCCGTCTCGGGTCAACCACCGGCGATCCGGAGCATCTGGTTGCGAACGTTCACTGCCGATACGTAGCCGACGTCAGACCTGTTCGGGCTTGGCCTCGTGGTCGACCTCGGCGAGGCGCTGGTAACGGTGCCAGCGTTCGTCGACGTCGGCCTGCGCCATCACCAGCAGCTCGGCGGAGTGCTCCGGCGAGCTGCGTGCCAGGGCGGAGAACCGGGTTTCCGTCAGCGCGAAGTCGGCCATCTTGATGGACGGCTCGCCGGAGTCGAGCTTCATCGGCTTGTCGTTGTCCGGGTTGTAGCGGAACAACGGCCAGTAGCCGCTCTTCACCGCGTCCTTCTGGTGCGTCATCGACGTGCTCATCTCGACGCCGTGTGCGATGCACGTGGCGTAGGCGATGACCAGGCTGGGGCCGTCCCAGGCCTCGGCTTCGAGCAGCGCACGGACCGTCTGTACGTCGTTCGCGCCGAGAGCGACCCGGGCCACGTACACGTTGCCGTAGGTCATCGCGATGAGACCGAGGTCCTTCTTCGCGGTGGCCTTGCCCGACGCCGCGAACTTCGCGACGGCGCCGCGCGGTGTCGCCTTGGACGCCTGACCGCCGGTGTTGGAGTAGACCTCGGTGTCGAGCACCAGGACGTTGACGTTGGCCCCTGATGCGAGCACGTGATCGAGCCCGCCGTAGCCGATGTCGTAGGCCCAGCCGTCACCGCCGACGATCCAGACGCTGCGGCGTACCAGGTCGTCCGCCATGACCGCCAGCTGCTTCGCCTCGGCTGAATCGATCGTCGCCAGCAGCTCGCGCAGAGCGATTACCCGCTTGCGCTGACGCTGGATGCCGGGCTCGTCGTTCTGGTCGGCCGCCAGAATCTCTGCGGCGAGTTCGCCGACCACGCCCGACAGCCCGCTCAGCAGACTGGCAGCTAGAGCACAGCGCTGGTCGGATGCGACGCGCATGCCGAGTCCGAACTCCGCGTTGTCCTCGAACAGCGAGTTGCTCCAGGCCGGACCGCGACCTTCGGCGTTGCTGGCGTACGGCGTCGTCGGCAGGTTGCCGCCGAAGATCGACGAGCAGCCGGTGGCATTCGCGACGAGCATGCGGTCCCCGAACAGCTGGGTGAGGAGCTTGACGTACGGCGTCTCACCGCAGCCCGAGCACGCGCCGGAGAACTCGAACAGCGGCTCGAGCAGCTGCGAACCCTTGACGGTGTCGTGCCCAAGCACGTCGCGGTCGGTTTCCGGCAGCGCCAGGAAGGCGTCCCAGGCCGCACGTTCGCTGGCGGGGTGTTCGCTCGCCGGCGTCATGTCGAGCGCCTTGTGCGAGATGTTCGTCTTGTCGCGGGCCGGGCAGACGTCGACACAGACACCGCAGCCGGTGCAGTCGTCGGCGGAGACCTGGATCGTCAGGGCCAACTCGGTGCCGCGGAACGGCTTGTGCAACAGGTCGCCCGCCAGCGCCGGGTCGTACGCCTTCATCCGGATGGCCGCATGCGGGCAGACGATCGTGCACTTGCCGCAGTCGATGCACAGCGACGTGTCCCACACAGGGATCTGCTCGGCCAGCGCGCGCTTCTCGTACTTCGCGGTTCCGGTCGGGAACGTGCCGTCCGCCGGCAGGGCACTCACGGGCAACAGGTCTCCCCGGCCCGCGAGCATCGCTGCGGTGACGTCCCGCACGAAGTCCGGCGCTCCGGCCGCGACGGCTTGCCGGCGGCCGACCAGGGAGGTGGCGAGGGCGGGCACGGTGACCTCGCAGAGGCCGCCGATGGCCTGGTCGATCGCGGCCATGTTGCTCGCCACGATCTTCGGGCCCTTGGACTTGTAGGCCTTGGAAACACTGATGCGCAGCGCCTCTATCGCCTGCTCGCGCGGCAGGATGCCGGACAGCGCGAAGAAGCAAGGCTGCATCACCGAGTTGATCCGGCTGCCGAGACCGACGTCGTGCGCGACCTTGCGCGCGTCGACGACGAAGAACCGCAGCCCCTTGTCGAGGATCTGCTGCTGCACCTCGGACGTGAGGTGGTCCCAGATCTCGTCGGGGCCGTGCCGGGTGTTGAGCAGGAACGTCGCGCCGTCGGCGGCCACACCGAGAACGTCGGCGTGTGCGAGCAGCGAGAACTGGTGGCAGGCCACGAAGTTGGCGTTGTCGACCAGGTACGTCGACCGGATCGGCTTCGGCGAGAACCGCAGGTGGGACACGGTCATCGAGCCGGACTTCTTCGAGTCGTACACGAAGTAGCCCTGCGCGTACCGGTCGCCCTGGTCGCCGACGATCTTGACTGCCATCTTGTTGGCCCCGACGGTTCCGTCGGCGCCCAGGCCGAAGAAGACCGCACTGGTGACGCCCGCGGTGTCGATCGTGAACGACTCGTCCGGCAGCACACTCGTCCCGCTGACGTCATCGACGATGCCGACCGTCAGCCGGCGGCGCGGCCGCGGAGTCGCGAGTTCGTCGTAGACCGCCTTCACCATCGGCGGCGTGAACTCCTTGGAGGACAAGCCGTAGCGGGCCGCGATGACGTCGATACCGACGTAGCCTGCTTCGGCCAGGCAGGTCACGACGTCCTGGAACAGCGGGTCGCCGACCGCCCCAGGCTCCTTTGTCCGGTCCATGACGGCGATGCGCGTGGTGCTCGCCGGCAGCGCCGCAAGGAACGCCGCGACGGGGAACGGGCGGAACAGGCGGATCGTGATGAAACCGACCTTCTCGCCGCTCGCGCACATGGCGTCGACTGTTTCGGAGACCGCGCCTGCTCCCGAGCCCATGATGACGAGCACGCGCTCGGCGTCCGGTGCGCCGGCGTACTCGACGAGGCCGTACGCGCGCCCCGTGCGGTCTCGCAGGGCGGTGAAGAGCTCGGTGACGATCTCGGGCACTGCTGCGTGGTACGGCGTGGAAGCTTCGCGCGCCTGGAAGAACACGTCCGGGTTCTGTGCGGTGCCGCGAAGCACCGGGTGCTCGGGGGAAAGCCCGCGAGCGCGGTGCGCGGTGACGTCATCCTCGTCGACCAGCGCCCGGTAGTCCTTCTCGTCCAGCAAGGCGATGCGGTCGATTTCGTGCGACGTCCGGAAGCCGTCGAAGAAGTGCATGAACGGGATGCGCGACCGCAGTGAGGCGGCGTGTGCGACGAGGGCGAAGTCGTGCGCTTCCTGGACGCTGGAGGCGCACAGCATCGCCCAGCCGGTGCTGCGGGCCGCCATCACGTCGCTGTGGTCGCCGAAGATCGACAGGGCGTGCGTCGCGAGCGTGCGCGCGGCGACGTGGATCACGGCGGGGGTCAGCTCGCCGGCGATCTTGAACATGTCGGGAAGCATCAGCAGCAGGCCCTGGGACGACGTGAAGGTCGTTCCGAGCACTCCGGTGGTCACGGCGCCGTGGAGTACGCCGGCGGCGCCACCCTCGCTCTGCATCTCGACTACCTGTGGAACCTGGCCCCAGATGTTGACACGCTTGGCGGCCGACCAGGCGTCCGCCGACTCTCCCATCGGGGAAGCCGGCGTGATCGGATAGATCGCCATCACGTCGGAGAGCGCGTAGGCAACCATCGCCGCCGCGTCATTGCCGTCTACACAGGCCCACTTCGGCATCGCTGCACCTCACGTCATCTCGTCCAGGTAGGAACACCTACCAGGCTGCCGCGCGGGGAAGCGCTGCGGGAGAGCCGCGAGTCACTAAGGGCGGGGTCTTTCGTCCCGGCAGACGAGTTCTTCCCCGGATCGATCCGCTGCCCAGGGGTCGTACAGTGGGCACGCAGCGCCGAGCCCGCACGAGTGGCAGGCGCCATCGCCTTGTACGAAGCCGTCCGCGCGCTCAGTGCGCGGACACGGGTCGCCGGTCGCTGTTGCGTACCTGTTGGTCATGACAGGGACGGTGCGCCGATATGCGGCACCGTGCCAGGGACCGAAGTCCCCGAGCCCGCGGCCACACGACTCTGCCGGGCGGCGTACGCGATGACGCCTTGCGGCTGATGATGCGACCATCGCTGCCCGTTCGGTCCGGCCCGCCGGTGTCGGGCCGCCCTATCCGGCGCCTGGCTGATCGAACCACCGCCGGATCCGGCTTGATGCGAACAGCACCTTTTCGGTGGCCAGGTCCCCGCTCGGTCCCTCCAGCCGGCCGATCGGCGCATCGCCGCTGCGGAAGGTGACGTCGACCTTGGCAACCGAGTTCCGGCCGAACTCCACATAGCAGATGCCACGGCCGTCGTAGGTCGACGGCGACTCGCTCCCGCGCAGTTGCGCCGCGATCGCGGCAGCGACGACGACGGCCTGTCCCTCGGCGAAAACCCCCGCCTTCGGCGTGCCGACACTCGTGACGTCGCCGACGGCGTAGACACCGGGGAAGTTCGTCTGCAGGGTGAGCGGGTCGACCGGGATCCAGCCTTCGACCGTCAGCCCCGAATCGAGCACGACTGCGGGAGCGTGGTGGACCGGGATGCCGAGAAAGAGGTCGTATGCCAGCTCTTGGCCGTCGTCCAGGATGGCGATCCTGCGCTCGGGGTCGAGGGCGCGGACGAGGCGGTCCGGATGCCAGCCGATGCCCCGTTCGGCGAAAGCTTCGAGCAAGGCCGCCGATGCGTCCTCTGACGGCGGGATGGGAACGCTCACCGGCATTACCAGGTCCACTCTCGAGCTCTCCAGCAGGGCGCGTTCGCGCAGGAGTTCGTGCACGAGTAGGGCCGTCTCGCTAGGAGCCGGCGGGCACTTGAACGGGGTTGCGGTGACGCCGACGATGACGCGGCCTCCGGGGAACTGCGCCAGCACCTCGCGCACGGCGAAGGCACCGGCGTTCGTGTAGAACTCGTGACCCCCCTCGACCAGCCCCGGAGTCGCCGCCGGATCAAGATCGGCGCCCAACGCGACCACCAGGATGTCGGCATCGAAACTGCCGGTGTCGGTGGTCACGCGCTTCAACGCCGGATCTATGGATGTGATGGTCGCCTGAGTGAACCGGACGCCTGGCTTGACCAGGTCGGCGTACCGGTGGAAGACCTCCTGCGCGGTCGCGCGGCCGAACATCACGTCGAGTTTGGAGAAACCGAAGACGAAGCCATCGGCCTGGTCGATGAGCACCAGGTCAAGCTGATCGCCGAATTCCTCCGACAACAGGGTGGTCAACTCCAGGCCACCGAAACCCGCACCGAGTACGACGATCCGCATGCGGCACAGTAACCCTCGTTTCAGCCGCGACACAGCCCCAATGCCGGTCGTGACGCGCGATTTCGGGCTTTCAGGACATACGTCACGAGTCGCACCGGAAAAGCAGGTGCCGGCTTTCAACAGGGATGGTCACGGGCAGGTATTTGCCATATAACGGAGGGGTCTTTGGAGTGTCGGCGCGGACGCTGGCGCTCCACGTTTGGTTCTGGGGCAGTGGTCGAAAGCAAGGGGAGAATAGATGAGTCGACGGCGGACGCAACTTCGCGGTTTCGGCAGGACTACGCGGCTGGCGGCCGTCTTCCTCGTCGCGGCCGGTATGACCATCGTCGAAGCCCCGGCGCAGGCCGCCCCCTCGACGAAGTTCTTCACCTCATCCGTCGCCCCCGGAGCAGTCGACGCAGCGGCGCCGCATCAGGTTTTCGCTTTCACATTGACCAACTGCGGCGCACAGACAGCCGGCTGTACGAAGGCCAGTCAGCAATCGCTGGGTTCGGCGAACATCCAGGTGGACGCGGCCTTTGCCGCGGTTTCGGCCGACGTGTCGGCGCCGGGATGGTTCGTCAGCCAGCCGGTGACCAACGGCCTGGTCCAACTGCGGAGCACTGTCGCTTCAGGTGGACTCGCACCGGGGCAGTCGATCGCGGTCTCCATTGTCGCGGACACCCCGGCGACGACCGGCGTCTACACGTGGAAGACGGCGGTCAAGCAGTCGAACGACTTCTCCGGTAGCGGCAACGACTTCGCCATCACGGCAAACCAACCGCAGGTGCTGGTCGGTTTTCCCGATCACCTGCAGTTCGTCACCCAACCATCCAGCGTGCAGGCCTCCACGACTTCATCGACCTCGTACATGTGTCCCGCGCCGAGCGTCCAGGTGGTTTCGGCACAGGGCAGCGCCGTGACCATCGGAAACGCGCAGGTCACACTGGGCGCAGACGCCAACTTCGGTGATCCCAGCCTCGGCGGCACGACCAGCGCCGCATCAGTGGCCGGCCTGGCGACGTTCGGAACCTCGTCGTGCAACTCGGGGCTGACCGCGGCGCATCTGGGGACCGGATACCGGCTCCGCGGTTCGGCGACCTGGACCTTCGGCAGTTATCAAGTATCGCTGTCGACCTCGCAGGACTCCGGTCCGTTCGACGTCGTTCAAGTGCTGACTACGTGCCAAGCAGCCGTCACCTGCTCCGCCGCCGGTAGCGGCGCGCACACCAACGCCAGCGTCGAGGCTTCGTCCGCGGCAACGATCGATCAGCTCGAGCTGGCCATCGGCCTCGACTCGTTGGCCGGCACCACCTGCCGACCCAGCAACCAGCCAGCGGGCATGGAGGTCGTCCGGGTCGTCGTCGATCACCGGGACAAGACGGTGACGCTCACCTTCGACAAGTACCTCGTGAACCTCGCGCCCAACAACGGCACCCCGCTCTTCATCGTGTGTTTCGCGGCGCCCTGGGGAAACTGGGTGACCGATCGTGGCGGCACTCCGACATTCAATTCGGTGACCAATGAGTACGAGGGCATCCTGCCGACGTGCGGAACCGCCGGGCTCGCGCCGGCCAACCCCTGCGTCATGTCGCGAGCCAAGAAGGCCGGCAGCGAGATCGTGCAGGTCTCGATCCCATTCCAGGCAGGCAGGGCAGACCCGAAACTCTGGTAGCTCAGCCGGCCCCGACCCATCCCGGGCCGGCGACACTCACAATCCCGAGTTGTTCGAAGAGCGCAAGCTGACGCGCCGACATGTCCTCGTCACCGGGCATGCCGGCGGCCCGGTGAACCTCTGAAATCGCCTGCATGGTCCAGGCGGCTTCATGCCGGGCACCGCGTTCGTGCGCACCCTGGAGGCTCAACGCCAACGCGTCGAGAGCCGCGTCGTACTCGCCGACGTGCGCAAGCGCAAGACCGCGGACCCGCTGCAGCAGCGGAACCTGCGGCAAGGTGCGGCGCGCCGAAGTCACGCCTTCGAGCGCAGCATCCGCGCTCTTCAGAGCAGTCCGGAAATCCCCTTTCAGCAACAGGCATTCGGCCAGCCTCGCGTCGCTCTCCAGCACCTCGGCGTGCTCGCCGTCGCGGGAGTAGTCCGAACGTGCGGAGTTGAGCAGTTCGAGCGCCTCACCGAAGCGCGCGTCGCGCGCAGCGAGCCGGCCTAGCTGACTCTTGCCGAACGCGACGAACGAGGGTGCACCGGCCGCGCGCCAGACGCGCAAAGCCTCCCGCAGCAGAGGCTCCGCCTCGGTGAGGCGGCCCTGGTCGGAAAGGACTTCCGCCATGTTGCCCGATTCCACGGCGTCGGTGAACTGATCGCCGGCCCGGGCGCAGGCGTCCTTGGACTGGCTGTAGAAATCGACCGCAAGATCCCAGCGACCTTCGAAGTACGCGCGAATCCCAAGCTGGTTCAACACCCGGGCCTCCTCCCAAGGGTGGTTGCCCATCCGCCGCCAGATGGCCAGTGCCCGCAATGCATGTTCGCCGGACGCCGACGTGCCGAGCGTCATCTCGCAGTTGTCGAGCCACACCAGCGCCGTTGCCACGGCGTCGTCCGCCGCCGCGTGCTCGGCCAGACTCACCGCTTCCCGCAGAGCCCCGGCGGCATCGACGTCACGGCCCTGCCAATGCCGGATCAGCCCGTATTGCGCCCTGCATTCGGCACGTAACCTGGGTGCGGCATCGTCGGTGCTGACCTGCAAGAGCCGCTGGGCTCGCGACAGCCACGCCAGCGCGTTCCGGTAGTGCCCGGTGCGGTCGGCAACCAGCGAGCACTTGTAACACAGGCGCGCGAGATCGACCTCAGACGCTGACAGCGCCCTCGAGGATCGATACGCCGCAGCAGCTTTCGGGAACTCCCCCAGCTTGTACCGCGCGTCCCCCAGCGCTTCGGTGACACGGGCGGCCTGCGGATCGAAGCTGCGTCCGAGCCCCTTGGCTGCATCCAACGCCCGTTCGTAGAACTCGGCAGCCTCGACCTGGGCATGGACCTCCCGCGCTCGGTCCGCCGCGACACACGCATAGCGCCAGGCCGCGTCGAAGTTTCGCGCGTGCAGGAAGTGTAGTGACAACAGGTCGGCGGCGTTGTTGGCGCGATCGCCTGCGTTGCGCTCGATTGCCGCGCCGGCCAAACCGTGCAGCAGCATGCGGCGGCTGTAGGGCAATCCTTCGTACGCCGTATCGCGAACGAGTGTGTGCCGAAACCGCAATGTCTCCCCATCAGCGTCGAGAAAACCGCGCAGACTCCCGCGGAGGGCCTCGCCGGATAGTCCCTCCGCGAGCAGCACCTCGTCGAGAACCTGCCGCTCGATACGCATCCCGAGCACTGAGGCAACCCGCAGCACGCGGCGTTCCAGCGGCTGCAACGCATCCACCTGTACGGCGATGAGGCCTTCGATCGAGTCAGGCAACGCGGCAAGGGTGCTACCGGCTCTCGTCGCGGCGAGAAGTTCCTGTACGAACAGCGGGTTGCCGCCGGCGCGGCGTACCAACATGGAGGTCTCGTACGGGGACATCGGCGTTTCCTCGGTCGCCCGCTTGACGACTGATTCGACGTCGGCAACATCCAGCGGCGCCAGCCGCATCCGGTAGGAGACGAGTTCGGAAACCGGCCCTCCGTCGACACTCGTCCGCGTTGTCGTGACGACCAGCCAGGAACGCTCCGTGGATCGCACGGCGATCTGTGAAAGCAGATCGACGGACGCCTCGTCCATCAAATGCGCGTCCTCGATCAGCAGAACGAGCGGGCCCGGGACGAGGGTCTCCAGCAATCGCACCGCCTGCTCCTCCTGGCGGGTCTTGCGGAATGTCGCCTCGAGAGCATCCGCCTCCGCGGTCGGCGCAACACTGGCGTCCAGTACCGCCGCCAGCAACGGGGTCCACGGGAGCAGGCTCGGAGCAGCCCGATGTACGACGTCGAGCAGCATCCGGCCGGCGGCTTCAGCGTCCGCGTCCTCGGCGATGCCGGTGAGCCTGCGCAGCAACCGCCGGAACGGTGCGTAAGGGGTAGTCGAATGGTACTGATCGCACTCGACCCGCAACACGGCTGCGCCAGCGATGCCAGCAGTGAATTCCGCCAGCAAACGGGACTTGCCGATGCCCGCCTCGCCCGAGATCTCCCATACCTGTCCGGTCCCGAGACGGGTCGTCTCGAGAGCGCTCCACAAGTCCGACAATTCCTGCTCTCGCCCGGCGAAAGGCAGCTCGAATCGCGGCGCGCTCGCGTCTGCTCCCAGCGCGCGCTTGACGCGATGCACAGTCACGGGTCGGAGCTTCCCTTTGACCAGCAGGGGCGGCAGGAGTTCGGTCGCATAGGCAGTCCGCGCTTGCGCGAGGACTGATTCAGCGGCGTACACCTCGGCCTCGCCGGCTCGGGCCATCAGTCGCGCGGCCAAGTTCACGGCATCGCCCTTGACAGAGAAGGTCCGACGGAACGGCGGCCCGAACTCGCCGGCATAGACGCGGCCATTCGTCACCCCCGCGCGCAGCCGGAGGGCGCCGCCGCCGT